>CAZNFJ010000001.1:0-78385 GCA_964572685.1 uncultured Legionellaceae bacterium
GCTATCTTAAAAACGCAGAGTATACCTCACTTTCTAGATTTTGGGGAGTTTTCAGAAGAAACATCTTCTTCAGAAAATTTAAACCAAACGATAAAGCCTTAAAAAAATATTTGCATTTCTATGTGATGATACGATGCGTATTTCTTGATTGTTAAAAAGCATGAAATTGATGACAGATAAAAAAAGCAAAAACAATGATTGATTTGTTTTTTTTGTTTTGCTAGGATCTGCGCCAGGAAAAAAGCCAACCTTCACATGGAGAGTCAATGTTTCATTTCATCTTATCATTTCTTGATATTTTTAAATTTTTCTTACACCACGACATGATTTTTTCAAAATTATTTCATTTCCCGTTTGTTGTTGTATTGCATTAATAAGTTGTAAAGGATTTTTATTAACCAACCAAGGAAAACATAATGTTAAATCCAAATAGTAACGAACGTCCTTTGGCGTATCACTTAGCCAAGAAAATTTCATATGAACAACCCGAGACAGTATTCACTGAGATGTCACAAGCCGGTGGTTCTCTCGAACTAACAGGGAGCGCTAATACCTCGATGGATATGGTTTACGATTTTTAATTTTTCAATCATGATTAAATCTGTGCTGCCCATCATGGAGGGGGGCGCACAGCGTAGTCCAACTTGGAATAGAGGAAAAGTATGAATTTTTTAATTGTGACTGAACCAGATGACACGCATGCCATCTATGTCACCTTGGCTTTAGAGTCGATGGGACACCGTGTTTTGAATTTCTTTTGCGCTGATTATCCAACTTTGCAGAAAAATTCAGTGTTAATTGATAATGCCGAATACCGTTGTCAATCTAAAGACGAGTATCAAACTATTGAACATGTTGATTATGATGTGGTTTGGTGGAGACGTCCTCGTCAACCTTATTTAGAAAAAGCCAAAATTTATCTGGAAGATTATAAGTTTCATAAACGAGAAAATCAGATGTTTCATGAAAGCTTTACCCATCAGATAGCACCAAGGGCATGGTGGATTAATCGTAAAGAGGCTGCTTTACGTTCTAATTATAAGTTATTGCAATTAAAGGTTGCTTGTGATGTGGGTATGACGATTCCCACCACCTTATTTAGTAATGATTATGAAGAAATTTGTGATTTTTACAAAAAATTTCATCAACAAGGAGTGATACATAAACCCCTTACCTTTCAATTTTGGGATGAAGGGGATGGTTTGCGAGTTTGTTATACTGCCAAAATTGATGGAATGCATATTCTGGAAAAATCATGTATTGATTTGATTCCTGGTATTTATCAAGTACAAATCCCTAAATTATATGAACTCAGAGTGACTTGTTTTGGCGATTATATTGTTGCTGTAAAAATTCATTCTCAAGATTCTGACGAATCTAAAATGGATTGGAGGATGCTCCATCCTTCAAAATTAAATCTGGAACCTTATCAATTACCTGATAAATTAGTGAAGCAAATTCGATATTTAATGCGTGAGCTGGGTATTGTATTTGGTTGCCTAGATTTTATTGTGACTCCTGAAGGAGATTATATTTTTCTAGAGGTCAATGAACAGGGACAATTTTTATTTATTGAAAAATATTGCCCTGAGCTTGCAATGCTCGATATTTTTACTCATTTTTTGATACAACAAACCACGCAATTTTATTGGATGAAGTCAAAGCACTATTTAAAACTTCATGATTTTAACGACGAAGTCATCAAAATCATGAAAGAAAACCAATCTCAACATATTGATGTTCGAGCATTGGCTCAAAAAGATAAAACCAAATGAATTGAAAAATTCCAATTAGAGAAAGGATCATATGCTTAGGGATGAGCTCTTTTTAGCTTTACGCATGGTGTTGCGTCGAATAAAGGTCAGGGATGAAAATGTTTATAAATTCAGTGTTTGTTATCTTATCACTATTTTTAGGCTTGGTACTCGGAATCATTCAATTATCGTGGACGCCTCACTATCCAGCGACTGCTGAAATATATTATCATCCCAAGTGGGTGTTAATTCACTCTCCGATAACTGGGATTATGACGCAGCAAAAAATACCAGTTGGGGTGAAATTGCAAAAAGGTCAAACGATGCTGCATATTCGTCCGATGTCATCTTTACTACATCAATCTGCTTTAGAACATGAATCTCAATATTTAAAACAACAAATCATTGATATTCATCAAGAAAAAAATTACCAGTTTCAATTTCTCAAACATTTAAGTCGTCTTGCTCAACATAAACTGATTGCGTTACAAGATTTGCATGAAAAGAAGCGTCAGTATCAAGTTATTTTGAATAAAAATCAGGAATTGATTGAAATGTTGCGAGATTTAAAGAAAAAACGCTTACAAATGCTTCAATCTCCAATAGCCGGTACTTTGGTGAAATACTATGTTAATGAGGGGGAGATCATTCATAAAGGAAAAAAACTTTTGCTTATTCAGCCAAAAAAATTTCAATATTGGGTGAAATTCCATTTGCCCATCTGTCTACAACGTCAAATTTTTATGGGTCAAAGAGTACATTTGGCCTGGCTGGGTTTGGAGCCACTAAAAGCCTATCCCATGCAGGCTATTGTTAGAGAGATTTCCCCTTGGGTTCATGATAATCAATTTATTGTAAAAGCTGAAATGATAAATTCAACCGAATTTGCATCACATTTATGGGAGGGATTGTCTTTGGATGCCTATTTTCTTGGTGTGAGACGTCCATTATGGCAATGGATTTATTTTTTATTAAAAGGACAACAATGAAAACTGTATCACTAGAAGCGATTTTATTAAATCATGTGTCTAACGTTCCCATATTACAAAAAAATATTTTAAGAAACACTCGTGTATATATTAAAAATTGCTTAATTATAAATAAAAAAATGTCATGTCATTTATTGTTAGTGTTTTTACTTTGCGGGCTAGTTTCTTTACTTGAACCTATTTGTTTAAATATTTTTATAGGACATATTGATTTTTTTAACTCAACCCAGGAATGGAAAATTCCTTTGGTCCTAGGGATAATGAGCCTACTTTTAGGAACGATTTTAGAATTTGCAAGGCAATATTATACAATTTTTATAGCAGGAAAAATGGCTTTTAATATTTCCAAAATGATTTTACATGATTTTTTTTCACAATCACTTGATTCCTTGTCCAGGCACGCTGCAAATGATTGTTATACACGGATGTATGCCATTGAGCAGGTTTTTTATCGATGGATACAACAGTTATGCTATCTAGGGAGCGATGGATTATTTTTGCTAATGCAGATCATGATGATGTTTATTTTTTCCTGGCCCTTGGCTCTGATGGACCTAATATTTATGTTGCTGATGGGGTTGACCCATCAGTTTGGTTTGCAACGTTATTTTAAACAATCTCAAGAGATTACAGCTCAACAACAACAGCATTTGACTTTTTTTCTGGAAATTTTACGTCATTTAAGCACTATTAAAATTTTTCAAAAAGAACTGGTTGTATGGAATCTTTGGCAACTCAGAGTAATGCCTTATTGGCAAGCATTTTTAAAAAATGATTTTTTTCAAGGACAAGTATTGCTCAGCATGAGTTCTTTGAGAAAACTCAATAGTTTGTTGGTGGGGTTAGGGGGGCTGTTTTTAGTAGCACAACATGATCTGCGTTTGGGTTTATTTGTGGGGTTTTTGGTATTAAAAATTCAGGCCAATGCAACTTTTGAAGCTATTTTTAAACGGTTAATGCAATGGCAGTATTTGAAAACTCCCTTGATACGTTTAGAGGATTTGATTGGTTGCTCTGAAAATGAAAAAAATAGGCGCTTAGCAATGAATATTCAATTGAGAAAGGTCGAGTATGTTTTTAATCGATATTTTTCAAAAGAATTTATATCCGGAAAAAAATACTTGATAAAAGGGGCGTCAGGTTGTGGAAAAACGACACTTCTAAAGTGTATTACTGGTATCGAAAAGCCCTTAGGTGGTCAGGTAAGTGCTTGTGTAAAATTTGGTGTTGTATTGCAAAATGATGCTTTACTTCCAGGAACTATTTTTGAGAATATTAGTTTTTATTCGGATGAAGTCGATAAAGAACTTTTTAAAAAGGTCTGTGAAGTCGTTGCGTTAAATCTAGATTCAGATTTATCGGTTGCCTATTTGTCTCAAGGAGAACAACAACGCGTATTGATAGCTCGAGCATTATATAGTAAACCACAATGGTTGATTTTGGATGAGGCCACATGTCATTTGGATGCTATTGGAGAAGAGCAATTGATTAGGAATTTGATTCAATTGCCGTTAGGAATACTCATGGTTAGTCATCAAGTGGATGTTAAATTGGGCTTTGATGAGTGTCTTGAATTAAGTTAATAAAAAGTTGTTTTTGGAGAGGATCTTCTAAACGCCCAAGCATTTTTTGAGTACACAGTCGAGGGTGTTGTTTTTCAATACCTCGCATGCTCATGCAAAGATGTTTGGCTTCCATGATAACGCCAACGCCTTGAGGTTTTAGATAGGTTTGGATACATTCGGCTATTTCGACAGTTAATCGTTCCTGAATTTGTAAGCGTCTGGAAAAAATATCAACGACCTCAGCAATTTTTGAAAAACCCAAAATATGTTTTTCTGGGATGTAGGCAATATGACAATGCCCCAAAAAAGGCAATAAATGATGCTCACAGAGTGAATAGAATTCTATGTTTTTAATAACGATGATGGATTGATCATCGGTTTCAAAAAAAGCATCTTTAAAGATTTTGTGAATATCGATATGGTGCCCTTGAGTTAAAAATTGCAAAGATTCTGCTACGCGTTTGGGCGTCGCTGTTAATTCGGAACGTTTTGGGTGCGGATCAAGATATTGAAGTATTTCTGAAATATGTTTTTCAAGGGTCATGATGTTTATCCTGGAGGCCAGGTCAATGGCCGACCTGCCAATAAATGTAAATGAATATGAAATATCGTTTGGCCACCATCTGATCCAGTATTCATCACCAATCTGTATCCCTGTTCATGATAACCATGATCGTGGGCGATTTTTTTGGCAGTAATCAACATTTTTCCCAATAATAATTGATCTTCTGATTGACTGTCATGCAATGAGTGAATATGTTTTTTGGGAATGATAAGCGCATGCAGAGGGGCTTGAGGGTTGATGTCTTGGAATGCTATCACGTCACCATCTTCGTATAGCAAGGGGGTATTGAGTGATTTGTTAGCGATTTGACAAAAAATACAGGTCATGGTTGATCCACCTCCGTTAGACAATGAATCATTATAACGAAAAACACCTTGCTATCTCAAGATAAGCATTGATAGTTTTCATTCAAAGATTGTCTAAAAAGATTCAAGTGGTTATACTGTTGCTCGAAATGAATTCAAGACGATTTAAATTTTAAAGAGGCTAAAATGGGTTTAAAAAATATTCCTGTGGGTAAAGATGTGCCCAATAATATCAATGTTATTATTGAAATTCCGATGAATGGTGCTCCGGTTAAATATGAAGTGGATAAAGAAACAGGTGCTTTATTTGTTGATCGTTTCATGGCAACAGCGATGTTTTATCCAACCAATTATGGTTATGTCCCACAAACGTTATCGCTTGATGGAGATCCGGTCGATGTATTGGTGGTGTCCCCATATCCTCTATTAAGCGGTGCTGTGATTCCTTGTCGTCCGGTTGGAATGTTGAAGATGACCGACGAATCCGGTGAGGATGCGAAGGTTTTGGCTGTTCCTATCGATAAATTATCTCAATTGTATCGTAATGTTGAGTCTTATCGTGATTTACCTCAACCATTACTGTTATCCATTGAGCATTTTTTTGCACATTACAAAGATTTAGAAGAGGGCAAATGGGTGCGTATTGAAGGATGGCAAGATGTTGCAGCCGCACACCAAGAAATTCTGAATAGCCAAAAACGCTATGCCGAGACAATATAATTTAAAATGAATAAACGCCTTCTAATGAGAAGGCGTTTATTATCAACAAATTTAGTATGTGATTTTAATCATTTTTAGATTCAAATTCTTTGATTGGTGCAAAATATTTGTAAGAAGATAAAGCCATATCAATGATTTTTTTTGATTTTTCCTCGTTTTGATTGAATTCTTGTAAATCTTCTGTGAGTTCTAACCAAAAATTGGGTAATTTATCTGAAGAATTTTGTGGGGAGCATAATTGACTAATATGTGTAAAAAGATGATGTAAAATATTTTTACTAATGGTTATTTTATGTGTTTCAAGTGCTTCAAAGCTATGACTGTCACCAAATAAAAGCCAACCAGGTGATACTTGTAAATGTTGAGCGATTTCGCTGAGTTTTTGTGGCTCAGGAATGGTTTCTCCTCTTAAATATTTTCGACAAATTTGAGGAGTGTATTGAATAACATCAGCAAACTTCATGATGTCTACCCCAGTTGAGCTGCGATTGGATGTATACCCTGCTTTAATCAACGACATGCGCAAACGTTCAGCAAAAGATACAGTAATATTGTTTTTTATCATTTTTATGTTCATAAGGGCGATGAAATTGGAATTTATCAAATTCGTTGATCGCTTGCAATAAACAAATTACTTTTTTGATATTTTGAAAAATATTTATTGTTATTCAAAGCTTTTTGTTATATATTTGGTTTCGAAATGGAGTCTGTCTGTTTCGCCCAAAGGCTTTGTGTTGCGACATGGAAGAGAAAGTAATATTCAAAGAGTCTAAGGGTTTGTTAAACGGCACTATCAAGCCAACCAAGCTAATTTCAAACTGAAAGCGTAAGCTTTCAGTTTGTCTTTTCATAGCCATTGAATAATTTTATTGATTTTGTAGCATAATTCCCAAAATCGTCTATAAATATATTATGAGTACAAAAGAGTTGGCATCTTGAAATTCATTCAGCTCCTTTCATTTTTTTTTGTTCTTTGTCTAAGTCCCCAGGTTCTTGGAGAGGATTTAACAGCTATCAATCAATCGATTGATGGCATCGAAAAAGAGTTAAAGACCAAGAAACTTTCAAAATCTTATTTATTAAACGCAAATCAAAAAATCCCTCAAAAACGTTCTATCCTAAATGCCTGTGTCGATGAACAACTTAAAAATATTCATCAAACGCATCTTGAATGGAATAGTTTAAAGTTTATTCAGAAATTTAAGACAGGATTAACTAAAAGAGAGGATATATCGAATCTTTTGGATAGCTATCAGGATCAAAAATATTTTTGTCAATATATGCTTTTAAAGTTGGATAATTTAAAAGCCACGGTTTATCTTTTGTCAAAAAAATTATATGTCGAGAACTTACTGTTTAAAATGCCGGCCATATGGGACATAACAGTGCCTGACATATCTTTTCATTTTTCTTTTACAGGTGATTATTATAAAAACTTATTTTTCAATATTTATTCACAAATTGCTTTTTTGGGCCTTTTGGTGGTGATGTTCTTAAAAGGTTTTGGCCAATATTTTTTTAAATCAAGACAGTTTTTTCAATGCATAAGCATTGTTCGTTACCTGAAGTTGTTGCCTCTTTTCCTTTTTACATCACCCATTATGTATATGTATCTCAATAATTTCTTCTCATATGATGAAATATACTTAATCTATATTCTAGGCAGGCCTGGATTTGTTATATATGTTTTATTCTTCATTGGGTATGTATATTGGCACTATGATTTGAAAAATTTTAATCAAGATGCTTGGCTTTTGGTTTTGCAGTTTTGTTGTTTAAATTCTCTAATGTATGTGGTCAAGAGCATTTATGATGAACAACTTCATTTTGGTTCGGAGTCTATGGTTTTATTTTATCAATATGTCGGTTTAATTCTATTGTTTGTTTTAGGTTATCTTATCGACTTTTGGATGTTTATTAGAATATTAAATATGACTGCAGCGAAGAATAAATTTTTGACATTTACATTTCTTATTCCTATAGTGAATTTATTGATAGGAAGTCTAGGTTATTTAAATTTAGCTATTTATGTACAATTTATATTGATTATTAATGTTATCATTGTCAGTTATTTACTTATTCTCTTTAGACTTAAAAATATCTCATCGAGCTTCTTAAGAAACATGCCTTTGGATAAAATATTTTCCCATTACAAGAATATCGCTCTTATTCATTTAAATCTGTTAATAAATTATATTTTTTTTGCAGGCGTCATTGTTTTTCTACTACTCCTGTTTGTAGGTACATTCAGCTTGTTTTCGCAAGGATTTTTCATGAAGTTGTTTGAGTGGATATTTGTTTACCCTGTAATTAAAGCTTATAATCTACATGTGATGGGTTTTGCTTGGTCTTTCTTTGTATTGTTAGTTCTTGATTTACTTAATTTTGCAATCTCTAAATATTGGTCATTTCGCTTGTGTTCAGATGACAAAAGTCGTCAAACCATGATGAAATTGTTTAATTGTATAGGTTATACAATTACTTTGGTGATTATTTTAAAAGTGATAGGGCTTCCTTTGCAAAATCTATTATTTATTATTAGTGGTTTATCAATTGGAATCGGCTTGGGTTTAAAAAATGTACTTTCAGGGCTAATTTCAAGCTTAATATTATTTATGAATAAATCTTTTGAAGTCGGTGATTATATTAAGGTCGGAGATACCAAAGGATATGTGAAAAATATTTCTTTACTTGAGACCCTTATCGAAACAGAGGATAACAATAAGGTCATTTTGCCCAATCAGTTAATCGCATCGTCAGTGGTACAGAATTATACTTATGGACATAAACAATTTTATAGAATTCATATGACCTATATATTAAAACAATTTAATATCCAAGCGGAAGGCTCAATTAGCTCTGGAATTAAAACGCTTTTACGAAATCAAGCAGGTGTTCTAGGCGACAAACCTCAGCATATCAAACTTATTTTTTCATTGATTGAACAAACAACAGATGCTTATCGCGTAGAAATTATTTTTTCTATTGATAATTCATTGCATCTGAAAGAGGCTTTAACGGAAATAAGCCGAAAGATATTTAGTCAATTACAAACGTTTAATCAGGCCGTGGTCTTTGAAAAAATGGAATATCCGAGTCAATAGACGGAATCACCCCAAAATACCGAAGTTGTATGAAATAATATGCTGGTTTTTGTTTGCCAAAACTGCTAGTCTTTAATCATTTAAGGATAAATTCATGACATGGCATTTTGTAACCAATTTGGAAATTCTTCAGGAACAAGGACGGCAAGTTTTTCAAATTGAGTCGAATAAAGTTTTAATGATTTGGCATGAAAATCAAGTGCATGCGGTTCAAGCTCAATGCCCGCATTTAAAGTTGCCTCTAGCAAAAGCACAAATAAATACCGATAATGAAATTGTCTGTCCTTTTCATAAAAGTGCTTTTGATCTGTGTAGTGGAGAAGTCAAATGTTGGTCGCCCTGGCCGGCCATGTTAAGCGGCGTCTTGGGAAAAATATCCAAACCCAAAAACTTAGCAGTCTATCCAGTCAAGCTAGAAGATAATCGAATTTTTATTAATATTTCTTAGTTTTTTTATTAAAAAGTAATTTAGAGATTCAACTGCCTTGCTCATGTTTTCGGATTTGAGAATACTAATTTGTATATCATGTAGCTTGGGCAGAAAAGTATCTTTTAAAATTTGTAAATCATGAGGGATCATGCTTTTTTGAATGGCCGTGATGCCAAGACCTGCACGAACTGCCGCCATTTTACCTGAATAGCTGGGACTGCTATATGTTAAATTCCAAGGGATTTCTGCATTTTCTAGTGCCTGAATAACATCTTCTCGATATACGCAAGGGCTTGGCGAAAGAACTAGAGGTATGGTTGATTCTGGAGATAATTCTTTTAAGCGCTTGAGGTTTCCAACCCATTCAACTGATTCTGTGCTAATGATATTGCCAAAATGCGCATACGCATTAAAGTTGTTTTTAATCAGAATGATGTCGTATTTGTTTGTTTCAAAGTCTTTCATTAGATTTAGGGTTAAATCACATTCGACATTTAAAATCACACGAGGATGTTGTCTAGAAAACTCAACCAAAACATCCGATAAAATCATACTAGCAAAGTCTTCTGGTAAGCCAAAATGAATGTCCCCCTTGATCTCAGGCTCCTTAAATCGATCAAATAACTCACGATGAAGTGTATATATTTTTCTGGCGTAATTTAGAAAGATTTCACCATCTAATGTCAACGAAGGGTCTTTTCCTCGAAGGATGAGTTCTTTTCCTATTAAATATTCAAGTTTTGCAATTTGTTGGCTCACCGCAGATTGGGTGCGACCAACCATTTTGGCTGATTTAGTGAAATTCAATGTTTCGGCAACGGCAATAAAACATTGTAATGCTACGGTATCAATGTTCATTAGATTTTCTTATCGTTAAGATTAATATAATTAATTTTACTGATATCAGTTTTTCTATTAAATTTAACATAGATAAATATAAATTCTAATGGGGATTGCAGTGGATGTCTATTCTTTCATGTCATTAATAGGACCTATCCTTGGATTATTGGGGATGTTAATGGTTCTAAAAAAAAAATTTCATCAAGCAATTATGTTTTTGATGGGAGGGGCTGCGATTGGACTTGTCGCCAGTTTTAGCGGACTTTTACTCCATCTATCAGGAGATATGAAGGTTCATGATTTATTAAGTTGCCTGATTTTACTAGTGAGTCTTAACATTCAAAAGTTTTCTTTGGATTATATGAAGGGAGATTCAGCAATATACCGATATTATATCCTTTTAGGACTTTTGACATTATCGGCCAATATCATGGTTTTGGTCCCTAGTGATGCATTATTTGCTTTTTTTTGGAGTTTAAATAGTATTTTACTCTCGATTTTAATGATCCATAAGAGTCAATGGAAAGCTGCTAAATACTCAGGCGTTTACACTTTGTTGACCCTATTATTGGGGAGTCTATTCTTAGTGCTTGCACGATGTTGGCCACAAGCTATTTTTGCAAAATATTTGCTGGTTTTAGCAGCCATGTGTCAATCCGCCATTTGGCCTTTTCATCGATGGTTGCTGAGCTCTTTGAATTCTCCAACACCTGTTTCTGCGTTGATGCATGCGGGTATCGTTAATGGAGGGGGGATACTATTAGTTCGTTATCATGATTGGTTAGTCCAGGATGATGGGGTCATGTACTTTATTTTTATAATGGGATTAATAACTGCATTATCTGCGGGTTATTGGAAATTGATTCAAGTAGACATCAAAAGAATGTTAGCCAATTCTACCATGGCACAAATGGGTTTTATGCTTATGCAATGTGGTTTGGGTTTGTTTCCAGCAGCTCTTGCACATATTTGTTGGCATGGTTTATTTAAGGCTTATTTATTTCTTAATGCAGGAACAGCGGTTGAGGGTAAGATAAAACCTAAGGTTGTTTCACACCATTTAAAAGATAAGCTTGGCATGATTGGGGCAACACTTTTGGGTCTATGGTGCTTCGTTCAGACGTCCCATATTCAAGTGAATTTAATGAATACCGAAGGGCTATTATTGGTGATGGTTGTTATCACTTTATGGCAATTGTCAAAAAGTTTGGTAAATACTCATCACAGACTATTAATGCTTTTGTTGGTGAGTCTGGGGTCTGCTCTGTATGGTGAAAGTGTATGGCTAATTGAAGGAATTTTTTCTCAGGGTAGAAGTTTGGCCTTATCTCTAAAGCCTCTTTTTGTCATTGGTATTGGTTTATTAGTTTGTATTTGGTTTTTTTTGAATGGTTCTTGGTTCAGAGGTTTTAAAAATAGTCGCTGGGGATTAAAAATTTATATGTGGGGTATCAACGCCAGTCAGCCCTTTGCCAAAACCATGACATCAGTGAGAAGTACTTACCAATATGAGGAGTAATGATGAGTGAGACCATCTGTTTGCAAAAAGAATCATCGATGAAAAGCAATTCAGCTCATTTGGATATCGATGTCATGGTTCATGAAGCAGCAAAAAAAATAGTACCTGTTTGGCCTTTGAAAACATTCATCGCATGCAATCCGTTGCAAGGGTTTGAAGATGAGCATTTTGATCATGCAGTGACGCGTTCCTTTTCAACATGGTGTCGCTCTCCGAAAAATGAACAAGAGGAGGCAGTGAATCGGGAGATGATCAAGTGGTTGAGTCTATTTTTAGATACCGGACAAGCAAGCATCGATGCACCTCACCGTGAAAAAGGTTTTTATGCTTTTTTTTGTATACTATCACCTTATGATGCGCCTCTTCATCAATGTCGGGGGGGATTGAAATCTATTTTTGAAATTTTACCAAAAACGCCACAAGAGGCCATTGATTTTTGCTTGAAATACCTTCAAATCTCATCAGAGTCTCATATTGATTTTTTGGCGCAAAATTTTGGATATTTATCAGGTTGGTCGGGTTATATTAAGTGGTTGAGTTTATGGGATCATCATCACGCTTTTACCAAACAATATCCCATTAACTTATTAGAATATGTTGCGGTTCGTTTAATAATAACCACGTGTTTTTATCCAGAAATCTCATTGGAAATAAATATAGAGAATATTCAACCTGACTATTTACAAGTATTAAAAGATGATGAGCAAGTTTATGCTGATGTGTTATTGAAGAATTTAAAGCATAACTTAGAAAATCAAATCCATGAAGATGAAAAAACTGATGTGCAATTGATTTTTTGTATAGATGTTCGTTCGGAACCTTTACGTCGACAAATAGAAAATCTTGGTGCTTATGAAACTTTTGGCTTTGCTGGGTTTTTCGGTTTGCCTGTGCGTATTTATGATGAGGATAATAATCATTTTAACGATTGTTGTCCGGTATTGTTAAAACCTAAATTTAATATTCATAAAATTTATCGGGGCGCTTTAAAAGAAAAGATTTTGCGCAAACGTCATCGGTCCTTATTGCGTTCTTTTTTGAGTGCCTATCAACAATTGAAATACAATTACGCCACGCCTTTTCAGTTGGCAGATGTTATGGGACCTTGGTCTGGTCTTTGGATGGTTTTTAAGAATTTTTTTCCTAGACAACTGAATCATTTGAACTCAAAAATACTTGAAAAATTAATGCCGACTGAGGATGTCGAACTTGATATCAATGGAATTCCTAAAAACGAGCAAGTTGATTATGCAGAGATTATTTTAAAGCTCATGGGATTGACAAAGAATTTTGCAAAGCTTGTGGTTTTTTGCGGACATAAAAGTACCACAACCAATAATCCTTATGCGAGTGCTTTAGATTGTGGCGCTTGTGGGGGTAATGAGGGGCGCGATAATCCGAAAATCTTGGCCAAAATATTAAATCAACCTTTTGTTCGTGAACAGCTCAGGCAAAGAGGTCTAATGATTCCAGAGGACACCTATTTTATGGCAGCTTTGCACGATACAACAACTGATGAATGTCATTTGAGCTTGAGTAGCCAAATTAAACATCAGGTACTTATCGAGCAATTACAGGCTGATTTGCAACTTGCCAGAGAGAAAAATCTCGTTTATCGCAGTGGTTTTTTGAATAATTTTTGGAAAAATGTGCCCAATAAAAGTCTTAACTGGGCTGAAGTTCGTCCTGAATGGGGTTTGGCGCGAAATGCCGCTTTTGTTGTAGGGCCTAGAAATTTGACCAAATCAGTTGACTGTGACGGACGTTGTTTTTTACATTCCTATAATTGGGAAATCGATGATAATGGTTATTTATTAGAAATAATTTTAACTGCGCCGATGGTGGTTGCACAATGGATAAATCATCAGTATTTATTTTCAACATGGAACAATGTAATTTATGGAAGTGGTAGTAAAATCACCCAAAATATAGTTGGAAAAATAGGTGTCATGCAAGGTAATGGTAGTGATTTGATGCATGGATTGTCATTGCAATCTGTGAATTTGACGGATGAAAAAGCCTTTCATCAGCCCATGCGCTTATTAACAGTGGTTTTTGCGCCACGTCAAAGGGTGATGGAGATTATTTTAAAAAATGATATTTTGCAAAAACTATTTTTTAATGAATGGGTTCATTTAGTGGTGATAGAGCCTGTGGAATGCGTTTTTTATCAACTCGAACAAAAACAATGGAAGCTTGTGAAGGAGAATTTAAATGACGAAAGTTCAAGAAAATAATGATTTAGATCTATTTTTGGTAAAAAAAATTGAAATCATTTTATTGGGTGAATATCAGCAAATGGTTGCAAAATTTTTGATCGAATCAGGTGTTTCAGGTTATACTCTCATCCCCAATGTTTCTGGATATGGGCATAAGGGCTTTCATCAAGGGAATCTTTTGTTTAATGAAAAAACGGCGCAGGTGATGTTTATAGCGGTTTCTGATGAAAAAACCATTCAAAAAGTAGCTCATAAAATGAGAGATATTTTTAGTGAAAATGCTGGTGTGATGTTTATATCCGATGTTTATGTGCATCGTTTGAATTATTTTCAATCCGAGCATAAAAATGAGTTACCATGAACGAACAATTGTCATCGCTTCCAAACATCATAAAGAACAAGTTATTGCTCCGGTTTTTCAGAAATATTGGAACTGCCGTTTGATAAGAACAGCTTTGGATACTGATTTACTGGGAACATTTACTGGGGAAGTTCCACGAGTGCATGATCAATTGACGACTTGTCGAATGAAAGCCTACCAAGCTGCCTCATTGGCGATGCAAAGCTGTGCAATCGCCTCTGAGGGGTGTTTTGGACCACATCCATTGATTCCATGGGCGCCCATGAATCATGAAGTGATGGTGCTTGTTGATAAAGAGCGAGATATCTTTATTCAAGAAGAATTATTTTCCTATGAAACCAATTATTCAACGCTTCAAATTGATATAAATAGTGAATTAAGTGATTTTTTAGAAAAAGTAAGATTTCCTTCTCATGGTTTATGTATACAAACCAAGGACTTGGATAAAGTGATTGCAAAGGGCATTCAGACGCATGATGATTTACAAAAAGCCTTGAAAAAAGGATTTTTATTGGATGAAGTCTTGCTTTTGAGTACTGATATGCGGGCGTTATTTAATCCCATGAGAATGAAAGTTATTGGTTTATTAGCAGAGAAGCTTGCGCAAAGAATTTTAAAACTTTGTCCCGCCTGTCAAATGCCCGGATTTGGGAAGGTAGGCGTGGAAGGTGCCTTGCCTTGTAGGGCTTGTCATATGTCTTCTAATGATTATGCCTTTGAGATTTTAGGCTGTGTTAAATGTCATTATCAGGAGCGACAGTGTCGTTCGGATGGTAGAGAAAGTATTGAGCCGCAGTTTTGCGATTTTTGTAATCCATAAAAGAGTGCTGGAATGAGTTTTATTACAAATGATATATCATTAATTTTAAGTCGGCTAGAAGCAGGTGATGTCGTGGCGATCCCGACTGAAACGGTTTACGGACTGGCTGCTGATTATGCCAATGAGAAAGCCATTGAAAAAATATTTGCAATGAAAAAGCGACCTTCGCAACATCCTTTAATCATGCATATTTTACCTGAATGGGATATTTTAAAATGGGTAAAAGATGTGCCAGATGTTGCCTGGGTAGCAATGAATCGATACTGGCCAGGACCTTTGACACTGGTATTCCATTTAAAAGAACAAATGGTATTGCCTTTGATAACCGGAGGGCAAGAAACAGTTGCCATTCGTGCTCCTAGTCATCCACTCATGATGAATTTATTAAGACAATTTGGTCGACCTATTGTTGCCCCCTCTGCTAATCCTTTTGAAAAACTAAGTCCTACAACAGCTTCTCATGTGTACAAGCATTTTTTACATGAAGATTTAGCTATTCTAGATGGCGGTCGATGTGATATTGGTATTGAGTCGACTATTGTGGATATGGCGCATCAGGTCGGCGTTATTTTAAGAGCAGGACAATGCGATTTTTCATTTGCATCGCTCAAAAAACAAACCGATATACGTGTTCCTGGTGCGCATTCTAAGCATTATCAACCATATAAGCCCTGCTATTATTTTGAAAATTTAGCAACTTATACAGGGTCTCTTAAAGATTTTTATATCATGCGTTTTGAGCCCACACCTCATCAAAAAACCAATTATCTCTTTCCTTTAGATTTTAATGAGGTCTGTTTTGAGTTTTATTATCAACTTCAAAAGGCTGATGAAAGCGATGCAAAAGCCATTTTGATTGAACTACCTCGAAATATTGATTTTCAAATGATCACAGATAAAATCAAAAGAGCGGCTAAATTGTTCTGTGATTCAGATTAGAATTGGCGATTTCTGAAGTTTCCAATAGATGATGATAAGATTGTGTTTCAATAATTTTTTCTCCATGTTTAAGAAGATATTGGACAATTTTAGCTTGTAGATCGATTGAAATGTAGGGGCAACTGATCAGCTGTCTAAATAAAAAGTTACATTGATGAACGCGCTCAATAGGAGAGGCCTTTATTATAATATCTCCAAGTTCAAATGTTAAATTGATATTGAGTGTTTGTAAAATAAAGGATATGAACATGCTTCTCAATACATGCAGGCCAGATGGAGGTAAAAAGTCAATCAAATTATTTTCTTTGAGTAGTGTGATGATGAGTATAATTTTATTGATTTGGTATGTGGTTTGATAGGGATTGAGTATCAGTAGAGCCATGTTCATTTTGATATGGTTTTCGAGTGGTAATACTTGATGAATTAATTGCGGATTTTGCTCATTGATGCGTATCAAATGGTCGAGTAATTTGATTTGCATATCATGATGAGTGTGCTGGTACATCGCAAAAATAATTTGAATTTTAAAATGAGGTAAAATATCTAGATCTGCCAATGTATTCAAATACACCAGATGGTTTTCCAAAGAATTTTGAAGTTGGAAAGATGGATTGGTAAATAGCTGCTTTAAAAAAATTTTCATTTTTTGTTGGTGGGGCAGTTGCTTTTGGTTTCTATTATTTAAGTTGAAGAGTTTAAATAATAAATTATAATCCTCAGTGCGAAGTTTATGTCGAAATAAATGAACCTTTTCAAGAAAGTTCAAGTTGTTGAGAATTTCATATAAATAATGACTTTGGATTCCCCGGTTCTTGATTAATAATCTGAGTGATGTGATTTTTAGTCGAAATGTATCGAGTTTATCATCTTTTTTAAAGTAAGTTATCTTTTTTTCGAGATTATCTAACCACCAGTTCAGATATTTATCATGAACCTTGAATGAGTAAATATTTAATATAGCGGATGTCAATCTATTCAAATCAAGCCAACATAATATTTTCTTGAATTGGCGCAGATTTAGTTTTAAAAACAAATGCTCATGTAGGGAAGAGTGTGGATTATTTTCATACAGCATTTGTAGAACAAGCAAATCAGAATCAAAATTAATATCGCAAGACATTTCATATTGAGCATGTTTTAAATATTTTTTTATAAGGGGTTGGGGGTGATGTTGTAATTGAGAGAATAATTTTGATCTTTGATGATAATCCTTATTCAGAGACAAAGGGTCGTATTGAAAATAGGAAAGTAAGATATTTAATGAAATAAATCCATGTAAAGCGGCCATTTCCATTCTATGCTCTGGAGTAAAAACGCCTTCTATCTCCATAGGATTGTAATTATTTTGATAATTTAAAGTGACTATATATTCTTCGTGTATATTAGAAATGATGGTTTCAGTTATTTGCAAACGTTCGATACAATCATAATGTGTTTGAAGACGTGCAGATGGAATAACGAGGTCATAAAGTGGATGGTTTTTGAGTGAGAGCAAAAATGCTAAATTGAGTACGGGTTTTTGAAGAGCGTCATGAATGAGTTGTAGCTTTTGCTCATTGGAAAGTAGAGATTCATTACTTAAAAATGCTTGAAAATGAACTTTGGATGCAGAATAAAGATGATTATCTAAGCCTAGACTAAAAAAGAACTGTTTATATTCAAAGGGAATATCTGAATTGACAAAGCCCAATAACAATTGGTGTCGATAAGTATGAATATATAGATTTTTGGTCAATAGAGATAGGAAAACAGTTTTTTCTAATAAATTTTTAAAATCAATTTCATTAAATGCGCGCCAAGTCAACCGAAATTCATTCTGACTGTATAAAGAAGCAAGCGTAAATAATATATCGGGTTTTTCATGAAGTTTAAGATTGGCTTCTAAAATTTGTATAATCCAGTGAATTTTAAGATCTAACTTTTTAAAACAATGGTCAAAATGAAGATAATTTTCGATAAAATATTTTTTTTCTTCTTCTCGATAAGGCGATCTTAAGAACTCAATCACTCTGTGATAATTTCTAAATATGGGTTGATTGATAGAATATTGCTTTGCAAGAGACAATTGATGAAAAGGCAATGCGGCGTTTAAAGGCGACTTTAAGTATTTTTGAAGATGTGCTGGGTGTGTCACTAAAATATGATGAATCAACTCTCTAAAATAGAATAACTCACGGGTATTGTTTTTTGCATTTTTATAAGCGACTAGCAATTTTTCAATATCTTGATAACTCAATAAATGCAAAGTCATAATTTGTAAATTTTTACATAATTCAAGTATGTTTATCATATTAAGCCCACTTAGGTTGCAAATTAATCAATTATACAGATATTTTATAATAAAAAAAGTTTTTAATGGACCTTGACAAGGCTTTGTTGCATGCTAAACTAGCGACAGTTTGAATGAAAGGCACGTAGCTCAGTGGTAGAGCACCACCTTGACATGGTGGTGGTCGGTGGTTCGATCCCACTCGTGCCTACCATATTTGATTAGCCCCTGATTTTGGGGTTTTTTTTTATTCATCAAAGTCTAAAGGAAAATGCCGTGCTGAATTTGCGATTGCCTGATGGTCAAGTTCGTTTAATCGATCAACCCATGACGGTTATTGACTTTGCTAAAACGATCAGTACAAGTCTTGCCAAAAGTGCAATAGCCGCTGAAATCAATGGAAAATTGGTTGATATGTCTTATCTTTTAAGCGAAGATGCAGAGATTAAAATCATAACTGAAAAAGATGAAGCTGTATTAGAAGTGATTCGCCATTCAAGCGCACACTTGATGGCACAAGCGGTCAAGGCATTATTTCCCACCGCAAAAATGGCTATTGGACCTGTCATTGACGATGGATTTTATTATGACTTTGATTATGAGCGTTCTTTCACGCCGGAAGATTTACAAGTCATCGAAAAGAAAATGCAAGAGTTAGCAACAGCTAATTATGCTGTTGAACGGTTGACGATGACTCGTCGGGAAGCTTTGGATTTTTTTGAACAACAAAATGAAAGTTATAAAGTTGAGTTGATTTCGGCTCTTCCTGAAGGTGATACAATTAGCTTGTATCGTCAAGGTGATTTTGTGGACTTATGTCGTGGACCACATGTTCCTTCTACCGGCCGTATAAAAGCAGTTAAATTAATGAAATTAGCCGGCGCATATTGGCGTGGTGATGTTAATAACCCGATGCTGCAAAGAATTTATGGTACGGCATGGGCCAATAAAGAGGCCTTGAACGCCTATTTACATCGATTAGAAGAATCAGAAAAAAGAGATCATCGCAAATTAGGGCGCGCTTTGGATTTGTTTCACTTTCAAGATATTGCGCCTGGTATGGTGTTTTGGCACCCCAAGGGTTGGACACTATATCAAATTTTAGAACAATATATGCGGAATCGTTTAAAAGACTACGGTTATCAAGAAATTCGAACGCCACAAGTTGTCGATCGCGTATTATGGGAACAATCTGGGCATTGGCAGAATTTTCGTGAAGAAATGTTTATCACTGAAACTGAAAATCGTCATTACGCAATCAAACCCATGAATTGTCCTTGTCATGTGCAGGTTTTTAATCAAGGAATTAAAAGTTATCGTGATTTGCCAATTCGTTTTTCAGAGTTTGGCAACTGTCACCGTTGTGAACCAAGTGGTTCTTTGCATGGGTTAATGCGCGTGCGTAACATGGTTCAAGACGATGCTCATATTTTTTGTACTGAAGAGCAAATTCAAAGTGAAGTTAGTCATATGTTGTCTTTATTGCAATCGGTATATAAAGACTTTGGTTTTGAGAACATGTTTTATCGTTTAGCTTTGCGTCCAGAAAAACGAGTTGGCGATGATGAAACTTGGGATAAAGCCGAATATGCATTGGCCCAAGCCATGCGTGAACATGGTATGCAATGGGTTGATGCTCCTGGAGAGGGAGCTTTCTATGGTCCTAAGATAGAGTTTACTTTATCAGATTGTTTGGGACGTAAATGGCAGTGTGGTACCATTCAGGTTGATTTTTCGATGCCGGTACGTTTAAGTGCAGAATATGTCGCTGAAGATGGCCAAAAACATCATCCGGTGATGCTGCACAGAGCAATATTGGGTTCTTTTGAGCGTTTTATTGGAGTTCTGATAGAACATTACGCAGGAAAGTTTCCAACATGGTTGGCTCCTATTCAAGTGATGGTGATGCCGATTAGTGAAAAACATAATAATTATGTGCAAAATGTTGTCGAACATTTGCAAAATTTAGGATTTAGGGTACAATTTGACTTGAGAAATGAAAAAATTGGATTTAAAATTCGCGAACATACTTTGCAGAAGATTCCATTTTTTATCATTCTTGGTGACCAAGAATATCAGCAGAAAGAAATCAGAGTGCGTTCTTTAGATGGTACAGATTTAGGTGCTATGAGTATTGATGGCTTTGCTGAATTTTTGCAGGAAAAAATTAATCAAAAAAATTAACAGGAGGGCATAGATATTTGCGCATCTATGAAGCGTGACAATGATAGGGCACGCATTAATCACCAGATTACTATACCAGAAGTGCGTCTAATTGATGCAGAGGGTGAACAAGTTGGTATTGTTTCAACAAGAGAAGCATTACGAGCGGCAGAGGAAAGTGGGTTGGATTTAGTTGAAATTTCCCCTACTGCCAAACCGCCTGTATGTCGTATCATGGACTATGGTAAATTTTTGTTTGAGGTTAGTAAAAAACAAGCAGAAGCCAAAAAGAAACAGAAACAAATTCAAGTGAAAGAGTTGAAGTTTCGTCCTACGACTGAAGAAGGGGATTATCAGGTAAAACTACGCAACCTGGTCCGTTTCCTAGAGCACGGTGATAAAGTTAAAATTACGCTGCGATTTCGTGGTCGCGAAGTAGCGCATCAAGATTTGGGTATGAAAATTCTTGAGCGTTTGCAACAAGATACAGCGGAATTTGGAATTGTCGAGCAACAAGCTAAGCGTGAAGGTCGACAGTTATTGATGGTTTTATCGCCGAAAAAGAAATAATTGTCATTTAACAATGCGGAGTGTATTTGTATGCCAAAATTAAAATCTCATCGAGGCGCTTGTAAGCGTTTTCGTAAAACAGCTAGTGGGGCCATTAAACGCAAAGGCGCTTATCGTAACCACATTCTTACCAAAAAAGCAACGAAGGCAAAACGTCATTTAAGAACTGATTGCACACATTTGAAACCTTGTGATGCTAAGTTGGCGGCTCGTATGTTGAATGGTGGTTAGAGAGGAGTATTGCAATGCCTAGAGTTAAACGTGGTGTGACCGCCAAAGCGCGTCATAAAAAAATATTGAGTCAAGCGAAAGGTTATTACGGCGCTCGTAGTCGTACCTATCGTGTTGCGAAACAAGCCGTGATCAAAGCAGGCCAATATGCCTATCGTGATCGTCGTCAGAAAAAACGTCAATTTCGTGCTTTATGGATTGTGCGTATCAATGCAGAAGCGAGAGCATGTGGCTTAAGTTATAGTCAATTGATGAATGGTTTGAAAAAAGCCGCAATCGAATTAGATAGAAAAGTATTAGCTGATCTAGCTGTTCATGATAAAGCAGCATTTGCTCAAGTGGTTGAACAGGCGAGAGCTGCATTGGCCAGTTGATCGATAAAGTAAAACTTTTGGTTTTCACTTTTTAAGGAGGCGCTGGCCTCCTTATTTTTTAAAGAGCATTTCTTATGGCGCAAAGTATAGAAGAATTACAAAATCAGGCGTGTCAGGAGATTGATACAGCCTCTCATCCAAAAGATCTCGAGCACATTCGCATTCACTATCTTGGAAAAAAGGGACGTTTGACGGAAGTGATGAAAAGCTTGTCCAATTTGTCTGCAAGTGAGAAGCCTAAATTAGGTCAATTGGTCAATGTTGCCAAAACCGTGATTCAAGAACGTCTAGATTCCAGGGGCCTAATTCTTCAAGAACAAGTTCTTCAAGAACAGATTCTAGCCCAAACTATTGATGTGACTCTTTCAGGTCGTGTCTGTCCTGTGGGACATTTACACCCGGTCACTCAAACGAAAAATCGCTTGGCTGATTTTTTCTTGAAATTGGGATTTGACTTGATGACAGGTTCTGAAATTGAAACTGATTTTAATAATTTTACCGCATTAAATATTCCCGAACATCATCCCGCTCGCGCGATGCATGATACTTTCTATGTGGCGCCAGGACATCTATTAAGAACACATACCTCGCCTGTACAAATTGGTGCTTTAAAACAAGGCGTTCCTGTTCGAGTGATTGCGCCGGGTCGTGTATTCCGTCATGACTCTGATGTGACGCATACGCCGATGTTTCATCAACTTGAAGGTTTGATGATCGATAAAACATCGCATCTAGCTCATTTGAAATATATTTTACAACAAGCGTTTTCTTATTTTTTTGAAAAAGAAATCCAATTTCGCTTTCGACCATCTTATTTTCCTTTTACCGAACCATCTGCAGAAATGGATATGACTTGTCATCAATGTGAAGGCAAGGGCTGTCGTCTGTGCAAGCATACTGGATGGATTGAAATTGGTGGTTGTGGCATGGTGCATCCGAATGTTTTAGATGCAGCAGGCGTAGATTCCAACCAATACCAGGGCTGGGCCTTTGGTATCGGATTAGATCGTTTAGCCATGCTTGCTTATGGTATTGACGATTTACGCATGATGTTTGAAAACGATGTCATGTTTTTGCAACAGTTTTAGGAGTGCCGTTGATGAAAGTATGTGAATCATGGTTATATCGTTGGACACAACCGAATTTATCACATGAGCAAATGGTTGAACGTTTTACCATGGCTGGATTAGAGGTTGATGCTTGTGAAATGGCTGCTCCTGAATTTGAAAATGTTGTGGTTGCGGAAGTTATTGAAACCAGAAAACATCCAGAAGCGGACAAATTAACCATTTGTCAGGTGGATAATGGCGAAGCTATCGTTCAAATTGTATGCGGTGCTTCGAATGTTCGCGAGGGTTTAAAAGTCGCTTTGGCCAAATCAGGTGCAAAATTACCTGGGGGTGTGAACATTGGCCAAGCTAAATTGCGTGGTGAACCCTCTTTTGGAATGTTATGTTCTGCTGTAGAACTGGGGTGTGCCGATACGTCTGATGGCATTTGGGAATTACCAAAAGATGCGCCAGTTGGTAAAGATTTTAGAGACTATTTGTCTCTTAATGAACGTATATTTTCTTTTGAATTGACACCTAATCGCGGAGATTGTTTTAGTGCACTTGGTCTAGCTCGTGAATTGGCAGCACTTTCAAATACCCCTTTTATAAGCAGACAGATTTCGGCTGTTACACCTCAGCATGATGAAACTTTATCAATAAAAGTCGAAGATCACTCTTTTTGTCCACGTTATACAGGACGCATGATTAAAGGCATACAACCGCATATTTTATCACCCCTGTGGTTAAGAGAATCTTTAAGACGATTAGGTTTGCGAACTATTCATCCTGTAGTTGATGTGCTGAATTATGTGATGTATGAGTTGGGTATGCCGATGCACGCTTTTGATTTACATAAAATCAAGCGCGAAATAGTTGTTCGTCGTGCCGGTGAACAAGAAAACATGACCTTGCTCAATGATAAAAAAGTGAATTTAGAGTGTGGAACTCCCTTGATTACCGATGGTCAACATCCTATAGCTATTGCCGGTGTCATGGGGTCCTTAGAGTCGGCAGTTGATGGCGATACCATTGATATTTTCATTGAAAGTGCATATTTTAATCCGATTGCCATGGCTGGTATTGCAAGACGTTATGGTCTATCAACCGATGCGTCTATGCGTTATGAGCGAGGCGTTGACCCAAATTTGCCAATTGATGCTTTAGAAATCGCGACTCAAATGATTTTGGACCTTGTTGGCGGTCAAGCAGGACCTGTTCAAGTGATTGAAGATATCAATCATTTACCAAAACATCAGAAGGTGAATTTCTCTCCAGATTTATTTGTTCGTCGTACAGGCATCGTATTATCTCATGAAGAGATAAAAGCAATGCTTTCACGCTTGCATTTTGAAATACAAGAGCAGGATAAGTCATGGCAGGTCGCTGTGCCGAGTTATCGTTTTGATATTACTCGAGATGTCGATTTGGTTGAAGAAATTCTTAGAATTTTTGGGTATGATAATATTCCACCTATTGTACTTGAGGGAGAATTAAAATCTGGTCGAATGGATGCTCTAGAACTAAAAAGTCGTCAGTTTAGCCAAGTGCTGTGTCAATTGGGTTACCATGAAGCCATCAGTTATGCGTTTGTTGATGCAAAACTTCAAAAAATGCTTTATTCCCATGAAGATGGTATCAATTTAATCAATCCTATTTCTCCAGAATTAGCGCAAATGCGCATAGGACTTTGGCCGGGACTTTTACAAGCTTTAAAACATAATGTTTATCGGCAGCAACAATCTTTACAATTGTTTGAAACAGGCGTTACTTTCAAAGGATTGGCTCAAGAAAGTGTTGAAGAGGTTTGCATGGCTGGATTATTGTATGGTGATGCAAAAGCGATGAATTGGTGTTCCCATGATCATGTTTATGATTTCTTTGATGCCAAGGGGCATGTTGAGCATTTATTTAAACAAGATTATGGTTATCGAATTCAGTTTAAAGCAAAAGCGCATGATGCTTTGCATCCTGGTCAATCTGCTGAAATTTCCATTGATGGCGTTTCTTGCGGTTGGATAGGTACGTTGCATCCTAAGATCCAGCAAGAACTGGATTTGCCTTTTGCAGTTATTTTATGGGAGGTGAATTTGTCATCATTACCTAAAGTCCATGATAAAAAGTATCAATCAATTTCTAAGTTTCCACAAACCAGAAGAGATATTTCATTTGTGGTTGCAAAATCAGTTCCAGTGCGTGATATCCTAGAGGCTATTCGAAAAGTTCTTCCTTGTGATATATTAAAAGGATTACAGGTATTTGATGTTTACGAAGGACCTGAAATAGCGCCTTCACATGTAAGCCTGGCACTGGCTTGTATTTTCCAGGATACGGAAAAAACCTTAGTAGAAGAAGACATTATGGCTTTTCAGGAGGCTATATTAAATGTGTTGCATAAGGAATTTCATATTAAATTAAGGGATGGACAATGAGTGCGCTGAGCAAAGCAAATATTATTGATAAACTTATGGATGGGTTACACTTAAGCAAGCAGGATGCGCGTGCTTTGGTTGAGGGTTTTTTTGATGGTATTCGCGATAAGTTATTGGTCGGTGAACATGTCAAACTCTCAGGTTTTGGTAATTTTGTTTTGCGCGATAAATGCTCAAGACCTGGGCGGAATCCCAAAACGGGTGAGGAGATTTCTGTATCTGCTCGACGTGTTGTGACTTTTCGACCGGGTATGAAGTTAAAAGAAAAAGTTCAATCACGAACCCATCGATAAGGTTATCAAGATGTATTATGAAAAGCATGTTTTTGTTTGTACCAACCAAAAACCAGATGGAAAAAAGTGTTGTGCGAATGCCAATAGCCAGGAAATTGCCAGTTATTTGAAAGAAAAAATTCAGGAAATTGGCTGTTGGGGGCCAGGAAAATGGCGTGTTAGTACCTCTGGATGCTTAGGAAGATGTCAAAAAGGGCCTTGCCTACTAGTATATCCTGATAATATATGGTATCGTATTGAAAATTTTAAAGATGCTGATAAAATATTGCATCAACATCTGCAAATGGGGCAACCCGTTAAAAAATTGCAAATTTTAGAAGAAATTTAGGTGAAACCTCTTGTTTCTAAGTTCTCATTTGGTTAGAATTTTGCGTTCTTCAATTGAATCAAAGATTCTGGCGGTACGGAGTAAATGACATGAAAACATTTAGTGCCAAATCACATGAAGTGCAACGTGATTGGTATATCATTGATGCCACAGATAAGGTATTAGGGCGACTTGCCGCTGAAATTGCTCATCGTTTACGCGGTAAACACAAAGCAGAATATACCCCACATGTGGACACAGGTGATTATATTGTTGTTACAAACGCTGAAAAAGTAAAAGTCACTGGTCACAAGCACCAGGACAAAATGTACTACCATCACACTGGTTTTCCTGGTGGGATTAAGTCCATTAACTTTGCAAAGCTGCAGTTGGAAAACCCAACTAAAATTATTGAGCGCGCAGTTAAAGGTATGTTACCCAAAAATCCTTTGGGTCGCGAGATGTACCGTAAACTTAAAGTGTATGCAGGTTCAGAGCACCCACATGTAGCGCAACAACCTAAGACATTGGATTTAGAAGGTAAAGCATGAAATCTCAAATGACTCAATTCTACGGCACAGGTCGTCGAAAAAATTCATCAGCTCGAGTATTCTTGCGACCCGGGTCTGGTAACATTGTTATCAACTCACGTCCCATCAATGAATACTTCGTTAGAGAAACTGATTGTATGATCATTAGACAGCCTTTAGAGGTTGTTGATATGTTAAGCAAATTCGATATTCTTGCGACCGTTACTGGTGGTGGTATGTCTGGACAAGCAGGTGCGGTTCGTTTAGGTATTGCACGTGCATTGGTTGCTTATGATGAAGACGGTATGGCTGAAGATTCAGAACCATCTGAAACCAGTTTCCGTAAAAAATTACGTCGAGAACAATTATTGACTCGTGATGCACGTCGTGTAGAACGTAAAAAAGTTGGTCTTCGTAAAGCTCGTCGAGCAACTCAGTTCTCTAAACGTTAAGATTCAAGTCTTTTCGAGAAGCCCTGTTTATCAGGGCTTTTTTTGATCACAATTTTTTTACAACTTCCTTTAATGCAACAGTCTAATATTTTGCAGTCTTTATTTGATTGTTCAATTTAATTTATCGAAGTTCATTCATCCTATTAAATTATTTTTTATGAATGGTCCTTTTTATTTTGATTGAGTATGTCAAGTATTGAGAAAGTACGAATGGCTGGAAACAGGCTATATGTATTTGAATGAATAGATATTAACAATATTTTCAAACTTAAATAAAATATTGCTTGATTTTAAGAGGCGATAATTTAAACTGAATACCGAATTAACCCGTAATAGTGGATTTTTTAAGAAGTATCGTCGAAACCGTCTATGTGGCACTTCATTTTTTTGCTGAAGTCAATCGCATGCTGGTGTCATTGACTAGATGCTCTAATTGACAGAAATTTCATAAAGAAACCTTTCGCTTAGAGGAGCATCTATTACACTATCGCTCTATTCAGAGCTTAATTTGATGATGCTTTATCCTCTTGTAATAAATTAGGATGTGATATGAAACAGTTGAAATTTTTGGTAGGTCTTGGTTTTGTTGCAGCAATAACAGGGTGTGCTGCCACACAGACTGTGATTGAGCATGGAAAAATGTCTGTTCATACCCAGCAAAGCCAAAGTATTTTTCTAGAGCCTGTGGCTGATAGTCAAAAAACAATTTTTGTGTCGGTGAAAAATAATACCGAAGAAGAAATTAATATCAGCGGTCAACTCAAAGATCGTTTAAAAGAAGAAGGCTATCAAGTATTAAGTGATGCGCAAAATGCTCATTATGTTTTACAAACGAATGTTTTACAAATTGGCAAAATAAGTGCATCTGCGTCAAGTTTAGCCTTGGGTGGTGGTTTTGGTTCTGCGTTAGCAGGAGCGACCGCAGGTGCTGCACTGGGTAGTTTTGCGCATTCAACCAGCGCTATTGTCGCAGGTGGCTTATCAGGTGGAGTTGTTGGACTTGCAGCCGATGCCTTGGTCAAAGATGTATCTTATTCGATGATAACCGATGTACAAATCACCGAGCACAAAGCCCATGGTGATAAGCGATATCGAACGCGTATTATTTCTAGTGCTAACCAAGTGAATTTAAAATTTAGCAGTGCCAAGCCGCTTTTGGAAAAAGGACTTATTAAAGCGATTTCTGGCATTTTTTAATTGTTGTATTGTAAATTACAGCCTCTCCAAATCAAGCAATAATCGATTGTTTTTCAGAGAGGCACGATGGTCTACTTTTTTATTGTAGATGCTTGTCATCAGTTTAGCTGAATTTGTAAATCAAAGATAATTCTCCAATCAGATTGCCTGGTCCCTTGGTGATAAGTGAAGAGGGTGTATTATCGGATAAAAATGACGTCCCGCTATAGAGATTGTAATAGGCGTCTAATCGAACCAATATATTTTTTTTGACAATTGTTGTAAATCCTAAGCCAGTTTGAAATCCATTTAGATTATAGCCTTTATTGTAGTTGCCATAGTCACCTGTGCCTTCAGAAAGAAATCGGCCATTAACGTAACCCAATATCCAATGTCCTGTGACATCAGGAGAAAAAACGTATTGTGGAAGAACTCTGCCGCCAGCTTGGTATCGTTGACTATTTTTGACGGAACCATTTGAGTCAATAATACTATTGCTAACGCCTACAGCATCAATAAAACCCTCAATAGCCACTCTAAAATGTTGAGTAAAACCAAAATCATATCCACCATAACCACCACCGAGGATCCCTGTGGAAGATAACTGATGGGTTTCAGGTAGATAAGAACGAGAATCTTTGAGCTGCATATTAATGATTCCTAGACTCCCTGAAAGGTATGCCCCATTTTGAGTCAATATTGACTCATTTATTTTAGGACCCATGTCACCAGCAAAGGCATAAGAGACGACAAATATCGAAGTAAAAAGACATAATGATTGTTTGAAAATATTCATTTCATTTCCTCTATTGAGCACAAGTGGTTTAGTCAAATTTATACACAAAACCCACATCAGCTTCTAAAGTTGAAAAATTGTTGGTATAGGAAATAAGTGACGTGCCAGGATTGCCTTCACTATTCGTGCTTATGCCATTGATTTGCGAGGATGCGTATAGGGTATACAATACATCTGTTCGCAGATAAATATGATTCCAAAGAGGGGTTCTAATGCCTGCGCCACATTGGAATCCATTCTCATCAATACTATTGGATACATACCCATAGTTTCCATTATCTTGAATATTGAATTTTCCATAGGAATACCCAAGAATAGCATAACCTATCGTATCTGGCGTAAAGGCATAACCGGGTAGGGCTCTTACCCCAAGATTGTATTTCATGTGTGCAGTATATACGGGTGAATTTCCATTGAGATCAGCATAGTTTTGGTATGAGGATGCATTTAAATTGGTGGCATTCATAAACCATTCAATGCCAAGTTTAAGATGTTCTTGAATTGAAAAATCATAGCCAGCAAAACCACCACCAACTAAGCCTGTCGCACCCAAATGATGCATTGCTTGAGCAGGTGTTGGCGTAGACTCTTTATCAACTAAGTTAGCAATTCCGATATCACCACCCAAGTAAAAGTGATTATAGTCAGCCGTATGAGCAATTTTGGATAGAAAAAGCAAAGATAAAAAAGGAATAAGACAAGTATTTTTTTTCATTCAAACATCCTTGTATAAATTTCTAAGTAAATTTTATTTTTATATAAACGACTCGTCAATAAAATAGCTCGTTAATAATCTTTAGCATCTATGTTCTTAGTTGAGTAACATTAACTAAAAGACCGGGATAAAGAGTAAAATTATTATAAACGTCCCTATGAAAATAGTAAATCGTCAAACAATTCGCTCGCTTCGAATGGACTATATAAAAAATCGGTATTTTTTCTTGTCATTTTGTCCTTTTTCAATATAATGTTAGTTTTGAGTTGTCTGAGTCGATTTTATGTGTTCGAATACAGATTTATCGCGTCGTCAATTTTTGCAAAAAGCCTTATCTGCTATGGTCGGAGTGGGTGTTTTAGCCAGTCTTTTTCCTTTTTTGCGCTCTTGGTTCCCTTCTCAGCAAACTTTATTAAGTGAGGCTCCCGTTCGTTGTGATATATCCACGTTGGAGCCTGGTGATTTAATGACGGTCTTATGGCAAGGCAAACCTGTTTGGATTTTACGTCGAACACCTTTAATGGTTCAATCTTTGACTTTAAATAATTCGCAATTACGAGATCCTCATTCCCGTGAGGCCTTCCAGCCAGCTAATATTCAAAATGATTTTCGCTCTTTGCATCAGGAATATTTTGTGGCCATTGGTCAATGTACGCATATGGGATGTATTCCCATGCTTAAACAAAAAGCATTTGTTTGTCCTTGTCACGGTTCTCGTTTTGATTTAGCTGGACGAGTTGTTAAAGATGTTCCGGCACCGAGAAATTTAGATATCCCCCCATATCGATTTGATGATCTTGGACAAACAATTGTGATAGGAGAAACATGATGTGGTCGAAAATTGAGAAACGTTTTCCTCTTCGCACTTTTTTGTATCAGCATCTGAAGGCCTATCAAGTCCCGGCAACTTTGAATTTTTGGTATGCCTTTGGCATGATGGCACTACTTATGGTTTTGAATCAATTTTTCAGTGGTTTTTGGTTGGTCATGTTTTATGTGCCAACCGTTGGCGAAGCATTTTCTTCGATTCAAATACTGATGCATCAAGTGCCCAGCGGTTGGTTTATTCGTTATTTACACACCACCGGCGCTTCATTTTTGTTTATTGTGCTTTATGCGCATGTGTTTCGAGCTTTTTTGTATGGTTCCTACCGGTCGCCTCGTGAAGTCGTTTGGTTTTTGGGAATGTTTTTGTGGCTTTTGATGATGATGGAAGCTTTTATGGGCTATGTTTTACCGTGGGGACAGATGTCTTATTGGGGTGCACAAGTTGTTACTTCAGCTCTAGATGGTATTCCTTGGATTGGTGGTGATCTTAAATATTGGTTGCGGGGTGCAGAGCAAGTGGGACAGCCTTTATTACAACGATTCTTCGCTTTTCACATCATATTATTGCCTTTTTTATTGTTTATATTTGTCAAGTTGCATATTGTGGCCATTCGTTGTGTGGGGTCCAGTGAGCCAAATGAGGTTTCTTCCCCTCGACAGAAAAAAATTGCTTTTATCCCTCATCACTTAGCGAAAGAATCTTTGCCTTTGAGTATTTTTATTCTTTTGTTTTTTGTGGTGTTATTTTTTTTCCCAAGCTTAGGTGGATTATTTATTGAAGGCGTCAATCAACAGGTTGCCAATCCTTTACAAACACCCACCCCTATCCATCCGCCTTGGTACATAACACCTTTTTTTGCAATATTAAGGGCCATTCCTCATTTAAGCCTTGGGCTTTTAGTAACCATGCTATCTTTTTTTCTATTTTTTGGATTGCCTTGGTTGGACAGAAGTTCTGCTCGTACTTTGATGCATAAAAATCGTTTACATCGCTACATGGTCTATGGTTTCTGTTTGAATTTTGTTGGGCTTGGGATCCTTGGCTGGTTTGAGGTGACTGAGGTGACTCTATTTTTTGCGCGTGTGGCTGTAGGTTTTTATTTTTCCTTTTTTTTGCTCATGCCTTACTATAGTCGATGGAAATGCTCATGAAAAAATGGCTCCTTTTGCTTTTTTATCTTACCGTTGGTTTTGCGCAAGGGACTCATGAAAAGGGGCGACAGTATTTTCAAGTGTACTGTAGTGCTTGTCATGGTTTGAGTCATGGTTCATTAGAAACAGTTCAAAAGCCAGCTTTATCTGCGGAGGATGCTCTAAAGTGGTTTGGTCGACAACCGCCTGATTTATCATTGGTGACTTTAAAATATTCAAAATCGTGGGTGGTCGCATATCTTACGGGTTTTTATCCTGATGAAGCACAACGTTTTGGTAGTAATAATTATTTGCTCCCGAATGTGGTGATGCCTAATGTATTTGCAAGTCAGGGGAAGAATGATAAGATAAATTTAAATAAAATTGCATCAGATATTGCTGATTTTCTAGATGATGTGTCGCAACCCGAGCGTCATCATCGTCATCAATTGGGTATTTTGGTTTGCTTATGGTGTATGATTATTGTGATATTATCAGCAATGTTAAGTAAGATTTATAAAAAATGATTTTTTTTTAATAAATTGACCTAGGAATGTGATAGAATAACTTTTTTATTTGATTCCCCGATAAGACCCTGGAGATCTACTCAATGGCTATTGTAACTAAACGTACCGTTATGACATTACACACCGATCAATCGGATGTATATAGTCATCAGGTTCGCATTGTACTTGCTGAAAAAGGTGTTAATGTTGAACTTGTCTCTGCCGATCCGAATCATCCTTCTGATGATTTGTTAAATTTAAATCCTTATGGCACCGTACCTACTTTGATGGATAGAGATTTGGTATTGTTTGAAGCACGTATCATCATGGAATATTTGGATGAACGATTTCCTCATCCACCTTTACTACCTGTGTATCCTGTAGCTCGAGCTGAAAGTAGAAAGATGATGTATCGTATTGAGCATGATTGGTATCAATTGATGGACGCAATTTTAAAGAATGAGCAAACAGAACAAGCACGTGAAGCTTTAACAGAAAGCCTGATGTCTTTAGAGCCTGTATTTGCAGATAAACCTTATTTTTTAAGTGATGAATTTTCACTGTTGGATTGCATCATGGCCCCCTTACTTTGGAGATTACCCATGTTGGGTGTTGAAATTCCGGGATCTTGCAAAGGTTTACAGCATTATATGCAACGATTATTTCAACGAGATTCGTTTAAAGCAAGCTTAACCGACACAGAAAAACAAATGAGAGTCGCATGAAATCTAAAAAGCCATATTTATTAAGAGCTTATTACGATTGGATAACCGATAATGGCTGGACGCCTTATCTTCTGGTTAATGCTAATTATCCGCATGTGACTGTGCCGACTCAGTATATTCGCAACGGAAAAGTTATTTTGGATATTTCACCAACAGCGTGTCGAGAATTGTTGATGAATGCAAAAGGGGTGAGTTTTTCAGCACGATTTGCAGGTCAATTAACGCATATTCAGTTACCATTGGGTTCTTTGCAAGCCATTTATGCGAAAGAAAACAGTGAAGGATTGACTTTTCAGTCCGAAGAAACTGATAAGCTTGAATCATTTCCTGAAAAAACACCAAATCAAAAGCCTATTTTATCCATTGTCAGGAATGATGATAAGCAATAAACTTGAGGGTTTAATTGATTGTACACAATGGCATGCGTTATATCAGAAACATGCCACTGTGAATATCGCATCTAAAAAACCCAAGTCTTCCATCTTTTCTCAAAATATTCTTGAATTTATTTATCGTTATTTTAAACCAACTAATGCTATTCATCTTGCGCTTGCCTGTGGCGATGAAACCCGTTTTTTAGACGTTTTGCAATTGATTCAATGTGCCTGCGAGTATTCTTGGGATATAGATATTTTTATTTTGCCGGAGCTGGCCAAGGAATGGCAAAAATTTATGCAATATGAGGAAGTGGTTTTTCCGGTCAAGTTTTCCAGCGATATTCCTTTGAAAAATCTTTATTTTTGTATTCTAGATTGCATTGCACCTTTGAATGAGAGTTCTTTAAGTGAAGCCCACCAGGTATTGATGAGGGCTGTCGAGCTGCATCCTTCAATGACAATTGCTCTGGATTTGCCTTCGGGATTAAATCCCAATACAGGCGCAAGACGTTCTCCTCTTGTGATACATGCCCAATTGACTTTGTGTCGATATGCTTATTTTCAGGGTTTATATACTGGCGTGGCTCAGGAGTATATTGGTGCCTGTGCAATTTTAACCCCCGAATGGCCTTTGGTTTTGGACTTTAAGCATTATCTTTTAACCACTGACTATCTTCAAGCCATTTGGCCCGCTCGGACAGCCTATGCCTCAAAAGCTTCTTTTAAAAGAGTTAAAGTAATTGCTGGGCAAAAATCAATGTTTGGGGCCAGTATTTTAGCTGGATATGCAGCTTTTATCATGGGTGCCGGCTGGGTGGAAGTTTTGTTTCAAGAGGGATTAACTCCTCCATATGGACAATTCCCCGAAATTATTTGGCAACCGATCGCAAAAGTTTCTGAGATATTAAACCATATTGAAGAAAGAGATATTGTCGTGGTGGGACCGGGCCTTGGCTCTGAAAAATGGGCAGATGATGTTTGGGCGTTGGTTAAAACTTTAACGAATACGATGGTCGTAGATGCCAGTGCCTTAAAATACCTTGCGAAAGAGCCCTACAAACGAGATAATTGGGTACTCACACCGCATCCTGGAGAGGCTGCTGCTTTATTGGGGTGGTCAGTGGAAGACGTGCAGTTTGACCGATTCAAGGCAATTCAAGCATTACAAAAAAAATTTGGGGGGACTTGTGTTCTCAAAGGCTCGGGCAGTTTAATCGCACATGATACCCAAATTGATTTTTTATCTGCTGATGGAAATCCGGGTATGGCAACGCCTGGCATGGGTGATGTATTATCCGGACTGATTGCTGGATGTCTGGCACAAATGCCTGATCCACTTCAAGCCACGTTATTGGCGGTAGGTCTTCATGCGCGAGCCGGTGATCGGGTGATGCAAAAAAATCCTGCCATGATTGTACGACCCATTAAACTTTTACAAGAATTACAAAATCATATGCAGGATGTTTTATGCAAATGAATCTTTATTTAAAATCCTTAGAGTCTACTGAAGCATTTGCAAAAGAAATGGCAGGTGCTTTAAAACCACCATTAATAGTTGGTTTGCGGGGCGAAATTGGTATGGGTAAAACCAGTTTGGTTCGTGCATTATTACGAAGTTTGGGCATTCAATCAGCCATTAAAAGTCCAACCTTTAATTTGGTAGAAACTTATGAAACTGACCTGGGTGTGATTCACCATTTTGATTTATATCGCATCAGCTCTCTGGATGATTTGGAGTATTTGGGGTTTCGAGATTATTTACAGGGCCCTCAGATTTGCTTAGTTGAATGGCCTGAAAAAGTTGAAAGTCTATTGGATGTTATGGTGGAATTTTATATGCCCCAAGATCGAGAGGGACGAACTTTATCGATCAAGGCGAATACAATTTTAGGTGAACAAATGATTGCAAAATTGCTGGAAAAAACATGATGATAAAAATATTCTTCAGTTGCTTATTGTTTGCGATTTCATTGAGTGGTCATGCTAAGATTTTACAAGGTTTAGATGTGCAATCCACACAAATCACCATGAGGCTAGATTCACGTGTCATGCCAAAAATCTTTAAATTGACACAACCTAATCGATTGGTGATTGATTTACCACAAACGGTCATTTCTTCCGCACTTCGGCATGATATGTATCAAAATGGATATTCTATCCGATTGGCGGAGCATGGCCGAGAATATACGCGTATTGTGTTGGAATCTTCCTCGTTAAAAAATTTTCACCTGACATCAGCAGGATTTGTTGGAAGAATTTATCAAATTCGTATCAGTTTACAAACTGGAGTGACATCGGTATCTGTAGTAAAGCGTTACTCACCTGTTGCAATGACGCCTTCTGTTCGTATGATGCCCATGCGTCGTAAAATTTTGGTGGTGATTGATCCAGGACATGGTGGTAAAGATCCAGGTGCTTTTGGCTATTACAAAACTCGTGAAAAGGATGTGGTTTTGCAAATTGCTAAACGGCTAAAAAGAAAAATAGATAGTTACCCAGGGATGCAGGCTATATTAACTCGAGATGGTGATTATTTTATTGATTTAAGACAACGGCTCAATATCTCCAGACGATATCATCCTGATATTTTTGTGGCTATTCATGCGGACGCATTTACGCATCCCCGATCGCATGGCGCATCGGTTTTTGCTTTATCGCAACGAGGCGCCACCAGTGAGGCTGCTCGATGGTTGGCTGCTAAAGAAAACTATTCTGAATTAGGTGGCGTGAATTTGAAAGAGCTTGATGATCGCAATGGCATGGTTCGGTCGGTACTGATTGATTTGTCTCAAACTGCAACCATCCAAGCCAGCATTAAAATGGGACAACAAGTACTTAGAGAATTGGGACAAGTCACGACATTGCATAATCCACGTGTAGAGCAGGCTGGATTTTTGGTATTGAAATCACCAGATATTCCCTCCATTTTAGTTGAAACCGGTTTTATTTCAAATCCACAAGAAGAAAGACGTTTGGTATCGGCAGTTTATCAAGAACAATTAAGTCAATCTATTTTCAATGGGATTCGCCAATACTTTCATGAATATCCTCCAAGAGGACGTTCATGAGTAGTCGAATTCAGCGTCTATCATCAGATGTGGCCAGTCAAATTGCCGCTGGAGAGGTGATTGAAAGACCTATTTCTGTTGTTAAGGAATTACTAGAAAATGCTCTTGATGCCAAGGCTTCTCAAATTGATATTCAAATTTTGGAGGCAGGTTTTCATTCTATTAAAGTATCTGATAACGGTCATGGAATTTTTGAAGAAGATTTATTTTTAGCATTAGAGCCGCATTGCACCAGTAAATGTAGCACCCTGGATGATTTATATGCTTTAAATACCAAGGGATTTCGAGGAGAGGCTTTGGCGAGCATGGCTTCTGTAGCACGTATTGATTTGTCTTCTCGTCCAGCTACTCAAATCCATGCCATGCGCGTGATTTATGAAGAGGGTCGACGTCAATTATTGCCCTGTGTCCGCGATATCGGTACCACTATTGAAGTTAAAGATTTATTTTATAATGTTCCTGTTCGTAAAAAGTTTTTGAAAAGTCATGCTTTTGAGTGGTCGGCGATCGACGCCCTGGTAAAACGGTTTGCCATGTCTGCGCCTGATGTGCATATTCGTTTGATGCATAATCATGAATGGGTTCTAGATTTACCCAGTGCGCAAAGTTCTATAGAACATTATGCGAGAATTAAAAAGATCTGGGGGAAATCGTTTGAGCAAGCCCGTGAAATTGAAGTAGAACGTTGTGGCTTAAGTCTATCTGGATGGTTAGGAGATTTGGCAGAGCATCGTAGTCAAAATGATCGTTTATGGGTGTTTTTGAATGGACGTATCGTTCAAGATAAATTGATTCAACATGCTTTGAAACAAGTCTATATGTCTTATTTGCCAGTCGGTCGGCATCCTCAATGTGTATTGTATCTGCAAACACCTCCGGGGATGGTTGACATCAATGTACATCCAGCCAAACAAGAGGTACGTTTTGAACAACCTCGATTGATTTATGACTTTATCATGAGTGCCTTAAAACCTTATTGGCAGCAAGCTATTGCTGCCAATGAAAAGCAACTTATTCCTGGTGGCACGACAGAGACTTCGATGCAAAATTCTATGTCGACAGTCCATACATCATGGACTATTTGTAATGCGGATTATATCGTCATTTCTAAAATTCCACACCAGTATCTTGTTCATGTAGAACAATGGTGGTTTTATCATTTGCATAAGCTTTTAAAGAATAAAGAGTCCACATTAGGAACTCGAATTTTGATGATGCCTTATGTTCAAATGATTCATCGCTACAATGAAAAATTACTCATGGCAGCCATTGAACTATGCAAGGATTGGGCGATTGATATGCAGCTCTGGGGGGAAAATAGTATTTGTATCCGAAGCATTCCAGAAGCTTTGCCTCATTTTAATCTAAAAATATTTGCTCAGTTATTGAATCAATTAAGTAAATTAGATGATTTGAACATTGGCGCTATCGTTAAATGTTGCCCTTTTTCAGCTTATGATATGAGTTGGGATGAATATCAGGCTTTACAAGCGGATATGGACGAGGGCGCTTACTTAGATTATGCTCGCGTTTTAGATTTAGATGCTTGTCGGAAAATTTTCAAATGAAACCAGCTGTATTTTGTCTCATGGGACCTACCGCCATTGGTAAAACAGAATTGGCTTGCTTGTTAAGCGATGAATTTCCGTTTGAATTGGTTAATGTGGATTCGAGTTTGGTCTATCAGGAACTGAATATTGGGGCGGCAAAACCAGATAGAGATCAATTGAATCGTTATCCGCATTATTTAGTCGATATTTGTGATCTTCAAACGGTCTATTCGGTGGCTCAATTTTGTGAAGATGTGCATCGAATTTGCTATGAGATTTTGGCTCGCGGTCGCTATCCCTTGCTGGTTGGTGGTACCATGATGTATTTTCATGCTTTCCATCATGGATTAGCTAAATTACCAGAGGCATCACAGACCATTCGTGAAAAAGTAAATGCGTATGTTGCCGAACGAGGTTTACAAGCGATGTATGATGAACTGGTTGTTTTTGATCCGATATCTGCAGCACGTATACATCCGCATGATCAGCAGCGTCTCACACGTGCTTTTGAAATTTATTGGCAATCAGGTCAAACTTGGTCGAGTTTATTACAGGACACTCATTTTCAACAACCTTTTGATTGTCATCATTTGGCTTTGTTTCCAGAGCCTAGAAGTTGGTTACATGAACGCATTTCATTACGATTTCATCAAATGATAGATCAGGGGTTTATAGAAGAAGTACAATCTATTTTAAAAACCCCAAATGTAAATTTAGAACATCCAGCTCTGAGAAGTGTAGGTTATCGACAAGCGATTATGTATTTACAAGGCGAGTTGGATGCAGCATTGTGGCAGGAAAAAGCCATCGCTGCAACACGACAATTGGCAAAAAGACAAATGACCTGGCTTCGAAGTTTTGAAAATCGAGTGGATTTTTTTCAACCCAGTGTAAACATTTTTAAAGAAATCGTAGCGTGTATTCAAAAAATATTGGATAATCAATCATCATCATTTTTGAAATGAGGTTTTTTTATGGATACGCATCCAGTCACTGCTTGTCAACAAAAAAAAATAGAAGTTTATTTAAAAGATTTACCTTTGTGTTGCCCAACACCTCAAATGCAATTATGGAATGGGCATCCTAGAGTGTTTTTACCCATCGAAGAATCAGGCCACGAGACTTGCCCCTATTGTGGAACAGAATTTATTCTTGTGGACCATGAAGCACATCAAAAAGATTAATCCGTTTTTTCATCCGAGTCTGGAACATTTAATGTTGGTGCGGTTGCAGACTGGAGTAACATGACGCTATTGGTCAGCAATATTTTTTCTTGTTGCTTGCGCATCAAATACAATTGATAATTGATTTCAGCAAGCAATATGGCCGTTTCTTTTTGTACTCGAGCAGGTGAGGATTCATTAATCATTTGTTGCCAAGGAACTGTATCCTGCTCGCCTGCAGAATTTAGATTATTGGGATTGGCCTTGGGGTTATATAATCGATAAGTTGCCATCTTAAATTCATTTAAAGCCTGACTTGATGCCTGAGAAGAATCATCCTCTTCAGGATTGAGTTTTTTTCTGGCGCCCAAGATTTCATAAATATTTTGTATGCCAACAGATACCCGGGCTGCATAAACTCTCAAACCCAAGACATATTTACTCAAGTCGCGAAATGATTTTAGTTGGGTGGCAATATCTGGGGCATTTGAAATATTTTTTGTAATTTCTTCTAAATCCTCTTTACTCATGGGATCAGGTGGTAAAACACTACCGGTGACATATTTAATGTAGTTTTCTGCAGATTGCTCGGCATTATCAGCTTTTAATCCATTGCTTAATTCAGATGTTTGTGATGAGCTGTTATTAGATGTGGTGTTATCATACAGTAACGGAGTAGTGAGTAATGAACTATCGAGTTGGTTCATTAAATATACATTATTATTGATAACGTTTTCACCTTCTTGAGATTGTGGAAAAAAAAGCGAGTTGATATTGCTTGAAGCCAAAGTGTTTAACTTTGTATCAATCGAACACGCACCTGATGCCGCTTGTCCTTGTGATTTAACTAAATCATTGATATTTGGAAAAATACCCCATGAAGTAGCAAAAACCTTGGATTGAGTATAGGAGAATTTACAATTGGTATCCCAGTCTTGAGACTGACAATTTCCACGTTGTATATAGCAATAACTATCTGGGGTGATGCTGAGAATATTTTGTAAGGTTTGGGCAACAGGGCTTGGAAGAGATGGCGAACTATCTAATCGATTACCGGATTGATTGGGATTCTTATTGGCAAACACACGATTGGCTAAGCCGTTGATACCATCATAGACTGAATTCGCAATAAACGGATATTGATTAATAAAGTTATAATTAATAGATAATGTTGCAAATAAATATTGAACAACTGTAAATTCATCTTTAATCGTTTGTGATGGGTTAATCAAATCCGAAGAAACTTTTGTGGTATCTGTGTGCTCGCCCCCAATCATAAAGCCCAAGGCAGCTCCTAAATTATAAATATCGCTTTCAATTTGTTGTAAGATACTCATTTCTTCATTGGAATTATTTGAGCCTTCGCTGTAGGAGGGGGTTTCTTGAGCGAAAACCAAGGAGAGGGTAGTGGATAGTAAGCTAATAAAAGTGAGTTTTTTAATGATGGTTTTCATACTTCAACCTCTAGTGCTTTAAGAATCAGACGTAAGCGTTGTGGTGAAAAGACTTTATGCATGAGCCTAAGTCTTTCAAAAGCCAAATTTCTTCGGATGAATGTTGATGCCATTGCATGACCAGAACTCGCAGCTGATTCAGCATAACCAATGACTTTAGATGCACTACCCGGGTGTTTTTCATCAATGGCTTGTAACAACCGAAGTCCTCTACTGGTTTTGATGCTGGCAATAATTTGTATAAAAATTTCTTCGTGTTTAAGCTGATTGATGTCAATATAATGTATTTCTTCTAATCGTTCGCCAAGATTTTTAAGGGCGATTTCTAATTCTGGATCACCATCTAAGGTACTGTTCTCTACACTTTCTAGAAAACATATGATGCGATAAATTGAAGGATCAGGAAATTGAAACCAATATTCACTGGAAGCTTGATGGCTCAGATCGGGCATACAGGACCTTCTTGTTTAATCATTAAAAATTATTATATGATGACTTAGGATAATATGACGTAAATTTCTGCAATATGCAATCTTAAGGAGTGAATCATGTTTATGTGGGTGAAAAAAGTAATTCGTGTGAGGGAGTGGTCGGATTATGATAGAAGTAAAGGTTTTTTGGAGTATGTAAAAAGTTTATTTACTAATTTATTTAGTTTAAGAAATTGGGATGAACATCCACCGAAAGAGTTTTCTAAAGTGGTTGAACAATACCATTTGCAAAAAGATGATTTGAATAAACGTGCTTTAATTTTTAAGCGTTTGAGCTTGATATTTTTGATGTTGTTTTTAGCAATTTGTGGATATGCAGGCTATATGTTCTATCTAGGGAGTCCATTCATTGGTTTTGTTGTGATTTGTATGAGTTTAATTGCGCTTTGTTTGGCTTTTCGTTATCATTTTTATCTCACATTGCTTCAACATAAACGCTTGAATCTTACATTGAGGGATTGGGTTGAGCTTGTTTTTCAAAGGAAGTTGTCTTGATTTTAATTGTATGTTTTTTTTTGTTGTGGAGTTTTCAAGCTGATGCTCAACAAGTACCACTTAGCACTGTTTTATCTTTTTCTCCTCCTCCAAGTGATCGCTCCATTCAATTTTTAGGTAATATTTTTGGTATTGTGGATGGGGTTTTAAGTGGGACAGGTAGCCAAATATTTGGCAATATGATGAGCGTTTTTAATGCCGCGGTGTTGGGTTTGGGTAGCATTGTGATTATGTATACCTTAATGATTGGTACAATGAATACGGCTCATGAAGGAGAATTTTTAGGTAAAAAGTGGTCTTCTATTTGGATACCTGTACGTTGTAGCACGGGAATGTTACTCATTATGCCCAAAGCATCAGGTTACTGCTTGATGCAAATCATGATGATGTGGGTAGTGGTTCAAGGCGTGGGCGCTGCTGATAGAATTTGGTCATCTGCTTTGCAATATTTAAATCGTGGTGGAAAAATTGTACAGGCTCAGATGGGGTCTAAACAAATTTTAAATGCTTTTGTTGGAAAGCAAGATGCAAATTTTATTGGTGCATCTGCGATGTTAACGGGACAAGTGTGTATGTATGCCACCCAAAAAGTTTTGGAGAAGGCTCAAACACACTATCAAATAATGGCTAATGATAATCAATCAGGTCCGTGTTTTAACCCTGTGGATGAAAATTGGCGGGCTTTTTGTCAATATCCGGTACCTTCTTTTTTAGAAACAGTTAATCCTGTTGATTACCAAAAATCTAAACAAACTTTACGTCGCGATACTCAGTATATGTTACCGATGCCTAATTTTGATTTTGAAGCTGTTCCTGGTGTTTATACACAATTGAATGGTTTATGTGGCGAACTTCATTGGAATGATACTCGTAATTTGGACTTTAGTAGAGAGCATTTAAAAAATTTACTTTTTACCGAGGAACAAATTGATTCTTTTGGTTTGAGTCGTGCGATTGCAATGTCGCAAATGTATAGTCAATTAGCGATGGTTGCTATAGCCATGGTTGATAACAATCCTGAACTAAACTCGCATACACCGTTAGATAATCAGGTTTCATCGATAGCTAACTTTCAGTATGGTGTTCCAAAAAATGAATTTGGCGAAACTTGTCAATATTTTCAAGATGATGAATCTTGTGCTTTATGGAATGCGGCAAAGGACCAACTTCAAGCACCAGTATTACTTGCTGGTAATGAGTTTATCAATGCGATTGGTATTTATGAAGGACTCATGATGCCTATTTTGAATTTGATGAATGAAATTAAAGATGAGGCGCATTTTAAAAAAATGCGTAATTTTATTGGTCAAACTCAGCAATCAGGTTGGATGTTTGCAGGGGCTTATTTTTTTAATTTAGTGAATCTTACTGGACCTGTTAACAAAGTCAGTTTGATGAAAGATTTACATTCTGGAATGGACTCTAGCCACTTTTATCAAATACCTTCTTGTAAGAATACTTCACAGGGCTTGTGTTGGTTTTTAAAACCGATGGGGTACATGTATCATTATGACTTGGTGGTTCTTGCCATGTTGCAAGGGTGGGGAAATAATCCGCAACAAGCCAATGATTGTGCCGAAACTTTAAGTTTCACTTCTCCGGGCGCTTTTCAATCCTCTAGTGGCTATGTTGAACCTCTTGGTCATTTTTCCTCAGGGGCATGCGCCTCTACTGTTTTAGGGTTTATTGGGAATAGTTATTTTTTTCATTTGCCCGAACAGGCAGGTATGAAACCCATGACCTTGCCTGATTTTCCGATGATGTTTGCAAAAATATTTCCTGATGGCGCTGCGCAAAAGTCTCAGGAACAATGCACCAATAAAATCCAGATTGCTGGTTGGAAATGGTGTATGAGTAGTGGTGGTCTTTGGGGCGTATTTAGTGATCTCATGGTCATGATTGCTAATTTTATCCAAAAAATGCTAGGCATTGCTATGAATATCTTAATTGTAATTCCTTTGAAGGTTTGTATTTGGCCACAAATGCAATATGCCATGCAGATTTTAACGCACCCATCTAGTAATCCGATTGTTGATTTAGCAAACATGGGCGCAAGTTTTATTCAGTCGACATTGTATTCTTATCTTGGAATGTTGGCTATTAGTGGACTGGGTGCTTTTCCAATGATGGGAAGTGTCATTCTAATTTTGTTGGCATTTTTGACGCCATTGTATGCTGCCTGGTTGTCTTATTTCGTTTCTATAGGTTTTACCACATGTTATTATATACCACTTCTGCCATATTTAATTTTTACCTTTGGCGTCATTGCCTGGTTATTTTCTGTGATTGAAGCAATGGTTGCCGCTCCAATTATGGCTTTAGGTATTACAACACCAGAAGGCGAAGGTATTTTAGGTAAAGGCGAACATGGTTTGATGCTTTTGGTGAATGTCTTTTTACGTCCATCTATGATGGTCATTGGTTTTATTGCCGGCGTGGCGCTTTCATATATCAGTATCTGGGTTTTAAATGCAGGATTTGATATTGCTGCTGGTTTTTTAAAGGTTAATGCCAGTGAGATGTCACAGGATATTTACGGTATTCATTGGTCTGAATTTCCTTTTGCGCAATTACTTGGATGTATGTTTTACGTGGTGATTTACATTAGTATTTATCTCACCATTATTCAAAAAACCTTCACACTTATTTTTCTGTTACCTGATAAAGTATTGCGATGGATTGGTGGGCATCCTGAAAGTCTGGCCAGCGAAACCCAGCATTGGTTTCAAGAAGGTGCACAAAAACTCGATCAGTTCGGCAAAGTAACCGATAAAGGTATTGAAACCGGTTTAAATGATTTAAATAAAAAATTTGGAGAAGCGTTATTGGATCATCCAAAGAATTCAATTCAATCTGCGCCGCCTGTTAGCCCTTAGTGGGTTTTATTGCCAATTATATCAAGACTAGGTATACTTTTTTAATTGGCTGTATTTTATGGATTTTTTTTGTCTGGCTAGGAGAGCATCATGCCATTACGAATAGGCTATTTGCTTGTTTTATGCTTTTTTTGTTGTTTGGCTTATTCTCAAGTGCCACTAAGTACCGTATTATCTCTAGCCCCCCCTCCCACAGATGGTTCCCTGGTTTATTTGGCAAATATATTTGGTACTGTTGATGGCGTTCTTTCTTCCTCTGGTAGTCAGGTGTTTGGCCATTTAATGGGCGTTTTTAATTTAACCGTACTTGCTTTAGGTAGTATTGTTATCATGTACACGTTGATTGTGGGTACATTGAATACAGCCCATGAGGGAGAATTTTTAGGAAAACATTGGTCCTCTATTTGGCTTCCTGTGCGAGCGACAATCGGGATGACATTATTGGTTCCTAAAACCAGTGGTTTTTGCTTGATGCAAATTATTGTGATGTGGGTGGTCGTGCAAGGTGTTGGTGCGGCAGACAAAGTTTGGAATGAAGCTTTGGATTATATGAATATGGGGGGGCAGCTGATTGCAAAGCAATCTAGTTCTGAGAGTATTTATAGTATTAACTCGGTTTCCAATCCAGCATACAATGGAGCAACGGCGCTATTAACGGGTCAAGTTTGTGCATACATGATGCAAAGGCAATTTGAAAAACTAAGAGAAGAATATTTATCTCTCGCCAATCCTGGGGATAATTCTGCCCCTTCGGGGCCTTGTGCTCCAAATGCCACAAAAACATCCTATATGAAAGATTTCTGCGATAATCCAGTACCTGACTTTTTAGGTGGTCTGAATGCCGTTCAGTTTGCGAATAATAATAGCAGAGCAACAACAACTCGCTCAACCATGCCTATTCCCTATTTTGATGCCAACGCATTTCCGTCATTTTATGTGACCTTGAGCGACAAATCTATTTGTGGTTCGGTGGCATGGGAAAACATGAAATCAACATCGGAACAGGTGCAAGATTTTTTAAAGCTAACCGATTCTCAAGCTGAAAGTATAATAAAATCAAGAGCTATTGCCATACAACAAATGATTGAATTTTTACAACCCGTTGCACGTGCGATGGTCGATAACAATCCTGAGATTAATAAAAATTTAAGTTCAGCTGATACAGCGACACCTGTAGCATTTTCTCAATATGGTATTGCGCTCAATAATGACGGTGCTCCATGTTCCCAACAGGGCGGATGTTACACTTGGGGGACAGATACAAATAAATATTCTGTCCTATTTGCAGGAAATGAGTTTTATAATGCTTTGAATGCTTATGCAGGCGTTATGGAACCTATGCTGAATTTGAAAAATGAGAAATCGTTGTCAGATGCAAAAAAGTTTATACAAGGTGCTAAGCAACAAGGCTGGATCTATGCCGGGGGGTATTTTTTTCAATTGATTCGTTTGTCAGGAAATCCAGTTCATTCTGCAACAATTGATACGGAATCCGGTTTGGGGGATTCTTCTTTACCAGCGTTAAAGGCGTGTGAAGAAACAGACGGTGATAGTTCCATACTATGTAATACTTTTGGTAATCCAACAGCTAACATTATCATTGATAATATTAGTAATATTATTTATGGGTCTGCAGTGAGTTCAAAAGCCGTATCATCTCCTTGCTCGGGAGGAATGAAGTATACTTATTCAGATAAAGTAACGGCTTATGGTTATGTTTCTGTTGATGCAAGTAATAGCGGTAATGGTAATATACATCATTTTCAAAATATAAATTGTTCTTCAACAACATTGGGATTTATCGGGAATACCTTTTTTTTGAGTAACCCAGGACAACCCGACATGAAGATTCCCCCGTTAATCTTTCCAGAGTTTCATCCATATACCCCAATAAAAACACCTAAATTTAGGAAGCCTAAATGTAGAACGAAACCATTTTGTCCAGGAATTATTACAGAAGGAATACAATCTGTGATTAGTTATGTTCTTTCTTTTGTGGTACAAGCTATTTGGTATGCAATCGTCACTTTTTTATCTTCAGCTATTGAAGGAATGTTGGGTAATGTGTGGCAAGCTTTTTCTGTTGCATTGGATCAGTTACGTGATATGAGTCTAAATCCTATAGTGAATTTAGCCAATGTTGGCGCAGTATTTATTCAAGCGGGAGGTGAAATCATTGTTTTAATTATAATTGCAGGTGCGATTGCTATGATGAATGTATATGCTGCTGCAGCCATGGGCTTTATTTTGGCAGTTGCATTGCCCTTTGTTTTGGTATGGGTGATTTTCTTTTTTACAATTGGGTTCGTTGCTGCGTATTATATTCCTCTATATCCGTATATGATATTTTTATTTGGAAGCATAGCTTGGTTGATGTCCGTCATTGAAGCCATGGTGGCTGCTCCCATTGTTGCTTTAGGTATCATGTCGCCTGAAGGAGAAGGAATTCTTGGAAAAAGTGAAACAGGCATGATGATTTTAGTGAATGTCTTTTTGCGACCTTCAATGATGATCATTGGTTTTATCATGGCGATTGTTTTAACCTATGTTGCGGTATGGATTATAAATTTTCAATACGATATCGTTGCTAAGTATCTATTGGATTATTCTTCAAGTGGCTCAGTAGCAGCACAAGCGGGTGTGAACTTTAAAACCAATTTTTTTGCTCAGGTTTTTGGATTTGGTTCTTATATTAGTATTTATGTGAGTATATATCTGACTGTGGCACAAAAGTCATTTGGCTTGATTTTCCAATTGCCCGATAAAGTTTTGCGGTGGATTGGTGCTCAACAGGAGTCTTTGGGCCAAGAGGTCCAACATTGGGCAGATGAATCCAAACAAAAAACCGAACAAATAGCCGGTCAAGTGGAACAAAAAATGGGTACAGCTACTTCTGCTCTTAAAGAAAACATGGGTGGTGAAAAAGGTCAAGAAGGCAAACAGTCGGGTAGTGTTGGAGGCGGCGGAGGCGGCGGAGGCGGCGGAGGTTAATTGTTTTCCTGATGCGTGCCTAAGGTAATCAATTTATAGGTTTTTTCGCTGATGATCCCTGCTTCATATTTATCTTTAGCATCTTTTGTCATCAATTGACCCTGTTCTCGAACCAGTCTTCGAGTTGCTGAGGTGATATCATGAGGATCACTTTCTAAAAGAATATCTCGAATCTTTTCATCGAATACCAGGTACTCCCGAAGCGCAACTCGTTTACCTTCAATCGTTGGTACTAATTTTTGCCATATGCATAAACGAATAGTCTCCAGAATATCAATCGTTCTGCCTAATCGTTCATCTTTGGAAAAAGAGGTCACCAGACGACGCATGGTTTCTGCTACACCCGAGGTATGTAATGTGGTGTAAACAGGATGTCCAGTCAACGCTGCCTCGAGAGCAGCACTGATGGTTTCAGAATCTCGACATTCACCTACCATAATTAAACGAGGTTTACGTCTTAGGGCATTTCGAATACCTTCGGCAAAGTTTGGTATGTGTCTTGGAATTTCAGATTGACTGACAATCGCTGAAGTGGTATTAATTTCATCAAATACAAATTCAATCGGCGATTCATAGGTTAAAACCTTACGATTGGAATCTTCCTGTTCGATGAGTTCCCGAATAATTGATGCCAATAAAGTGGATTTACCTGAGCCTGTCGCTCCCGTTACAAAAACAATCCCTTCTTGTGGGGCTAATGCTTTAATGACATCAGGGGGTAGATCCATGGTATCCAAGCGCGGTGGCGTTGTAGGAATGGTTCTCAATGTAATTTGAATACCATCATGACCTTCGACAAGACATGCTGTCGCATTGACTCGAAAACGAAAACGTTCTCCTCGTGTCGGTCTGAATTCATAATGAGTATCAATATCTTTTCCAGATAGAAGTTGTGTAGCTGCATTGGGCCCATAAATGGCATTGATCATATCACTGACTTCTGAATTGGAGAGGTGGCGTGAGGTGATTTGAATCAAACGACCATAAATCTCTGCCATGATCGGCGCGCCGGTTTGAACGGTGACATCTGAGGCTTGCAAGCCTGTTGTAAATTCGAGCATCTTATCCATGTTGAGACTAGTAAAACGAGGAGGTTCATTAGGGAATTGCATGAAGGTCATCGTTCATCCACCGTACCGATTACTGGCTGCCAGGTATTACTGGAAATCGTGATTTTGGCTTGATTTATTTTAGCTTCCAGCTTGGTAAATTTAGAAATCGCTTCTTCATCTTTATCTAGTGCTGCGTGCCATTCGTTGGGATTGATATTTAAAGCTGGAAGAGCTGTAATTCTTAAGACACGATCATCAATGTGCATCTCTTCAGCATCACCAGTTACACCCAAATCGGTATGAGAAATAAACGGGGGAGAAACCATATTCATCGCCAATAATTTTCGATATAAAATCATGCCATTGAAATCTTGTTTAATGCGAGCAATACTTTCTTCTAAAATGGTATTGGCTTGTTCGACACCCTGTTGCCAGCCTCGAGCAACATAAGTTTTCCAAACAGCTGCCTCTGCTTTATTGGTCGGTAATAGACTGGGATGGGGAGGCTCAGGTGATTCATAATCCATCCACAAATATTCGCGCCAGTTAGGAGCTGTTGTGATGAAATGAGCTTGCTTGTAAACACGATACATTCGATTGGATACTCGAATGGTTTGCAAATCATCTAAATTAAAGGTATTGCGCCCCTCTAAAAGAACTGGTGGCATGACATTTTGTTCTAAGATTAAGGCATTAAAATCATAGATTTTATCAAGATAGCGCTGTTGAGTAACCAATTCATTATCAATTTCCTTGGCGCGTACTGCCAATCCTGTTTGAGCACCCACACTAAGAGCGGTATCCTTAATAGCCGTTTCACGAATTTTATTCATGGACTCTTGCTTAGATTTGGCTAATTTTTTCTTATTGCTCATCGCCATTAATGACTCGAGCGTAGGGCTTGCATCGTTGTCATCAACGACACGAACTCTTTGTGTGGCGCAACCCGAAATGAGCAATGCCAGAAAAAAAATCTTGAGATGTTTACCCGTAAAATTTGACATATCTTAATTCTATAACCTGATTTCGAGGATATACATGAATGCTTGCGCGATTCCCAGCTTGATAATCAATATTTCTTAATATTTCTGCTAAACTTTGGTCTTTGACATTCATATTAATTAATAGGGGGACGGTAGGTGGATGTCCGAGAATTCGTAAGCGATAGTGAGCTGCGTGGGCGACACGTTTGATTAATTCTTCAATGGGACCTACCCAATCAATCGATGCACGTGTTTGTAGATTATAAGAGCTTGGAATATTAATACGGTTATCAACATCTTTAGGTAACAAAACTTTTTCAATTTTTGCCATTTCCAGCATGGAGTTGCTAATCGAATGGGCTGCTTCTGCCAATTTTATACTGGCATCGTCACTTGGTGCATTGATCGGTGGTCTTTTTTGCATTGGCGTGGTACAAGCATAAAGTAGCCAAGTAAGAGACACCACCAAAATGGACTTTAGCGCATTGTTTTTCATAATTCATTTTTTGATAAGCAGATAGTAATGATTGAATCAGTTGCTTAGTCTAATGTCAAGATTTCGTGTGGAGTATTTCATAAATTGAATAATAAACATCTCCCATTTTGTTGTGTTTTCTGACGGACCATTCTTCCGGATTTAAATGAATAGGAGAAGGAGATTCTAGATAGATGAGTCCTTGGGGATTCAATAATTGTTTTTGGGTAATACGGTTTATACATTCTTTCCATAAATCCAATTGGAAGGGCGGGTCAATAAATATCACATCAAATTTTTGCTGGCAGGATTCAAGGAAAGCACAAGTGTCTTGATGAATCAGTTTGGCATGAGTGGTTTTGAGCGCTTGTAGTGTTTTTTGAAGTTGTTGATAAGCCTTAAGATCCTTTTCTATGAATATAGCCTCTTCTGCGCCTCTTGATAAAGCTTCAATACCTAAAGCGCCAGAGCCTGCAAAAGCATCCAGACATTTAGCTCCTTTAATATCAAATTGTAAAACATTAAACAAGCTCTCTCGTAATCGATTGGAGGTTGGGCGTAAATTATCGACATTCAAAACCTTTATTTTTTTACCTTTATAGAGGCCTCTAATAATTCGAATTTCACCAATCATGGCATTCCTTAACATCTTTAGATAGATGTATATTATAAAATAGGGGACGCTGACTGACAATCCACATGTGTGTTAGAATTGAGAATCAAAAAAATAATGGTAAAATAGCTTTTTTATATAATGGATGTTTAAACGTGCGAAATTGGTTTAAGAAAAAACAACCTGACGAATCTTTGTCTTTAGTTGAAGACGCTATAGCCGATACATCCTGGCAGCGTTTTAAAAATAGTCTGCGAAAAACACGCCAACAAGTTTCATCAGGCTTTTTGAAATTTTTTAAAAAAGATCAAGTGCTTGATGAAGATTATTGGGAAGAATTGGAAGCGGTTTTAATTACGGCTGATTTTGGCTTGGCGACAACTCAAAAAATTATTGATTATCTTAAAAGTTTGGCCAAGCAACGTTCTGAAATGGATGGAGAAGCGATTAAAGCGCATTTAAGTGATTATTTGGTGAGTTTATTGCAACCGATTTCTCAACCTTTTTCTCGGGGTATTGAACATCAACCGCATGTGATTTTAATGGTTGGTATCAATGGTGTAGGCAAAACTACGACATTAGCAAAATTAGGTGCGGTGTTTAAAAAAGAGTGTCGTGTTATGATGGCCGCCGGTGATACTTTTAGAGCCGCAGCCATTGAACAATTACAGCTCTGGGGGCAGCGAGAAGATATTCCGGTGATCGCCCAAACCAGTGGCGCAGATAGTGCAGCCGTTATTTTTGATGCTTTACAAGCAGCAAGATCTCGTGGTATTGATGTTTTATTAGCAGATACGGCAGGGCGTTTACATACCCAGTCACATTTGTTGCAAGAATTGCAGAAAATTACACGAGTATTGAAGAAGTTAGATGCCAGTGCACCACATGATATTGTGATGGTATTGGATGCGAGTATTGGTCAGAATGCCTTGTTACAAGTCAAGCAATTTCATGAGGCTTTGGGTCTGACAGGTTTGGTGGTCACCAAACTGGATGGAACAGCCAAGGGAGGGATTTTGTTTGCCATTGCTTCTGAATTCAAAATACCATGTTATTTTATTGGTATTGGGGAAGGCGTAGATGATTTACGTCCTTTTGATCCACAATCATTCGTTCAGGCCATATTAACATGATCATATTCAATCAAGTAACGAAACGTTATACGGGTGGTTATGAAGCTTTAAGTCAAATCAATTTTCGAATGGATTCGAAAGAAATGGTTTTTTTAACGGGCCATTCAGGCGCGGGAAAAAGTAGTTTATTAAAATTATTGGCGATGTTGGAATCTCCAACATCGGGTGAGATCATTGTGAATGATCAGCCCTTGAATATGCTTAAGAAAAGTCAGGTGGCGCAATATCGTTCACAGTTAGGGATTACCTTTCAGTCACCACATTTATTGAATCATCGAACGGTTTTTGATAATGTTGCACTTCCTTTAATGATTAAAGGCGAGCAAGATGCTTTTGTTGCAAAACGCGTACAAGCGGCTTTGGATATGGTTGGTCTTTTAAATAAACAAAAAATGTTGCCTATCCATTTATCTTGTGGTGAACAACAACGTGTCGGCATTGCACGAGCGGTGGTTCATAAACCTTCTTTGTTACTTGCAGATGAACCAACAGGGAATCTTGATCCTGAATTATCATCTGAAATCATGTCAGTCTTTTCTCAATTGAATCAGGTTGGAGTGACCATTATGATTGCTACGCATGATTTACCCTTGATTGCTAGTATGAAGCATCGCATGATTCAGTTAAAAGGGGGCCGGTTATGTTAATCAATAAATGGTTTTTTTATCAAAAACAAGCGTTAAAAAGTTGTTTTTTGCATTTAAAATCTCAGCCGATTTTGACCATCATTACCAGTATGATGATAGGTTTTATTTTAACCTGGCCAACTTTTTTATGGGTATTGTCGCTGCAAACTAAATCAATGATCACCGATTGGCAGAAACATGCTTATTTTAGTTTTTATGTTCCCTCTTCCTTAGATCTAATGACTCGAAAGGATATTATTACGCGTTTGCAGGCAACTGAAAACGTGCAATCTGTACGCGTGATTTCTCCAGAAGATTCTTTGAAAAAATTATTGGATCAAGATGAAGAAAATCTACTACAACAAGCTGGGATGCATAATCCCTTACCTTATGTGCTGGAGGTTTATCCTAATCCACAAGTACTTAATCAAGGTGCTTTATCGAATTTTTACGAATCCTTGTCTACCATCCCGTATTTGGAATCTGCTAAGAATGATCTGGGCTGGTTTGAGCGTTTATCTGCATTTGAACGTTTTTTAACTCATTTTTCGATATTATTGCTTGGGATATTATTATTAGGCGTGACGTTTTTAGTGTCTAATACGTTGCGAATGGTTATTCATTCTCATTATGATGAAATTCAAATTTTAAAACTGATTGGAGCCTCTCAAAGATTTATTTTGAGACCTTTTCTTTATGCAGGTGCATTTTATGGTTTATTGGGTTCGATAGTTGCCATTTTATCTGTTGATATATTAATGAGTTTAATGCAAGATTATTTTCGGCCATTGGCTATGCTTTATAATTATGTAGGCCAAATACCTTTAATGAGTTTCTTGCAAGTTTTATGTGTATCAGGTATTGCTGTATTTTTGGGTTGGGTGGCAGCGTGGGTTTTTGTTCGATATTATTTGAATGCTATTGAACCTGTTTAGCATAGCATGGTATAATTTTCAGTCACACGGTATATAAAGAGGAACATATGACATCTGTATTTATGCCTACAATTTCTTCTGGTGGTTTAGATGGTTATATTCATTATGTAAATCAAATACCTTTACTCTCTGCAGATGAAGAAGCCGAGCTTGCCCGAGATTTTCATGAACATCAAAATTTAGAAGCAGCGCGAACCTTGGTTTTAGCGCATTTACGTTATGTTGTTCGAGTCGCTCGTGGCTATTTAGGTTACGGCTTGCCTTTGCACGACTTAATCCAAGAAGGTAATATTGGTCTGATGAAGGCCGTGAAACGATTTGATCCTAGTTTGGGTGTTCGTCTGGTTTCTTTTGCGGTGCATTGGATTAAATCTGAAATCCATGAGTATGTTATTCAGAATTGGCGGATTGTAAAGATCGCAACGACCAAAGCCCAGCGTAAGTTATTTTTTAATCTTCGACAAATGAAAAAACGTTTGGGTTGGATGCAAGCCGATGAAATTGATGCAATTGCCAATGATTTAGGGGTGACTCGCGAAGATGTGATGCAAATGGAGCAACGCCTTAATGCCGTTGATGCTTCTATACATGCAGATGATCATGATGATGAGTATGAGCCTTATCATTCTGTTGCTCGCCATTTACAGGCTCCTGACAGTGATCCGTGTTTAATTGTTCAACATGAGCGTGAATCTGAAGATCAGCACACACAATTGCATATGGCGATGAGTGCGCTGGATGAACGTAGCCAGGATATTCTAAAAAATCGCTGGTTAAATGAAGATAGTGCCATGACTTTACAAGATCTTGCTGATAAATATGGCGTTAGTGCCGAACGTATTCGTCAACTGGAAAAAAATGCCATGGCAAAGATTAAGAAAATGATGGCTTCAATTCACTAAATTATTTTTTTTAATAGTTCCGTTTTTAAATCCTTATCGATGAAAGCCACTTCAATCGCTTGGCGACTGATGGCTTTCATGGTTTCATCGCTATACTGAAAAGTCTTTTGAACCAAGTCATATTCTTTATCAATGGTGGTAGACATAAAGGGAGGATCATCGGAATTGATGCTCACCATGATGCCCTGGGCCATGAATAGGGGGAAGGGATGGTCTTCTATACGAGGATAAATGCCTAAAACTACATTACTGGTGGGACAAATTTCTAATGGAATTTGTAAATCTTTGAGCATCGAAAGAATGTTTTCATCTTCAATGGCGCGAACGCCATGTCCAATTCTATCGACTTGACAGATATTAATTGCGGTTTTCATGCTTTGAGCGTTACCCCATTCACCAGCATGGACCGTGGTTTTTAATCCTGCATCTCTTGCCATATCATAGGTTTTTTTAAATAGTTGTGGCGGGAATCCCAGCTCATCACCTCCTAAGCCAAAACCGGAGACGAAAGAAAAAGGCTCGAGCTTTGCATGAAGTGCGACTTTCTCGCATGCTTCAACACCAAAATGACGAACGGCGGTGGTGATGATGCGACCGATAATACCATAATCATTTTGAGCTTTAAGAATTGCCTCACCAATCGCGATTAAATGCTCACGAGATGGAATTTGGCTGACTTTTTCTGCATGATCAGGGGAGTACATCATTTCGCAGTAAATGACGCCTTTCAACGCACTTTGCTTCAGGTAATCGTAGGTGATATCAAAATAATCTTGTGGTTGACGTATTAAAGCAGCTAATTCATCATAAGCTTTCAAAAAATCCATGAATCCATTGGAGCGATAAAAAAATTGGGAGTGGTCTAGTAAATGGTTTGGGAAATTTAAATGATTGCGAAGGGCTAAATTTTTTGCAATCTCGGGACGAATGGTGCCTTCTAAATGAACATGTAATTCCGCTTTAGGTATCATGAATTCTCTTAATGAAAAGTATTATTCTTCATAGTAGCAAACATTTTGAAAACTAGAAAATCAAAGCGAAATGGGTTATGATGGCAATATTCTAATCATGGCGAGATTTTTGATGAATTTGACGTTGGATATTGATAAATTTTATGTCAGTCCTTTTGACAAAATGATGCGAGAATTTGATTCAACACATACAAGTTCTGCCTCTCAAATCAAAGAAATAGAAAAACATGCGAACATTGCAAAATTGCGTGATGAAGCGATTGTTGAAGATGAAAAAGAAAAAATATGGTCAGGATTCTAAAATGAGCATTTGGTTTAAACCGATTAGTTTAGATGATTTACGTATTCGAAACGAAAATACTTGCGCCAGTTATTTTGGTATCGAAATCACAGAGATCACTGATGAGTCCATGACAGCCATCATGCCGGTGACTCAAAAAGTTAAACAACCTATTGGGATTGTTCATGGCGGCATGAATGTTGTGTTGGCTGAAACATTAGCAAGCAATGCGGCAAATTGTGTCGTTGATATTGAAAAATATTTTTGTGTGGGTCTCGAGATTAATATCAATCATATTCGTTCCGTTCAAGAAGGTATTATTACCGCCGTCACTCGACCTTTCCATTTGGGCAAATCGACACAAGTTTGGCACATTGAGTTGATGAATGACGCAGGGCAAATCACAGCCGTTTCTCGAATGACTGCTTCTGTTCTAAAACGTTAAAAATGAGTTATCAAAGATTTTCCAGTAATATCTCTTTTAATGTATCAATCCATATCGTTTGACTATTCAGACATGGAATATACTCAAAACTTTCTCCTCCTAGATCCATCCATTGTTCTTTTGCGCTGATGGCAATTTCTTCCAACGTTTCTAAACAATCTGAAACAAAAGATGGGCAAGCGACTTGAATATTTTTAATACCTTGTTGAGCAAGCTGCTTGAGGGTTTCATCTGTATAGGGTTTGATCCAAGGTGTTTTGCCTAGACGTGACTGAAAAGTCACCGTATAGTCTTTTGCAGCGATACCCAATGCTTTAGTGAGTTGATCTGAATTTATAAAACATTGTTGACGATAACAAGCTTGTACACGGATATTTTCAACATCACAATTGCCTTGGCACAAGGGCTTGCAACCTAAAGACTCTAATTGTCGTTCAGGCAAACCATGAAAGCTTAAAATCAAATGATGATTGGGTTTAATAAGCGCTTGCATGCTCTTTGACAGTGCTTCGATAAAACGGGGATGCTGATAAAAATCACGAATGATATTGATACTTGGGATGACTTGTTTGGTGCTCAATATCTCGAATACTTTTTCAATACTCGAGCCTGTGGTTGCTGAGGCATATTGAGGGTACAATGGTAAAATAATAAGTTTTTCACAATTTTTGAGGGTGTCTAGGGCTTGTGCAATTGAAGGATGACCGTAACGCATACCAAAAGTCACTTGATAATGGGGTAACGCTGCTTGAAGATTTTTGGCAAGAAGGTTCGTATTGGTTAACAAAGGCGAACCTTCTCTGCGCCAGATGGCTTGATAGTTATGACTCGAGGATGTGCTTCGAAAAGGAGCAATGATGCCATGCACGAGAATATAGCGAATCCAAAAAGGCAGGGTTATTACTCGTTTATCCATCAAAAATTCGTTTAAGTATTTTTTTACACTTTTGGGCGTAGGCGCATCTGGTGTACCTAAATTAATTAATAAAATACCTGTTTTTGTCATGAACATAGCAATCCGGGATGAATATTGTCTGATGTTTTATCATTCTTCAGAATAAGGGTCAAGCTCTTATAATGGAAGTCCTCGTAGTCGATTAACAAAGTATTGTATTGTTGAAAATAATGCACAGAAAGAACGTATTGGCCGGTAAAAAAAGACATCTATTAAGTTGAGCCATAGCACTTTCAACAGATCAGTTTTATGGTGATATTGATTTAGCGTTAAATAATGGATAAGTAATGAGGAGATACTGACGATGAAAATATAGCTCCAAGCGATTAGTAATAACCATAATAATTCTTGTCTATCAATGAGGTTTAAACTCCACCCAATAATAGCCGTGAGATAAGCCACTCCTTCTACAACAGGTCCAAAGATTTCAAAGAGAGTATAGAAAGGCATGCCCAAGAGGCCAACACGCCCATAACGAGGATTGAAAAGCATATGCACATGTCTTCCTAGAGAGCGAAGAAGACCTCTTTGCCAACGTTGTCGTTGTGCCCATAACTCTTTGATGGTGGTTGGTTGAGCAGACCAGGCTATGGCGGATGCTGCATACCTGATTCGGTAGGGAATGTTCTGAGAGAGACTTTTATCATGAATGCGCATAATAATTTCTGCATCATAGGAATAATTGTCGGTATCAAAACCACCCAATTCAACTAATCGACTGGTTTCAAATAAAGTGAGAGCTCCTGAGTGACATAAAGAGCCACCAAGAGGGCTCCAAAACTCATGTCCATAAACAAATGAACGTAAATATTCTGTGACCTGTATCCCAAGAGTTGGATGATTAGGGATTTTTTTGAAACGAGCTTTCTTGATTTTGGGTTGATCCGGAATAAATATATTGCCTCCTATGGCCACACAATCGGGAGTGGTTAAATAGATATAAATAAGTCTGCTGAGTGTATCGGGTGTGATGATGGTATCGGCATCAATGGTCACACATAATGGCGTTCGGCATAAATTGAGTGCAGAATTAAGACAATCTGCAGCAGAGAAGATTTTTTGATCATGTGCTTTGTTGATGACAATAAAATGCGGATGAATGGTGGATTGATAAATCCTATTGACATGGGATGTGGGTATTGCATAACGATAGGATTGAGAGGTTATTTTTAGTTGATAACGTTTTATTAGATGTTTCAGTGTTTGGTCAGTTGAACCATCATTAATTACAATTAAAAAAGTATTGGAATAATTGTTTTTTAGAATGGAGTCAATCGCCAACCCAATGTGTTTCTCATAATTGAGTACCGGCATCATGACGGTGATACCTAAACCTTCTGGATAAACCAAATCTTTGATCAAATCACTGAAATACGTTTCTTGAAATTTCCGAATAATTCTTGGAATGCTGATAAGAAATAAGGTAGTGTAACAAATCCATAAAAGGGTAAAATAACATAAAATGAAGCGACTAAGCCAATAAATCATGGTTGTGTATCCTTGGTAATACTCATATGTTCCAAACGAAGTGATGAAATATCTTGCGCGAATTGATCAAGTCCAACTTTTGCTTTTTCCAAGGCTTGTTGTCCTTTTATTCCAAGAATACTTAAACCTTTGGCGGCTCGAAATCGAACCCACCAGACTTTATCATTTAAAAACATGGATATTGTGTCTACATATTGCTCATCTTGGGTCCTCGCCAGATATTTCAAAGCACGAGCACGAATTTGCCAGCGTTCATCACAAAGAGCTTCTTGCAGATGTTGCTGATAAAAAGGTTTTTTGCTGAAGTTCAAATAGGTTAGTGCAGCAAGAGCAAGATCTAAAGATGGGTGATGTATGTCTTCTATTAAATAAGGCATTTTCATTTGAATCAGGGGAAGATCTATTAGTACTCGATAATAAAATGTTCTAATTATCGGAGAGCTTTCGGTTTTAAGTTTTTTGATGAGCATTTTAGGATATTTAAAATTAGCTTCTTTAAGCACAAAAACCATTAGTTCCAAAGGAGAACGACGCCATTTAGAAAAAACCAAGGTTGCTTCATCAAATAGTCTCTCATTGGGTTTAATAGCCAGAGCTTTTAAAGCATTGATGGAAATAAGTATGACAGGATCATGTAATAAGGAAATGATAATATCGTCGGTCGGATAATCAACTCCATAGCGATGGACCAACTGAAGAAGAACAGCTGCCATGTATCTGTCATACCAAAGAGGAGCTTTGGCTCTATACTGGATTTGTTCGAGGAAAATCGATTTAATAATATCGATTTTTTCTGGCAACTCATTTTCGATTTCCAATAAGACAACAAAAGTCATGTGTAAATTTTTTTTTAATTCTATTAAAGTTGCAGAGGAAATATCTGGATAATTTATCAAGGCAGTTTTGAATAAGGCACGGCGTTTTTGTTTAATGGGTATCAATTTTTCTAAATGCAGTTTGACAAAAAAACTGGTTATGACTAAAAATATCAGGATAAAAACTTGAATACAAGCCAAAATGATAATGATATCTAAAAGCGCCATGTTGCCCCCATTGTCCCACCAACCCATTCACGTTGTCTTTGATTAGGAAATACTTGGTTTTGGTATAAGAAGCTGAAGTTAAAAATGAATTGATCGTGGAAAGCGGCAAAGTTGATATAAGGACTTAACATGATTTTATTTTTTAGAACCAAAAAGTTAATGGTTTCTAAATTTGCCAAGTCTGGCGTTGTGCCTGAACCGATAATCATTCCTGCATACAAATAGGGTTCAATGAACATATGCCTCAAGTTTAGGGTGTAGAATATCGAATTTTGTCCACTACCAGGGAAATACATATAAGATCGAAAAGTCGTATTTAGACCTTGAATTAATTCTTTTGTCACCGATGCCGTCATGCGATTAAATTGCAGATTAGAGGTGATGCGATTAAATTGTTCACCAACCGAAAAATCAAAAAGTTTGGGCAATACTACATAGGCTTCTCCGCCATAGTTATATTTAGGGAATAAGATGGGTTGATTGGCTACACTTGCATCTAAATCTAGATAGACATATTTACCCAATTTGGGGAAGAATTCAACTTCATATTGAAGCGCTTCTTTTTTCAAGCGATTAGCGTAGTTAACTTTGCCATAGACTTTGCCTAATTCAGTTTGTCGTCCATAGAAAACTGTGGTGTAGTCCCAGAGTTGTTTTCTATCGGAGATATAATAAAGTTGATCAAAAACCCCCAGTTCATTTAAATAAATAGCTGTTTGAGGTATTGAGGCTTTTTCAATGGCCTTGACTTTTTCTTTGGATTTTTGATTCATCAAGTATTTTAAGTCAGCTTGTTTTTTTAATAGAACTAAATGTTTGGGTGCATAAATAAGACCTTTCTGGGTAAGGGCAAGCCCTTTTGAGTAAGCTTTCATCTGAATATGTGCTTGAATACAAACAAGATATAAATCAATGTATTTGGGATATTGTTGAATATAGGGGGTGAGTAATGGACATACTTTTGCATAGTGGTTATTTTTAAGCTCTGCTTGTGCTGATTTCAAAGCGGCATCCACATCTAAAGGAGTTGTAATTGTTTTTTTCGAAGTTTGTAGAACTTGTGCCAGTCGCCATTTGATGGGATAGAACTCGGTATTAAAGGGATAAAATAATAAGGCAATTTCTGTCCAGTTCAGCGCCTCTTTGAAGTGTTCTTGTTTTTCAAAGTAAATAATTTTTAAAAGATAGGCATCACTGTCTTGTGGGTAATTTTGTAAAATTTGATTGATCAATGCGTTCGCTTTTTGATATTGATTGTTTTCTAAATAAATCTTGGTAATGAGGACCTGGGTGTCAACATCTGGTTGTTGTAAGGTTTTTGCGTATGCAAAAGCTTCTTTTTTTAAATGAAGATGCTCAAATGTTTTGAGTTGTAAAAAATCATCAGCCCAGGCGGGTAAGCACAAAAATAATCCTAAAAAACTTAAATAATTAGTTTTTTTCATGAATCAGTTCTTCTAGGGTTTCTATAAGAGAATATTGATGGCGATAGTTCACAAGGCTCAATAAACGCTTTAAATCTGGGCATCGATACTGAGAAAATTCCTGGTTGAGATGATACGCTTGCTCGTAAGTTTCAAATTCAATGGTCGAAGAACTCTGCGCTATCTGGATAATGAGTGACGCCAAATCAATTATTTTAATCGTCTCGAGGCCACCAATATTAATGATTTCTCCAACACTTTTAGGACTATTGATAAGAGCTGTGATAAATCCTAAAAAATCATTAACATGACAAAAAGTTCTCACCTGCTGCCCATTGCCAAAGACTTTTAAGGGCTGTCCTTTTTTTGCAGCTTCAATAAAACGAGGCACCACCATGCCATATTGACCACCTTGTCGTGGGCCAATCACATTGAAAGGTCTTAAGATGCTCATCTTCAAACCATATTTTTCATGATAGGTTAGTCCATAAGCCTCACAGACTAATTTAGAAATGGCATAATTATTTCGAGTCTTCAATTGTATGTTAATGATTGCGGACATATCCTCTAGAAGTTTATGGTGTTCATGCTCACCATAAACTTCTGAAGTTGATAATATAAATATTCGTGAATGTGGGGCGTATTCTAGAATTTTTTTTAAAAAATTTTGTGTGGAATTAATATTGATGTCTAGCACTTTTTCAGGATCATTGAGCACTTGAAAGACTCCAACAATCGCGGCGAAATGATAAATTAAATCGATTTTCGGTAATATCGTCTGGTAAAGAGAGGTATCTTCTAAATTACCGAAGAAAAAATGGAATTTTTTATTTTGGTTTAAGTTTTTGATGTAATCTGAGTTTTCAGCAGTACAATTATCAATTCCAAAAACTTCATCACCTTTATTTAAGTGAAAACTTGCCAGATGTGAACCTAAAAATCCGGCCACACCTGTGATAAATATTTGCATTCCTTGCAAATTCCTTTTCAAAATTTTACTTATTTTACAAGAAAAGGAAAAATTTTTCAATAAGTGACTATAATTAGTCTAAGGATAAAAAAAGAGTTTACTCGATGGAAAAAATTGCAATTATCGGAGTTGGTGTCGTCGGATTAGAATTGGCTGTGCGATTATCTCAATTTTATCAAATTTCGGCGTATAATATAAATCAAAAAAGAGTTGAGGAATTAAAAAATGATTATGATAAAAATCATTTGATTAGTGAAGAAGAATTAAAAAGAGCATCTATTCATTATGTTGGCCATCTTCAGGAGCTTCAAGATTCTTCGATATTCATTATTGTAGTACCAACGGATATTCATCAAGATAAAACCTTGGATTTAGAACCCATCAAACAAGCAACTCAATCTATGGGAGAAATATTAAAACCGCAGGATATTGTTATTTTTGAATCCTCGGTATATCCGAAATTTACAGAAGAACTTTTGATCCCTATTCTTGAGGAAAAAAGTGGTTTAAAAGTGAATCAAGATTTTTTTGTGGCATATTGCCCTGAACGTTTTTCTCCACAAGATGCTGACTACGAGTTGCATAAAGTTTGTAAAGTGATATCCGCATCGCATCCTAGTGCGGTGTTAAAAGTACAAAGTATTTATCAAAAAATTTGTGCTAGCACTTATATCGCGCCAAATATGGCCGTTGCTGAATGTTCAAAAATGCTAGAAAATATTCAGCGCAATGTTAATATTGCTTTGATGAATGAGTTTTCAATAATCATGCATGCATTAAATATTTCTTTACATGAGGTGATTCAAGCGGCTTCTACGAAAAAAAACTTCCTGCCTTTTCAACCGGGGCTAGTGGGTGGATATTGTATTCCCGTCAATCCTTTTTATTTCATGTACCAAGCGAGAAAAAAAGGCATTGAACCCAGCTTGATACAAGCTGCTGAAACGGTTAATGAAAGCATGCCTTCATTTTTATTTTCAGAATTATTAAAATTATATTTTAAACATCAGAAACATCAAGCCAATCCTAATATTGCAGTATTTGGGTTGAGTTTTAAACCCAATATTCCAGATATTCGACATAGTTTGAGTTTAGATTTTATCGAGTTAATGGAAAAAAACAATTTATCTTATCGTGTTCATGATCCTTTCATGCAAAAGGAGATGAATTGTCAACCCTTAGAGGATTTTAATGATATTGATATTGCTGTATTCCTGGTTAAGCATCAGGTTTATGTGGATTTGGGTTTGGAGTGCTTTCTAACACACTGTCGGAAGAATCCTATTATCATGGATGTTGGGGGGTTATTTAAAGATATTAAAAAACTATCCGATCTAACTTATTGGCAATTATAGAGAAAATCATGAAACAGATGTCATCTACCTCCTGCAATTGCTTTGAGTTTTGATGACGACTCACTCCCAACGGTACTGAATCAATAATTATCAAATTAAAAAGCCCTTTATTAAAGGGCCTTAAGAATAATACTGAACAATTTACTCTAGGGTAGAAATTAGAATGGAATATCATCATCCAATAATTCAAAACCTTCATGTTGATCCATTGCTGCAGGTGCTGCATTTTGACTTGGACGTGCTGCAGGTGTTGCACTTGTTGCAGGCTTATTCATGTCCATATTGGATGTCGAACGAGAATCCAGTAATTGCATTTCATTGGCAATGATTTCGGTGGTGTAACGCTCAACACCTTGTTGATCTTGCCATTTACGGGTGCGCAAACTGCCTTCAATATAAATTCGAGAACCTTTTTTAGTGTATTCTCCAGCAATTTCACCTAATCTGTTGTAGAACACGACACGATGCCATTCGGTTCGGTCTTGTTTTTCACCCGTTTGTTTATCCTTCCATGTTTCTGAGGTTGCAATGGAAAGTGTTGTGACCGCATTGCCATTTGGCATATATCTGACTTCTGGGTCACTTCCAACATTTCCAATTAATATGACTTTATTAATTCCACGTGCCACGATTTTCTCCAAAGATAATATCTGTATAATTATAACTGAAACTCCAAAACTCCTCAAATATTCCAGACACATCTCTTTAATTCCATTTGAACAACTTTAGAGCGAATGTTACACTCCTTTTTTGATACATTTTTCGAGATTGTTATTTATGCCTCAGCCCTATGCAAATAAAAAAATCTTATTAGGCGTTTGTGGTGGAGTAGCCGCTTATAAAAGTGTGGAATTAGCTCGTCTTTTAAAACAAATGGGTGCTCAAGTACAGGTAGTGATGACAGAGTCTGCTCAGGATTTTGTGGGACCACAAACGTTTCAAGCGGTCACTGGCTTTCCTGTGACGCAAGCAACCAATGATGCAAGTTTTGCACAATCTATGGCGCATATTGATTTGAGTCGCTGGGCAGATATGCTCATTATTGCACCTGCAACCGCGAATTTCATGGCCAAAATGGCGCATGGTATGGCTGATGATTTATTATCTTTACTATGTTTAATGGTTAAGGGGCCTATTCTTGTTTGTCCAGCGATGAATGTTCACATGTGGCAACATCCTGCTACGCAACATAATACCATGCTTTTAAAGGAGCGTGGGGTTGTGATTGTTGGGCCAGAAGAAGGTGAACAAGCTTGTGGTGATGTTGGTGCCGGAAGAATGCGTGAACCACAATGGATTGTAAATGCGATAGATTTGTGGTCGATTGCCGATATATTTCGTGGCACACGCTTTGTTTTGACGGCAGGTCCCACGCGCGAACGTATTGATCCTATTCGTTTTATCAGTAATAAAAGCTCGGGTCTTATGGGTTATGCTTTAGCTGAAGCATTGGCTTTTGCAGGTGCTGAAGTGGTGTTGGTCACAGGCCCTTGTGCCTGTCCCATTCCTCCTGGTGTTCGAGCCCATTGGGTAGAAACAGCTGAAGACATGTATCAGAAGGTACTTAAACTTTTAACACCTGAAGATTTTTTTATTGGCGTTGCTGCCGTTTCAGATTTTAAGCTTCGAGAGCCTGCTTTACAAAAAATTAAAAAACAAAATCGAACGCATTTGACCCTTGATTTAGAACTTTCAAAAGATATTTTGTTGAGCATCAAACAACAACAACTCGCTAAAAAAGTGATTGGTTTTGCAGCAGAAACCGAAAATCTTTTAGAGTATGCTCGCCAAAAACTTGAAAAAAAAGCGGATATGATCATTGCCAATGATGTTTCGGGTAAGCTGGGTTTTGAATCTGTTGATAATACCGTGACGATTGTCACCCCTAAGAGTGAAGTGCATTTTCCGGCTGCTCGAAAAATTTTGATTGCTAAACAAATTGTTGAGTTTTTGAAACAAGAATTATAAATAAAGGAATCATGATGAAAAATTTTGTACAAGTTAAAGTCCTAGATAGTCGTATAGGTGAAAGTATTCCCTTTCCAACTTATGCAAGTGATGGCGCGGCTGGTTTAGATCTACGCGTATGCAGTGATGAAGTTATTCGGATAGAACCAGGACAAGTCGAACTTTTATCCACAGGTATTGCTATGTATTTGGCTGATCCGCAATATGCGGCCATGCTTTTGCCGCGTTCAGGTCTGGGTCATAAACATGGAATTGTTTTGGGTAACTTAATTGGTTTGATTGATTCGGACTATCAGGGGGAAATTAAAGTTTCTTGTTGGAATCGTGGACAACAAGCTTATGAGATACAGCCTGGTGAGCGGATTGCGCAATTGGTGATTGTTCCTGTTGTTCAAGCACAATTTAAATTTGTAGAACAATTTGAAGCCTCCTCTCGTAATGAAAGTGGTTTTGGCAGTTCAGGAAGACTTTAATGAATAAAATTTATCAAATAATTGAAACCAGTCCCAGTATTTTCCGAGCTTATGATATTCGTGGCTTGGTTGATTTACAATTGAACGAAGATGTTTATTTTACCATCGGTTTTGCTTTGGCTCGTATCTTAGAAAAACTAAATCGGCAAGAAATTGTAATTGCCTTTGATGGTCGATTAACTAGTAAACCTTATGCTCGTGCTTTAGAACAAGCATTAAGCTGTCAGGGGATTCATGTGACCATGTTGGGAGTGGTCCCTACGGCATGCATGTATTATGCCACGCATCATTTGGCGATGGATTGTGGGCTAATGGTCACTGGTAGTCATAACCCCAAAGAATATAATGGTTTGAAATTGGTCTTGGCTGGTCAAACGGCAAAGCAAGAACAAATTCAGGAAATATTGGCTGAATCTCAAAAACTGGATATAGGGTTAAGTTTTACTGAGAAAAACTATCCGACTGTCGAAGTGGATATTGTCACTCCTTATGTACAAGAGATTCTTGGGGATATACATTTAAGTCGTCCTTTAAAAGTGATTGCGGATTTTGGTCATGGTGTAGGCGCGGTGATGGGGCCTGAGCTTTTTAAAAAACTTGGCTGTGAATTAATTTCGCTCTATGATACCGTGGATGGTAATTTTCCAGCCCATCATCCCGATCCGACCATTCCTAAAAATTTAGAAGATTTGCAAAAAGCATTAAAAACTTACCATGCCGATATCGGTTTAGCTTTTGATGGAGATGCCGATCGCTTAGGGGTCGTGACTCCAGAAGGAGAAATCATTTGGCCTGATCGCGTGATGTTAATTCTGGCTCGAGATGTTTTAAAAAGAAACCCACATGCAAAAATTGTTTATGATGTAAAGTGCTCAAAACAGTTAAAAGAAGGTATTTTACAAGCGGGTGGCCAACCAATCATGTCACCAACAGGGCATTCTCTGGTAAAAGGCATTATGCGCACTGAAAAAGCGGAATTAGCCGGTGAAATGAGTGGACATATTTTCTTTAAGGAACGATGGTATGGTTTTGATGATGGACTGTATAGTGCTTGCCGATTATTAGAAATTTTAAGTCAGTTTCCAACACCCCTGGCATTATTTGAGACTTTACCACCGACACCTGTCTCTACACCTGAAATTAAAATTGATATTTCCGAAGACAAAAAATTTGAATTTATGCAAACATTTGCCGAGTTGGCACAATTTGAGGATGCGGAACTTATTAATATTGATGGTTTGCGTTTGGAGTTTAATAATGGGTGGGGTTTATTGCGTGCTTCAAATACATCTCCTTGTTTGGTTTCTCGATTTGAGGCTCAGACGCAGGAGGATTTGGAACATATCCAAGCACTTTTTAAACAAGAAATTCATAAAATCGATGCCAGCTTGGCATTACCTTTTTAGGTGATAAAACATTAAATCTAAGAACTGTTGGTGCTGTAATCGAGCACCAATCTTTTCTTTATGCACGATTTGGTAATGATGTTTTTTTGCTTCTTCTTCAATGGTTTTTGGGTGGTAGCTGATTCGACCACTGGCTTCAAGATTTTGGGGATATATTTCTGATATTTCAATCGTCAATAGAATTTCCCCAATATTTTCAAATTCAAAAATTTTTAAAAAATCTGGCATGTAGGGAGAAACATCAAAAGCCATGAGGCAAGCAATGGGTTGGAGATGTTGATTGAGAAATTCGATTGCATCTTGGCAGTCTAGTTCATCATAAATATTTTTTTGTTCTGCTTTTTTAAGCATTTCTTTGGAGAAATCAACGCCCCTTAAATGCACGCTTACTTTTTTGATAATTTGACCACATAAGCCGGTTCCACAACCCATTTCTACCACATGTTTAAAATTTTTATCAGATAAATACCTGCTTAAATAGTAAGGTAATTGATACTCAAGAACCTGTGACAAATGTTTATCATAATCATGGGCATAATTTTCAAATAAATTTTGAACATAATCACGGTGATGGGACAAATTCATTTTTTGATTGAATAAAGTATCGAGCATGAATTGTAAATGAGGCTCGTTTTTAATTTTTTGCGCAGTCTTTAAATAAAAAAGAGCCGCAGTAAGGTCTTTTTTTTGCCAGTAAAGGCACGCTAAATTGTATAGGCTATCGTAGTGAGTCGGATGTTCTTGTAAAATTTGACGATAATGAAATATAGCGTCATCTAACCAACCTTTTTTCTGCAGACAAGCGGCTAAATTGAAACGTATATCATAACGCTTAGGTTGCCTATAAAGGATTTGGGCATATTGTTGGATGGCCTTGGCAAGATGGTGATATTCAACATAAAGATTCGCAAGATTATTGGGTGTTTCTAAATGGTGGGGGTGGTGTTTTAAATTAAAGCGAAAAAAACTTAAAGATTTTTTAAGTTTTTTTTGTTTCCAATAAACAATGGCTAAGTTACAAATGATATCAGCATCCCATGGAATGTCTTGTCTTAATTTTTCAAAGCTCTCTTCAGCGCCTTGCCAATGGTGCATCGACATTTGTGCAATACCCAATTGAAAGAGCGCATAATGAAAATCTGGAGTCTGTTGATGGATGTAATAAAGAAGGCTTGCGGCTTTGTACCAATTTTTTTCCCGGAACGCGTGCCTGGCGTCTTCATAAATTTTTTTAAGACGCCAGGCACGCGGTTGAATAGAATCATTTAGTACTAATAATGTCATGATGTAAAAGATGAGTTTTTAATTGTGAAAGGGCTTGGCCACGATGACTAAGTATATTTTTTTCTTCTGCACTTAATTCTGCAGCAGTACAATGATGGCTATCTACATAAAAAATAGGATCATAGCCAAAGCCATGTATTCCTCGTTCTTCATCGATGATGCGTCCTTCCCATTGTCCTAAACCAATCAGAGGGCAAGGATCATGTTCATGTCGCAAAACCACCATGGCACAATAAAAGTAAGCTTTGCGGTCTTGAATATGTTGAAGATTTTTAATGAGAAGTTGACGGTTTTCTGCATCATTGGCTTTTGTTCCAGCATAACGTGCAGAGTAAATACCAGGTTGGCCATTTAAACTTGGAATAACCAATCCTGAGTCGTCTGCCATGACGGGTTTTGATGAGTATTTAGCAAAATATCGTGCCTTGATGAGGGCATTTTCAATAAAGCTTAAACCAGTTTCCTTAGGTTCGCCTAAAGACCATTCAAAAGCGCCCTGACAAGGAATGGGGGCAAGTATCTGTGAAATTTCTTTAAATTTATGTGTATTATGCGTGGCAATAACAAGCATGCCTATTCCTAGTAGTTAACAAAATCGCCGGATTTATCTTCATCAGGTGTACAACCACCAATGCCATATGCGCAAGTCGAACCCGCGGTATTTTTTCCAGTTTCACCATAATCATCGGGTTTTTTTTCAGCAGCACAAGCACTGATTAGAAGTATTGAGCTGATTAATGATAGTGTTTTTAAGTTCATCAAAAAATCCTTTTAAAACATATTTTTAGATATATTAGCTTAAATTGATTAAGAGCGATATGTGAAAAACATGGTTTTTGATGATGAGAATAAATCTTATTTGATATATAACAATTTTTTAAGCATGATGGTTTTTTTCTGTTATAATATTAGCAATTTTGTCTTTTTTTTTGGCTCTTATATGCAAAGTTTAGCGGATTACATTGTTCAACAGTTGATAAAAAATAATTTAACCTCTGATCAAAAAATTCAAAAGATTGAACATATCTTTCGTATTAGTCATGATGTTCAATATCATAATGGTCAATATTTTGCACTGGATGTTGAATTGACAGCAGATGATGTGATTGTTCGTGAGATCAGTGCGGTCAATTTAAGACGTTCAAATGGTAATACTTTATTATTTTTAGCTGCTAAAGATAGAGATTATGTACTCCTTGACTGGTTGATTTCTAATGGAGCAGATATCAATCAACGCAATTTTAAACAACAGTGTATTTTGCATGAGGCCATTGAGCATGGACAGTTTGAAATTTTTGAATACTTGTTTAAAAGGGGGGCTATTCGACTTTATGAACACCATAAATATGCGCGCTTAAAGCTTCAGGAGCTGGAAAGTCAAGTTGAACCTAATATTTCTGTTTATCATGGTGTACAAAATATTTTGCAACATTTTGAGCGGTTTCCTTTGAATTACGCGGCATTCATGCGATATCATCTTCAGCAACGAGATCCGGATACTATTTGGCTCACTAAAATGTATATGTGGCGTTTTATTCATACCTATCGAATTCTAAGAGGGACATTTAAACGACTATCAACTTGCCAAGTATCTGCTATATTATCATATCTATATGATTTTCAAGACACATTTTCAGATGATCTTTTAGCCCGTAGCGAACGGTCTAAATTGGCAATATTAAATGATTGTGATGAAGATGCTCATCAAAATTTGATGGTAAAGTTTTTTTGAATAAATCATTCTTTATTCTTTCATACTTGAACTAATTTATTTTTCATTGAATACTATTTTGAACTATTTTTGCAAAGGAGTGCTTGCGTGTTTAAAAAATTAACTTATTCATTAATGTTGGGCTTATTAGGTCATATGACCTATGCTGCTGAGTATGATTGGTGGCCCAATCAATTGGATTTAAGCCCTTTAAGACATGCCCAAGATGCTGCTCCCACTGCGCGAGACTTTTCCTATCGAAGAGAGTTTGAAAAACTTGATGTCGATGCACTCATTGCTGATTTAAAAACATTGATGCGAACTTCACAACCTTGGTGGCCTGCTGATTATGGTACCTATGGGCCTTTTTTTATTCGTATGGCCTGGCATAGTGCAGGGACTTATCGTGTGGTTGATGGTCGTGGTGGTTCAGAAGGTGCTATGCAACGATTTACACCACTGAATAGCTGGCCAGATAATGTAAATTTAGATAAAGCCAGACGTTTACTTTGGCCTCTGAAGCAAAAATACGGTGAGCAAGTCTCCTGGTCGGATTTATTGGTATTGGCCGGAAATGTTGCCATGGAATCCATGGGCTTTCAAACTATTGGTTTTGCTTTTGGTCGAGAAGATGAATGGCTACCTGAACAAGTCAATTGGGGCCCTGAACATGCCTGGCTTGGTCATGAACGTCATACTTCTAAAGGTCAATTAAAAAACCCATTTGGTGCTACACAAATGGGTTTAATTTATGTCAATCCAGAGGGGCCCAATGGTCAGCCTGACCCTCTTGCCGCCGCTCGCGATATTCGCGTTACTTTTAGTCGAATGGCAATGAATGATGAAGAAACTGTAGCATTGATTGCTGGTGGGCATGCTTTTGGTAAAGCCCACGGTGCGGCAAATTCCAAAACTTATCTTGGCCCTGAGCCTGCAGCAGCGCCCATTGAACAACAAGGATTAGGTTGGAAGAATAGCTATGGTACGGGGGTGGGTAAAGATACCATTTCATCTGGTCTAGAAGGGGCTTGGAGTGTGACACCAAATCATTGGTCTAATAGTTATTTACAAAACTTATTTCATTATCATTGGGTTCAATCCAAGTCACCTGCAGGAGCAATTCAATGGATTCCAGATGATCCCAAGGCTCAAAAGTTAGTGCCAGATGCTCATGATTCCAAGTTACGACATGCACCCGTGATGTTTACTACTGATTTGGCTTTAAAAGAAGATCCTATCTATCGTCCGATAGCCGAACATTTTTTGAAACATCCCGATGATTTACAAAAAGCCTATGCAAACGCCTGGTTCAAATTGATTCATCGTGACATGGGTCCTAGATCTCGGTATTTGGGCAAACTTGTGCCAAACGAGGTGTTTGTTTGGCAAGACCCCATTCCCAAATCTAGTTTTGAACTTGTAAACCCCAAAGATATTCAATCGCTTAAAAGTAAAATTTGGGATTCTCAATTAAGCGTTTCGGATTGTGTCAAAATAGCATGGGCAAGTGCCTCGACTTTTCGAATCACCGACAAGCGGGGGGGGGGCAATGGTGCAAGGATTCGTTTTTTGCCACAAAATCAATGGGCAGTTAATGAGCCTGGAAAATTATCCCGTATTTTAAACGTATTAAGCGATATTCAGAAAGATTTTAATCAAAAACAAACTGGAAATAAAAGAATATCGATGGCAGATTTGATTGTTTTAGCTGGAAATGCCGCAATTGAAAAAGCCAGTGGCAATCAAATAGAGCTTCCCTTTAAACCAGGTCGGGGTGATGCGACTCAAGAGATGACCGATGTCAAATCCTTTGCAGTTTTAGAACCACATGCCGATGCTTTTCGAAATTATGCAGAAGTGAATATCACCAATACCCCACAACAAATGATTGAAAAAGCATCTATGCTGAACCTAAGTGTACCGGAGATGACGGTTTTAATAGGGGGCCTTCGCGTATTAAATGTAAATGTAGGCAATACATCTTATGGTGTTTTGACTAAAAATCCAGGTCAATTGACCAATGATTTTTTTGTGAATTTATTGAGCATGAATAATCAATGGAAACCAATCAGTCAAAAAGGCATTTATCAAGCATATGATGAAATGGGGCGGCCCATTTGGCAGGCGACAGCTGTCGATTTGGTGTTTGGATCAGAACCTCAATTAAGAGCAGTTTCAGAATACTATGCACAAGAAGGCGCAAACCAGCAATTTTTGCAAGATTTTGCCAAGGCATGGACTAAGGTCATGAATCTAGATCGTTTCGACGATTAAACCTTTAATTGCTGCAGCATCTTTGCTGCAGCATCTTGTTCAGCACGTTTTTTACTGGAACCAGAACCTGTGGCCTGAAGCTGTAGTTGCGGGATGAGACACTCGATATGAAAAATACTTTCATGTTCCTGGCCTGTGGTTTTCATCAGTTGGTAATTGGGGAGTGGGATTTGTTTTGCTTGTAACCATTCTTGAAGTTCGGTTTTTGAATCTTTCTTAATATTGGCAATTTCAGGACGACTTAAGCGTTTTTCATAAGCATTTAAAATGACTTCTTTGACTTTTTCAAAGCCAGCATCTAAATAAATAGCACCAATGATGGCTTCCACTGCATTGGCTAAATTAGAGGCACGAAGATGGCCTTGAGTTTTCTTTTCACCAGGACCTAAGATTAGAAAATCGTCAAGCTTCCATTCTTTAGCAATTTCTGCCAATGTGTCTCGCTGAACCAATGCAGCACGCCAACGACTGAGTTCACCCTCAGGTTGGGTGGGATGTTGATGGTACAGCGCTTCTCCAATCACCAAATTGACAATGCTATCACCAATAAATTCCAGTCGTTCATTGTGCATTGGTCCTGCACTGGGATGAGTAAGCGCTTGAATAATAAGCGCCTCATGATGAAAGTGATGTCCAATGATAGCGCTGATTTTATCTGATAACACTAGTGTATCGCCTTACCGATTCGATTGAATCGGACACGCCAGTGTTCTTGATCCCAGCTCATCCAAATACCAAACGCTTGGCCTCGGAGATAATTGTCTGGCACAAACCCCCAAAAACGACTATCGGCACTGTCATCACGGTTATCACCAATGACCAAGTAATGATCTTTGGGAACCGTGATTTTAAAATCAAACGGTGCCATATCACTTCTTTGGAAGATATGGTGCGTTTGGCCTGGTAAGTCTTCAATAAATTCCTTGAATGCAGGTGGTTTTTCAAAACTCATTGCTGTGGGTGTCAGATTAATTTTTTGACCATTGATATAAAATTGTTTGTTTTCATAACGAATCTCATCTCCTGGTAAGCCAATAACACGTTTGATGAAATCAAATTTAGGTTTCGGAGGCCAACGAAAGACCACGATATCACCTCGTTTAGGCTGGCGAATATCAATGATTTTTTTCTCAATAATCGGTAAACGAACGCCATAAATAAATTTATTCACCGCAACAAAATCACCAATACGCAGTGTGGGCTCTAGAGAGGAAGAAGGGATACGAAAGGGCTCGATGACAAAAGAGCGCAACACAAAAACAGCAATAAGAATCGGGAAGAAGGAGCTGAGTTCTCGAACGATCCAAGGTGCTTTTTGTTCTGAACTTCTTTTTTTCTTTAACCATAAGTGTTCTATTGCATAAACAATCCCTGTGACAATGATGCCAACAAACAAAAAAAGTGCAAAATTCATATTTAAACCTCAGTTAATTTTTGTTTTCTGTTTTAAACACTGCCATGAATGCTTCTTGGGGAATTTCAACATGTCCCAATTGCTTCATGCGTTTTTTCCCTGCTTTTTGTTTTTCTAATAATTTGCGTTTTCGGGTGATATCGCCCCCATAACATTTGGCTGTAACGTTTTTTCGCATCGCTTTTACTGTTTCTCGTGCAATCACATGTGCACCGATAGCGGCTTGAATAGCAATATCAAACATTTGTCTTGGAATCAATTCGCGTAATTTGGCAACCAAATTTCGTCCTCGACTTTGTGCCTGACTGCGATGCACAATAACAGCGAGTGCATCAACTTTATCACCGTTAATGAGGATATCCATCTTCACCAAATCAGCGGGGTCAAATCTAACAAAATTATAATCCAATGAGGCATATCCTCGAGAAATAGATTTCAGTTTGTCAAAAAAATCTGAAACGACTTCATTCATAGGCATATCATAAGTCACTGAAACTTGACGACCACTGTAAGTCATGTTGACTTGTATGCCGCGACGTTCGACACATAAACCAATGATCGAACCCAAGTAATCTTGAGGAACTAAAATATTGGCCCGAACAATTGGCTCAAACATTTGTTTGATTTGTGGAATCGGGGGTAAGTATGCCGGGTTATCGACAAGTTTGATTTCACTTTTGGTGGTTTCAATTTGATAGACCACAGTGGGTGCCGTGGAAATTAAATCTAACTGATATTCTCTTTCTAGGCGCTCTTGAATAATTTCCATATGCAAAAGACCCAAGAAGCCACATCGAAAACCAAATCCCAAGGCTTCGGATGACTCTGGTTCGTAGAATAAAGAGGCATCATTAAGACTTAATTTAGCTAATGCTTCACGAAATGCTTCAAAGTCTTCGGCATTGATTGGGAAAAGACCTGCGTATACTTGAGGTTTAACACGTTTAAATCCAGGTAGAGATTCCTGAGCAGGATTTTTTTCAAGGGTTAAGGTATCTCCAACCGGAGCACCTAAAATCTCTTTAATTCCAGCGATAACATAACCGACTTCACCGGCACTTAATTTATTTTTTGGCGTACGTTTGGGAGTAAAAATCCCAACCTGGTCAACATCGTAGTGTCGGCCTGTTGACATAACACGTAATTTATCGCCTTTTTGAATTTCGCCATGAACAACGCGAACCAATGAGACGACTCCTAAATAAGGATCAAACCAGGAATCGATAATCAGTGCTTGTAATGAGGCATCGATATCGCCTTTGGGCGCCGGAATTTTTTGAACAATCGCTTCTAGCACATCTTCAACACCCAAGCCGCTTTTCGCACTGGCGCGAATGGCATCATGGGCTTCAATGCCAATAATGTCTTCAATTTCTTGTATCACTCGCTCTGGTTCAACTTGTGGTAAATCAATTTTATTGAGAACGGGTAAAACTTCAAGTTCTTGTTCAATGGCGGTATAACAAACAGCCACAGTTTGTGCTTCGACACCTTGGGCCGCATCAACGACAAGTAAGGCACCTTCACAAGCGGCAAGTGATCGAGAAACTTCATAACTAAAATCCACATGTCCCGGTGTATCAATGAAATTTAAAAGGTAGGTTTGGCCATCACGGGCTTTATAATTAAGGGACACACTTTGTGCTTTAATGGTGATGCCACGTTCTTTTTCAATATCCATGGAATCCAATACTTGAGCAGACATTTCTCTTTCACTTAAGCCGCCACAATGTTGAATAAAACGATCGGCCAAAGTCGATTTGCCGTGGTCAATGTGGGCAATAATGGAGAAATTACGAATATGTGATAATGTTTTCAATGTCATGAATCTTTTAAAACCAAATGATAGCTATTTTATCTTAAAAATCACCCGGGCAACAGATGATTTTTGATTTTTTTATTTTCAAAAAGAACAGTTTTTTCAAATGGTCGTGTCGATTTGCGCTAGCATTTTATTTAGAGCTTTTTGGATCTCTTCAGGTCGAATATTAACCATACAAGGCGCATAGGTATGTGATTGTTCTTCAATGAAGGGACAACGGCTTTTATTACATGGCACACAGTCAGGGGCGGTAGCGGTGATGTGTTGTTGATTTGTGCCCATGGTTCCACAATACTTGGCATCATTGGGGCCATATAAACCAATATTAGGGATATTTAAGGCCGCTGCCATATGTGCAAGACCTGTATCTAAACTGATAGACCCTTGAGCCTGGCTTAAGACATAGGCTTTTTGTTTAAGACTTAAAGGTGGCAACAGATGAACTTTGGGATGACCATTTTGCAGGCGTGTGACGCGTTCTTTTTCAGCTGAACTCCACCAAGGCATGACGATATCAAAACCTTGTTGTAAAAGAACTTCAATGATACTTGCCCAATGCTCTTCTGGCCAAAGTTTATATTGCATGCTGGCAATCACGGTCAAGAATATAAATCGAGAAGGAAGGGGCATATCGATTTTTTCAAGATAAGATGATGGAATGCCGTAGTTGAAAGGTGTTTGAGGCAAGGGATAATTTAAAAATTTTGCCAACAATTGGCGCATTCTTAGCGCATGGTTTTGATTCCTATCAATCGTAATGGTTTTCCGATAAAAAAATTGAGCACCGTATTCGCGAACCGACGTTTTGTCCAACCCCACATGATGCCCCTTGGCGAGCAAGGCAAATAGTGCACTTTTGAAATTAGATTGTGCATCGATGATCATGTCGTATTTTTCAGAACGGAGTGTTTTTAAAAATTGTTTGATTTCTCCAGTTCGAATGGCATGTCGGATATTTTTTTTCCAACGACGGTAGGGCAAAGTGATGATTTTTCGAATGCTTGGATGAAGAATAGGGATATCTTTAAAGGAGTCTTCACATAACCAATCAAACTGGATACCTGGAATGGCATTCTGGGCATCGGTAAGGGCTGGTAGCATTTGAATCAAGTCACCCATGGATGTGATTTTAACAAGTAGGATTTTTTTCATAGAATAAATTTTTTTAATTGATAAATGAATTGTTTAAAAGTAAAAGATTATGCATGTTTTCGCAATTCTTTTTTTTAATCACATCCGTGCTTGTGACATTATTTACTTGAAGCGTTTTCCGTTTACCTTCAAAAGGATAATGTCCGTGCCAGCAATTGGGTGTGACTTTAAAAACCAGTAATTTCCCCAAAGTGATACTCATCACTTTGTTTTTGGTGTCGATATAAATATGGCCATCTTTTTTATCGTTATATCCTCGAACTTGAATGTCAGGTAAATCTTGTTTGAAAGTTTCTTTTTTATTAAATCCATATGAGAAACATATTTTATCGAGGGGGCTGTTTTGAAGTCTTTCAACTTCGATGATTTTTAGCATGACTTGACCCTGTTATCTGGGTAAAGTAATTTTATATTTCGATAAAAACTATTGTGTGCACTGTAGTATGCCAAAACTAGACCATCTTTGCCTTCGAGAATACCACCTTGAATGAAATAGCAACGAATAAACATCCAGAAACTACTGAATACCGTTTTACGCATAGAGGGTGTGCATTGATGTTTTCGAATTTCAGCTGTCAGCGATGAGTATTGATTCATTTTATCGATGGCATGGCTTAAATCTTGATAGGAGTGATGTAAAATTCCCGATTTTATTCGACCAATGCGAGTATTTTCAGGTAACACAATGGATTCATGAACTATATTTTCGGTGTAGCTTGCCCCTCCTCGCTTAAATAGGCGAATATGGTTTTTAGGTGACATGGAATATTTTAAGGTGCGACCATAAAATTGTAACCAAATGGGCATTTGATAAGCTGATGCTTTATTTTCGAGCATGGCTTTTTCTATGGATTTTTTGAGCTCTTCACTCACGGTTTCATCAGCATCCAGATTTAAAACCCATGGTTGTGTAGCATGATCTAATGCGCGTTGCTTTTGAATACCGTAGCCGGGCCAATCAGTGACAAAGACTTTATCGGTGTATTGTTTGGCAATCTCAACGGTGTTATCAGTACTTCCAGAGTCTAAAACAATAAGTTCAGTGGCCCATTTGACAGATTCTAGACAACGAGCAAGATTCAAAGCTTCATTTTTAACAATGATAATGACGCTGAGCATGATTGAGCATGACTCCTCAATTAGTGAATTTTATCATTTTTGGGGAGTCTAGCATGTTTTAGGAAGGAGAACAAAGTGCTGTTTTGGATTATTTTTTGTGATTTTTGATTGCTTAATATAAAAATTTATGAAATGATTAAAATCGTTTTGAATTTTTTATTATCAAAGTTATGTGTTCTAAATCATTTTATCAAAGTCTTTGTTTGAACAAGAATTTGTTGAATGGTTTTGCTTTGCCTGTATTTTTTGTGGTGATGATTTGCCTTTCCTTTCCCTAGGGTTGCGTTTTTATACCATTTAGCACCCTAGGGTGCAACGGATAAATGGCACTATTTTCACAATAAAAAGGCAACATATGATGACTAATAAATTTAAATCAACTCGGGCATTCGCTATTTTAACTTTAGCCGCTTTATTTTTTTTCTATAAATATATTCTACAAAACTTTCCAAGTGTCATGACGCATGAACTTATGCAAGCCTTTCATGTTGAAGGGCTCGGTATTGGCGTTTTATCAAGTGCCTATTTTTGGACATACTTGCTTGTACCATTGTTTGCTGGAATTTTGTTAGACACCTACGGCGTACGGTGGATAAGCAGTTTTGCAATTGCCACTGCAGCCTTGGGTTTGTTGGTGTTTTGTAAATCCGAGGAACTCAATGGTGCGATAGTAGGGCAATGATATGGACTCATCCTCCCTTTTACCCGGCTACTAAAATGATCCAAAATGGTAGGGTTAACCAAAATCTATCGGAAGGAGAGTCCAATGAAGAATATTACTGTATTAGGCATTGATTTGGCAAAAGATGTTTTTCAGTTACACGGAGTAAATGAACATGGGAAAAAGATACTTGGTAAAAAAGTAACACGGTCGGCATTGCCCACGTTAATTGCTCAGTTGCCGAAGTGTAAAGTAGTAATAGAGCTCTTGCATAACTTAATAAATTGATTAAACTTGTTGATTTTTGGC
>CAZNFJ010000002.1:0-74228 GCA_964572685.1 uncultured Legionellaceae bacterium
ATGCACTGTTCTGCTGAACGTCTCTATGAAGTCTACCAAAAACGGTGGAAAATAGAAGAGTTTCACAAATCAATTAAGCAAAATGCTAGTTTGGAAAAATCACCGACCAAGAAAGTAAAAACACAATGCAATCATGTGTTCGCTGCTATGATTGCTTACTGCAAGCTTGAGATGCTTAAATTCAAAACAGGTCTTAATCACTTTGCTATCAAATATAAATTGATTGTTCGAGCTAATCAAATCGCGATGAAGGAATTAAAATCCATGGCTTGTTGATGTGGCCGTGCGTAACATGAGAAAATAACAAGTCTCTGTTACAATGCGCACTTTATTACTTAAATGAGGTATTGTTGTGCGTACTTTTGATGAACTGGAATATTTATTAGCATTTGATTTTTCCCAAATGCGAGCCTTAGGCAACCGCGCCACCGATGAAGGTTTAAGAACATTGTATAGCACCTTAATGAATTTTTTCGAACCTTTTCAAGAAGGCGCTACTCCTACTTTAGATGAGGTAAATATCTATCATATTTACATGCAACAAATTCTAAGATGCATCAATCAAGCTGAGTATCAATATTTTTTAAATAAATATCGCCGTGAATATCCAGAGAATAGCGAAGAAATGCATGAGAGAATGGCGAAACATTGCAGATTAACCTCTTATGAAAAACTACCCGGACATTTCGAGTATTGGTCTGCCACCGGTGATTATAGCGGCTCGATACGTCTAAAAAGAGAGCACAAATGGATATCCACTCAAATGCGCACCTGGAATCAGATGTTTAAAAATGCCGAACAGCAAGAAGAACAACTAGAAGGTTTCTTCTTGAACCTCCACGCAAATAATTAATACATCAATACCTTGCAATCTTTAAAAAATCAAGTTAGCATGATGTTGCGCGGATTTGATTTTTTTCAGCTTGCGGGCGCTCAAGTCATAGACTTGAAAACACGGCTAAAGCGATATCGCCTCTATAGCCGTTTTTATCAGTTTAACAAACGGTCAATCATCGATGATTAGTTTACGTCACATTAATAAAAATTTTCATGGTCACTCTGTTCTTAAAGACATTTCTTTAGACATTCATCAGGGTGAGATATTTGGTATTTTAGGCGGTAGTGGTGCAGGCAAATCAACATTACTTCGCTGTATTAATCTACTAGAAAGACCTGATTCTGGCGAAGTATGGGTCAATGGTCAGAATCTGATACAATTAAATGCGGCCGCATTAAGACAGGCTCGTCAAAAAATAGGCATGATCTTTCAACATTATCATTTGTTACATCAACAAACGGTTTTTGAGAATATCGCTCTACCAATGAAAATCCAAGGACATACACATCAAAATATTGAAAAACGCGTGAATGAACTCCTTGATGTTGTCGGTCTTGCTCACAAACAAAAAGCTTACCCCGAACAACTCAGTGGTGGGCAAAAACAACGAGTGGCTATTGCTCGCGCGCTAAGCACGCAACCGTCCATATTACTATGTGATGAGGCAACCGCTGCACTTGACCCCCAAAATACTCACGCAATTTTAAATTTACTCATCGAAATTCAAAAACAATTTCAGATCACTTTAGTCTTGATTACCCACGATATGCAGGTCGCTAAAAAAGTATGCCAACGCTTAGCACTCATGAAACAAGGTGAGATCATTGAAGTTTGTGAATGGCCAAATCTTTTGAAGAACAAAACAAGTCTGATTCGAGAAGCACTTTATGGCGATATTGCACAGCAACTACCTCCGCTTATTATTGATCAATTAACTGAAGAGCAAAGAGAATACGTCATCCTTCGCATTTTATTTCCAGGAGAGGGTGCCACCATTCCTTTTATCAGTGAAATGTGTCGTTCCATGAACATGGATATCAATATTTTATCAGCACAGATTGAACATCTGCAAGCGAATCAATGTGGCGTCATGTTGGTGAGCATTCAGGGTCAACAAGCACAAATTGATGAGTTTTTAAAACGCTGTCAGCAACATCAAATCACAGGAGAAGTTTTAGGATATGTTGAACGTATTAACCATTGAGATATTGCAAGCAACAGGCCAAACTGCCTATATGGTCTTGCTGAGTATGATCGGCGCCATCATTTTAGGATGGCCTTTGGGAACATGGCTATATGTGACCGAAAAGCTTCATCCCAATCGATTCATCGCCAAAATTTTAAATGTACTCATTAATACATCTCGATCCATTCCTTTTATTATCTTTATGGTAGCTTTACTGCCACTGACTCGCTGGCTTTTAGGTTCTGCAATAGGTTTACATGCAGCCATTGTGCCTTTAACTCTTGGTGCCACGCCACTTTTTGCTCGTCTGACCGCTCAAGCATATGAACAAATTCCAGATGGGATCATCGAATGTGCTTATTCGATTGGAGCTAAACCCCGACAAATGATACAAAATATGTTTTTCAAAGAAACCTTACCTTTATTAATTGATGCCATGACCATGACTGCTATTACATTAGTAGGATATTCCGCAATGGCTGGTGTGATTGGTGGTGGCGGACTAGGAGATTTAGCAATTCGTTATGGTTATCAGCGTTTTGATACAAATATCATGTGCATCACCATTGTTATTTTAATAAGCATGGTGCAATTCATCCAATGGTTAGGCCAAACCATTAGAAAAAAAATACAGCATTAGGAGAAAATTATGCAAATTATCAAAAAAACACTCATTATTATGACATCATTCATGATTTTTGCTTGCAAGCCGGCGCCCAAAGTAGATATTACCGTGGGGACCATTGCAGGACCTGAAACAGACCTTGCTAAAGTAGCTCGAGATGTTGCCAAAAAGCAATATCAATTGGAAGTTAAAATTTTGGAATTCAGTGATTACAATCTTCCTAACGAAGCCTTGTCGGATGGTTCGCTTGATATGAATATCTATCAACACCAACCTTTTTTACAAGAAAGTATTCGAGCCAGACATTATCCCCTCTCTATTTTAGGAAAAACATTTATTTATCCAATGGGCATTTATTCTAATCGCCATCAAAATTTACACGACATTCCGGAGTCTGCGATCATTGCGATTCCCAATGATCCAAGTAATCAAACTCGAGCACTAATGCTTTTACAAGCAGCAGGCCTTATTACCTTACCCAAGCAAGATACGTTTACGCTTCACGATATTCAAAGCAATCCAAAACATTTACAAATCAAGGAATTGGATGCAGCACAATTGCCACGCATGCTTATGGATGTTGATGCGGCAGTGATCAATACCACTTTTGCCATTCCCGCTGGCTTAAGTCCCGCTCATGATGCTATTTTTTTAGAAAGCAAAGATTCGCCTTATGCCAATTTAATGGTAGTACGTACGAAGGATTTAAATCAATCCAAACTCCAACAGTTTTCAGATGCGATGCACAGTCAAGCGGTCATGGAGAAAGCCAAAGAGTTATTTGGTGATAATGCCATTCCTGCCTGGAATTAAGTTGACTAAAACGACACATTGTCCGATAATAATATATATGTGGCAGAATAGAGGCAATATTGATGAATTTTGAATTTGAGTATCAAGATTACCAAAAATTTATAAAATATCTGAAAGAACCAGAATTTTCAAAGTTTAACGCTTTCATGGAAAAACAAAAACAAGATGCGATCATTAAACATATGAATCCTGATTACAAGTCCAATTCACCAGTTGGAAATTTGCACATACTTGAAGATATAATTTTTTATCAATTCATTAACCCGCTTATTGAAACATTGGAAGATTCAGATAAAGTTGATAAAACAAAAGGTGATTTTGCTAGTGAATTAAAAGAACTCAAAAATCTTCGCACAAAACTTTTAAATGCTTTGCAAGTGCAAAAAACCAAATTACCTTTTAATATTCTTAAAGGAAATGTGAGTGCAAAAGTTGGTCTAACAGGTGATTCTTTCGAATATGAAACACCTTTGGAATTACAAAGAATTGTTGAGCAAATGTGCGAAACATATTTAGATAAAGATGCCGAATTTATTTTTTCCATCACTCCGCCTTACTCCCCCTATGCCAGCAGCTCATATGAAGATACCAAAAAAAGTAGCATTGACAGCGTTCTTTCAGCTGCGGCCAAACAAGGCATAAGGCCTGATCAAGTCAAGATTTATATCAATAATACATTGGTCGTACCGGAAAAGGATGCGACTTTCCAAGAATGGGAAAAACAAGCAGCAGAGAACTTTGAATTAAAACAAAGATTAACTCGTCCTAGAATCTAGAAACTATTGTCGATAAGAGCTTCATCAGCTATGATGAGCCAAAAAGTTGTGGAATAAAAAAACATGCAAAATTCAAAAATTGGATTCGTTAGTCTCGGTTGTCCTAAAGCGCTGGTTGACTCTGAAAGAATCATTACTCAACTCAAAGCCCAAGGTTATGAACTGGTCAATACTTATGAAGATGCAAGTGTTGTCATTATTAATACCTGTGGATTTGTTGAATCAGCGATTGAAGAATCGATGCAAGCGATTCAAGAGGCCATGGCCTTAAATGGTCGAGTGATTGTCACCGGATGTTTGGGGGCAAAAGCAGATAAAATTAAAGCTATTTGTCCAGACGTATTACATATCAGTGGTCCTCATGCGTATGAAGAAGTATTAAATGCGGTTCATCAACATGTCCCTCAACCTAAAGATCCTTTCACGCAATTGATTCCTGCACAAGGTGTTAAACTCACCCCAAGACACTATGCTTATTTGAAAATTTCAGAAGGTTGTAATCATCATTGCACATTTTGTATTATTCCTTCTATGCGTGGGAAATTACAAAGTTATTCTTTCGCGCAACTATTACAAGAGGCCCATCAACTCAAAGCAGCAGGTGTTAAAGAACTTTTAGTAATTTCTCAAGATACCTCTGCCTATGGTGTCGATAAAAAATATGAAGAAGTCGTTTGGAAAGACCAAACCTTTGCGACCAAGTTTTACGATCTCTGCGAGGCCTTGAGTAAATTAGGCATTTGGGTCAGATTACATTATGTATATCCATATCCCCATGTCGATGATATTATTCCTCTCATGAGTCACAAAGGTTTATTACCTTATCTCGATATTCCACTACAACATGCCAGTAGCAAAATACTAAAAGCCATGCGCAGACCTGCCAATCAGGAAAATACACTCAATCGCATCCAAAAATGGCGTGAAATCTGTCCTGAAATCACCATTCGCTCAACGTTTATTGTTGGCTTTCCCGGTGAAACTGAAGAAGATTTTCAAGAACTTTTGAATTTCTTAAAAGTCGCACAATTGGATAGAGTAGGCTGTTTTCAATACTCACCGGTTGAAGGTGCTGTAGCCAATAATTTAGAAAACCCTGTTCCGGATGACATCAAACAAGAACGTTTTGACCGATTCATGAGTTTGCAAGCTGAAATTAGTCAACAAAAACTTCAGAGAAAACACGGTAAATTCCTCGAAGTACTCGTTGATGATATTCAAGATGAGCAAATCATTGCGCGAAGTATTGCAGATGCCCCTGAAATTGATGGTGTGGTTTATTTACCAATACATCCTGACGTCAAAATTGGAGACATGGTAAACATAAAAGTCATCGACAGTGATCATTATGACTTATATGGAGAATATCTCTAAGATGTCACGACATATACTCATGGGCTATGGTTATGTAGCCAGCCATTTGGCCAAACTTCTCATTCAAAAAAATCTAGAAGTCGTGGGTATATCTCGACAAATTCCAAAAATTCTTACCCCCGGTTTGCACCATTTATCACAAGACATTCGTCAAACACAACTTGATCTTCAAAAAGAAGATATTCTTTATTACTTTATCCCGCCTCATCATGAAAATAAAGATGATGTCATCATCACCGATTTTTTAAAAAAACTCACACAAGCACCCAAAAAAATCATTTACATAGGCTCAAGTGGTATTTATGGTCATCATCACGGTCAATGGGTGGATGAGCAAAGCCCTTGTCATATAGAAAGCCTAAGACAAACGCAACGTCTATCCGCAGAATCTCAATTTGATGACTATTGCCAACGACATCATATTCCCTGTGCACGACTTCGTGTTGCCGGTATTTATGGGCAAGAAAGATTGCCACTCGATGCCGTATACGCACAAGCCCCCGTCATACACCCGCATGAGTCGCCTTTTATCAACCATATTTATGTAAAAGATCTAGTTAATATCCTTGCTTATTTAGGAACAGATATTATCTATCATGGCATTTTAAATATTGCTGATGGCACACCCACTCCGATGGGTGCATTGCAACAACAATTAGCAAAAATCCTAAAATGCCCACTTGCTGAAAATGACTACTTCGAAAAGATCTGGAGTACAGCATCTCCTATGAAAAAAGAATTCATGTCACAAAATAAAAAATTAAATATTCAACGCCTCCTTCAGATTTTAAAACCAAGCACTATTTCCTTAACACCGATGAATGCAGCTCTAACAGAAATACTAAAACTTTAAATTGGCTCGACCTGCTTATTGTTTTTTTGAAAACTACTGATATAATATGCTCATTGTTTCGGGGCGTAGCGCAGCCTGGTAGCGCACTAGCATGGGGTGCTAGGGGTCGAAGGTTCAAATCCTTCCGTCCCGACCAATTTAATCATTTATAAGCATATAAAATCTTCATCAATCACGTAAGTTCCTTTAAAATTTCTATTACATACTTTATATTAAAAATAATATATGCCCAGAATTCTATCCATAGATGCCACACGTGGTTTCATCATCTTTATCATGATTTTTGTTAATGATCTGGGATTAATCAGAAATAATCTTATCCCAGATTGGATGGTAGATTTTACTGACCGGAGCATTGGCAGTGGTATGACTTGTGTTGACTGGGGATTTCCTGGTTTTATTTTTATCGTTGGAATGTCAATTCCTTTTGCAATCGAAAACCACTTTAAACAAAACCTATCATCTGCCCAAACTTACGGGCACATATTCACTCGTACTTTGTCTTTATGGACAATGGGATTACTCATGAGAAACGGTTGGCCCGGATCTACACTTCTAGGCTTTACTCCAGCCTTATGGGAAACCATCTATCAAAAATTTTTAAATACATTTGGATGGATAGGTTTAATTTTCATAGCTTGACAATATATAGGAAAACACGGCGATCCACTTTTAACATTCCATCCCTTTTTCATCAATACACACACTTGGGGAATTTTGGGCGTTATCGACTGGTCATATGCCATTGCTTGTATCATTTACCTTCTCTTCAAAAACCATCAAACAGCCCTGCTGGCCTCAATTGCATTACTTATCTGTGTATTTGCTGCGGATAAAAGCCAAATGTTTAGTTCTCTTGGGATAGATCTTTATATCAATATTACTGAGGCGTGGAGAACTTGTCCTACAATCGCTGTGGCAGGGATATTTTTGAACACGTCAATTATGAATATCTTATCTAATCGCATTCATTTTACAGTGTAATTTATCATGAGCATGCTTTTGGGTGCATGGATGCTCAGTGACACCTGGAGAATCAGTAAAAATCACGCGAACCATCATGGGCTCTGTTCCCTTACGCTATTACAGCTGGTTTATAGTTATTAATCAATTTAATTCAAAAAAAACAAGCGCTGAAGCCGCTCATTTTATCAGGTCAGAATGTCATTTTAACCTACCAACTCTCTTCTATGTATTATTCCATCATGAACATCTTTGGCTTTCGCAATGCCTACAGTATTTTTGGTCAAATGGACTTATTTCATACCTAATTTAGAGCCATTCTAATTTCACTAGCACTCATATGTCTTGCTATTTTTTTAAATCATGAGTGGTTCGACTTAAACTTTAAGCCCCCTACTTTTCTCTCTATTGCCATGGATGTCAGCGAAATTTTAAGACGAATGACTATTACTTTTGATTCAGTGACATCACCACAAATAAATTTTTTTCTATATTTTAAACCATTCTGTTCATTTGTAGCTATACTTGACTATAAAAGGAAGAGATAAATGAATAAACCAACACTCAATTCGTTACAAAAGATAATTGAAATAGGTATGGGAACATCATTATATCAAATCAGTTCCGCCACTTGTTCTGATTTTGGTCAAACACCCAATCAATGGGATATCTCCCAACATGATAAACGCATTCCTTCTATAGAAAATAAAGTTTCTGCATGGGAGACTATAGAAAATTATTTGCCTATTTTACAAAAAATGGGCATCAAACATTTACGTTTTTCAGTGGAATGGAACTATATTGAACCCACGCCTGGACACTTCAATCCTAAAGCAATCTTGCATTATCGACAAATTATTCAAGCCTGCCTTCGTCATCACATCGAACCCATGCTAACCCTGTATCATTTCACTCAACCATTATGGTTTCAATTAAAAGGCGGATTTGAACAAGAGAAAAATATCAAGGATTTCCTTCGCTATGCGCAATTTGTTATCCAAGAGCTTTCAACTGATGTCAAAATCTGGTGTACTATCAATGAACCGGCAGTAGAGGCATTTACTGGGTATCTATACGGTAAATTTCCCCCTTTTCAATTCTTGTCGTGGGATAAAGCAACTCTTGTACTCAAACATTTACTTCAAGCTCATGTAGAGTTGGTCGCTCGTTTAGAAAAACAAATCCAACATCAGCACTTAAAAATTGGTTTGGTTCATAATATTTTGCGCTTTCAAAGTCGCTCCTCATTAATTGATAAATATTTGACAAAGCCACTGACTGAATTTACTCATGATATTGTGATGCGCTTTATGACCGAAGGAAAATTGGACTATCGAAACATTCATTATCATGAGCCACGTTCGAAAGGAAACTGTTGTTTTTTAAATATTTACGGAGATGTTCAAGTCGGTTACATGGGCCCCACTTGCAATAAAAACCAAAAAATGGGGGATATGTTTATAGCGGTCTATCCTGAAAGCTATCATCAGGCCCTGGAACAAGCTAGAGAAATTAAAATGCCCGTTTATATCACTGAAACAGGTATTGCTGATGAGAAAGATGTGGTTCGACCTCAATTTATCATTGAAATATTTCGATGCGTATTAACACAAATCTGCCTCGGTCAAGAAATCGAACGAATGTATTTTTGGACTTTCAAAGATAATTATGAATGGCATTTTGGCCATAAAAAACATTTTGGTTTGTTTGATGAGTTTGATCAACCACGCCAAAGCGCATACCTATTAAGATGGATTATTAAAAACTTCCAGGAGATTTTAAAAAAAGAACAAGACACGCTCTTCATCATGGCACAATGGCAACAAATTCTCAATTTGGCTGAAGATAAAATTAAAATAAATCAACTTGATTTTTTTTCCAATGACTTTAATTTATGATACTCTTTATTTCATCTTCATCTTTTTAGGTTGTTTTTAATGCATCATTTTTTATGGATAGTATTCACATTGGTACTCGCGGCTTGTTCGAATGTCAATTCCAAAGCGATAGAGTATCGTGAAGTTCACGTGGAACCTCACAAAAACCCTTTGCTTTTAGGCGATAATGCCACAAATATTGATGTGACGCCCGGGGAAAAAATCATCCCTATCAAAAATAAAAGAAAATTTGACTTTTTTTATGATAAAGCTGTTTCATAGAGAATCAAGACTTCTGATCCTCTATGAAATCACACTCTGTTTGAGGGCAAACCAATTGTTCACCTGCTCTTTTAGTCACTTTTAACGTTAAAATCGGCCAATGACATTTGGGGCAACTCTGATGGACAGGTGCATTCCACAATGCGTATTTACACTTTGGATATCCTGAACAAGAATAAAAAATTCGTCCCTTGCGAGATTTCCGTTTCAAAATTGTATGAGATAGACATACTGGACAAGTCACCCCAGTATCTTCAGGTTTTTCCAATGGCTCAATAAAATTACAATCGGGATATCGACTACAACCCACAAATAGGCCATATTTTCCACGCTTAATTTGTAAAGGTGCTGTACAAGTCGGACATTCTCTATCTAAATTTTTAACCTCAGGCTCAGCGGTCGGTGTATTCGTTGGCAAATCACCAGTATAATCACATTCCGGATAAGCGGTGCAACCAATGAAACGTCCACGCTTTCCTAAACGAATGGCCAATGGTTTACTACATTTAGGACAGTTTTCATGTAACTCTTCGGTGGTCACATCTTTTCTTTTAACCGATTGATCAATACTTTCAACTTGGGTCGAAAATGGTTTCCAAAATTCCTCTAATACAGGAATCCATTCTTCTTCACCTCGTGAAATAGCATCCAGTTTGTTTTCAAGACTTGCTGTAAATTGATAATCGACGTAATTATTGAAATAATTCGTCAAGAAATGACTGACGATTCGACCAACATCTGTTGGAATAAAACGTTTTTTATCAACCAATACATAATTTCGCTGTTGTAAAGTATGAATAATACTTGCGTATGTTGAAGGTCGCCCTATTTCAAATTCTTCTAAAGCTTTAACAAGGCTTGCTTCTGAATAACGCGCAGGCGGTTCAGTGTGGTGTTCCTCTACATCAATGGTCTTTAATGGGATTTTTTCACCCACTTCCAATTCGGGTAGGAGTGTTTGTGCCTCATCATCTGTTTTATCATCTTGTCCTTCTTCATAAACAGATAAAAACCCTGGAAAAGAGATTTGAGAACCATTGGCTCGGAATTGATCTTGAGGACTTGTTTGCAAATCCACAGCGACGGTATCTAAACGAGCTGAAGCCATTTGACTGGCCATGGTGCGCTGCCAAATCAATTGATACAACTTGCGTTGATCGGGGCTTAAAAAAGATTTTAATGCTTCAGGTGTACGCTCAATATCTGTAGGCCGAATAGCTTCATGAGCCTCTTGCGCATTTTTTGATTTGGTTTTGTAAAATCTGGGAGTATCTGGGCAAAAAGATGCACCATAACGTTTAGTAATCAAATCACGAATTGCACTCAAAGCTTCCGATGCCAAATTCACGGAGTCGGTTCGCATATAAGTAATCAAACCGCTGGTACCGTTGCCAATATCTATCCCTTCATACAATTGTTGAGCTATTTGCATGGTTTTACGGGCAGTAAACCCTAGTTTTCGTGCCGCATCCTGTTGCAAGGAAGCAGTGATGAAAGGAGGTGAAGGATGACGTAATCGCTCTTTTTTTGAAACGTTGATCACCTCAAGAAAACCTTGAGCTCTTTCCAATAATGCATCACGAGCAAGTTCTGCTTGTTTGGCATCAGCCCAGTAAAATTGATCCAGTTTTGTCTGATTCCAATGGGTTAAGCGTGCCACAAACTTCTTTTGCTTCTTTTTACAATCAGCCAAAAGATACCAGTAAGCCTGGCTTTGAAACTTTTCGATTTCTTCTTCACGCTCAACAATCAAACGTAAAGCGGGACTTTGTACACGCCCTGCTGATAATCCACGTCTGACTTTTTTCCAAAGTAAAGGCGATAAATTAAAGCCAACCAAATAATCCAACGCTCGACGAGCTTGTTGGGCATTGACCAAATGCATGGCAACATCTCGCGGATTTTCAATGGCTTCTTTCACCGCTTGCTTGGTGATTTCATAAAAAACAACTCGATGTACAGCTTTATCTTTAATTAAACCTTTTTCTTGCATTAAATTCAGAACATGCCAGGATATCGCTTCACCTTCACGATCGGGGTCAGTTGCCAAATATAAGGTATCTGCTTTTTTAAGCGCTTTAGCAATCGCCTCAACATGGCGACTATTGCGTTCAATAACGGCATACGTCATTTCAAAATGATTATCAGGTTTCACAGAACCCTTTTTGGCAGGTAAATCACAAACATGACCATATGAAGCCAATACAGTAAAATCTTTACCTAAATATTTTTCAATGGTCTTCGCCTTGGCAGGCGACTCCACAATTACCAAATTCTTTGTCATTATTTCTCCATTTTTAATGCATGGTGATTAGCGAAGTCTCCACATCATAAGCAAACTCAAGCATCAAAATATCTTTAAAAGATACACTGTCGAGTAAGACCTGACGAATAATATGTTTAAGTTCTTCAATGCACATAAACCGAATCGGGGCTTCCAAAACCATATTCATCACATGTTCGAATTGTTCTGAAGTTAGCATATGAGTATGCATCAAGCGCATCAAAAATTGTAATGCAGGTTTTGTAAATTTAGATTGTTCCAAACGGGTTAGAACACGAGTTCCCCATTCCGATGGATGATCAAACACAGCTAAAGTGTCAACTGAATCGAAATTTGATGTCTCCATATCATTTTCAAGCGCTGACTCCAGAAATTTTTGCTGTAATTTCATTTGTGTCAAGGTTTGCTCAAAAAGTGACAGTAACATCGCAAAAAATTGATCATTCATACAAACACCTCATTTTGATAAGATTGCACACACTGCAATACTTCTTGATGACTCATGACCAGTCGAGCACCTTGTTGAATCAAGCGGTGACAACCCATCGATTGCAGAGAATGAACAGGACCAGGCACCACCAAAACATCTCTATTTTGTTCGACTGCATGTCGAGCGGTGATCAAGGTTCCACTCTTTTCTGTTGATTCAATGACCAATGTGGACAAAGCCAATCCACTTATTATACGATTTCTTTGGGGGAAATGTCCAGCTTTTGGTAAAAAATTTAAAGGAAATTCGCTCAAAAGCAAACCAGTCTCCATCATTTTCAAGCCCAAAGCTCGATTTCGAGATGGATAAATACCATTCAAACCATTCCCCAAAACAGCAATGGTCGGTCGATTCTGCTGCACACATGCTTGATGCACCAAGGTATCGACACCAATGGCTAGACCACTCACTAAAGTCAAACCGGAAGAAGATAAAGAAAAACTCCAGTCATAAGCGATTTTTTTTCCATAGTCCGTCGGATTTCGAGTACCAACGATACTCAATAATGATGATTGCAAAACGCTGACTTGTCCCTTGAGATATAAAACAGGTGGCGGATCCGCTATCTGTCTAAGTAATGGCGGATATAATTCATCCGCAAAAGTTAACAGATGATGATCCTTTATTTCAGACCATCGACGCGTCGCTTCGACACCCTCCCAGTTCAAATGATTGATAGCCTTCACCAAAGCAACAGGTAAAGGAATCTTTAGTTTATTTTGATTAACTTCATTTAATAATTCTTGTAAACAAGGCCAATGAAATAATAATCTTTGAATAGTTCGAGGTCCTATGCCTGGCTGAAGATGCAAGGCTAAAATAATATCTGAATTGTCCATGATGGTTGAAAACTTTGCTGTCATTTGCAAAAATATGGTATGATCATAACCTGATTTAATCTTTTTTGAAATAACCATGGCCTTACTTCAGATTTTATATCTTCCCGATGAAAGACTTCGAAAAACATCTGTCCCTATTAATGTTTTTGATGATGCCTTACAAACATTGATTGATGACATGTTTGAAACTATGTATGATGCCAGTGGTGTAGGTCTTGCAGCGCCTCAGATAGGTATGAATATTCAATTATCTGTCGTCGATGTCAGTCCTGAACGCAATGAACGTCAAGTTTTTATTAATCCTGAAATCATTGCTAAATCGGGTAAAGAAAAATTCAAAGAAGGCTGTTTATCTGTTCCGGGTGCCCTTGAAATTGTCGAACGCGCCAAACAAATCACCGTCAAAGCGCTGGATAGACATGGACAACCTTTTCAAATCGAATGCGATGGTCTTTTGGCAGAATGCTTACAACATGAAATTGATCATTTAAACGGAAAACTGTTTATTGATTTATTATCGCCTATCAAACGGGAAAGAGCCCGAAAAGATCTTGAAAAATATTTACGCTCAAAACAATAAAAAATTTATGAAACCTTTAAAAATTATTTTTGCGGGAACGCCCGCTTTTGCACTTCCCTCTCTTCAGGCACTCTATGCTGCCGGACACGAGATTGTTGCCGTATATACACAACCCGATAGACCTGCCGGCCGAGGACAAAAACTACAAGCCAGCATCATTAAAACCTGGGCTTTAGAAAAAAATCTACCTGTTTTTCAGCCTGAAACATTAAAAAATATCGACATACAAAAACAAATTCAATCCCATCAAGCCGATGTTATGGTAGTTGTGGCTTATGGTCTAATTTTACCCAAAGCAGTACTTGAAATGCCACGTTTGGGTTGTATCAATGTTCATGGCTCCATTCTTCCCAAATGGCGAGGGGCAGCACCAGTGCAATATGCTATTCTATCCGGGGATAAAGAAACCGGAGTCACCATTATGCAAATGGATATTGGCATGGATACTGGTGATATTCTACAAATCATACCTTATACCATTTTGGCACATGACACTTCAGAATCTCTGATGCACCATTTATCCCATCTGGCACCTCCTGCATTATTAGATACATTAGAAAAACTCGATAATGGTCAAATTCAAGCCAAAGTACAAGATGACAGTCTTGCCACCTATGCCAATAAAATCAATAAAACAGATGCAAAAATTAATTGGCAGCAACCTGCAAAAATCATCGATTGTCAAATTCGGGGCTATTATCCGTGGCCGATTGCCTATACTGAATTTGAAAATCAAGTTATTAAAATTCATCAGGCACGTCTTTTAAAAGGGCAAAAAAGTTCAGCCCCACCAGGCACCATTTTGAATTTTCTGGAAGATGAAGTCCATATTGCTGCTCTTGATGACATTTTAGCGATATCGGTTTGGCAATTTCCCAACATGAAAAAAATGTCTTTAAAAGATTGGCAAAATGGTCATCAGCATATGTTACCTCTAGGCAGTCTATTGTCATGATCGTCTCTTATCGGCAATTGGCCCTGCAGGGATTACTTGAACTAATCCAAGACCATCCTTTGCCTTCGAAATTCTCTGATTGGCCACCAGCTGCAAAACATCTATTACTACAAACTTGTCGTTTTTATCATCAACTAGAATGTATTGCTCATCATTTGATGCCAAAAAAACCCAAGGATAAACTGGTATGGTGCGCTATCATATTAGGGTTATGTGAACTGCATATACTTCATAAGGCCGAACATGCTGTCATCAACGAAATGGTCAATCTGGTCAAAAAAAATAAATTTCAATCTGCAAGTGGATTTACCAATGCTATTTTAAGAAAATCCATTCGTGAAAAAATAACATGGCAGCTTGATCTTTCTAAAAAAGATGATTTTCAGTTTAGTCATCCCCAATGGTTCATCCAAAAAATCAAATCGGATTGGTCACAAGACTGGCAAGCTATCCTTTTGGCCAATAATGAACATCCTCCCATGACCCTTCGAGTCAATGCATCAAAAATAAATAGAGATGAATATTTGACAAATATTCCTCATGCAAAAGCTACTTCACTATCACCACAAGGAATTGTTCTTGACGAGGCGACTCATATTGAAGAATTACCCGGTTTTCATGAAGGGATGATTTCTGTGCAAGATGAAGCAGCCCAATTAGCCGCTTTGCTATTAAAAGTGCAAGATGATCACCGGATTTTGGATGCTTGTGCTGCTCCCGGTGGAAAAACCAGTCATATTCTAGAAACGAGTCATCCCAAAGCCTGTATCGCCATTGAACTACAAGAAAGGCGATTTAAAAAACTTAAAAAAACTTTTGAAAGACTAGAACTTCAACCCTCTTGCCTATTGGCTGATGCCAGTCAACCCAGCAGTTGGTGGGATGGCCTGCCATTCGATAGAATATTAATTGATGCCCCCTGCTCAGGTACCGGCGTCATTCGACGACACCCAGATATCAAATTAAGACGTTCAGAACAAAATCTGTATATTAATCTCGATATCCAACAAAAGTTATTAGAAAATCTTTGGCCATTACTCAAGACCAATGGTCTTTTATTATATGCCACCTGTTCGATTTTACCGGAAGAAAATGAACAACAAATCACTCATTTCATGAAAAACCACCCAGAAGCTCTCTCTTTACCGATTGATTTACCCGTAGGCATTCAACAACAATATGGTTTACAACTATTGCCAGGAATGCTTAATATGGATGGTTTTTATTACTGTCTTCTACAAAAGAAAAATTAAATATCGCTAACTTCTTTTCAATTCATAAAATATCAGCTATATTTTTTTATTTCAATTATTTATGAAAACTCAAATCATCGGCGTGATGGCCTGCGATCCAAATGGCCTTATTGGTAGCACTCAAGTTGAAGAACTGCCCTGGCATTATCCAGAAGATACTAAATTCTGGAAAAGTCTTGTTAAAGATAAACCTTTACTCATGGGTTATGATACCTTTCAAAAATTAACTCTGGATTGGATAGATAGTCATCCAATAGGCGTATTATCCAAGTATCACCAAAGCCCTGATCCTAGGGTTCATTTTTTTAATTCGATTGAAACACTCTTACAATCAAGTTTTTTTCTAAGTACTGGATTATTCTATCACCTGGGTGGCGCCAAAACCATGAATCTTTTTCTAGAGACTGGACTCATTGACGAGTTTTATCTCACTGAAATTAAAAAAGTGCATGAAGGTGATATCTTCCTTAATATAAAAAACATTCAAAAATGGCCTACGGAATGCATTCTAGAAAACCATGATTTTAGGATTATGCACTATAAAAATATTTCAAGAAAAATCTAGCGGCTATTGACATTTAACACAGGCAACGATAAAAACGTAAATATCTAGGCTACAACGAATTCATAATTTCGGTTTAATTTATCGAACCTTTTAGCAATTCCTCTAAAACGTTTTATTCTTGCAAATAAACTCTCAACCAAGTGTCGAAATTTGCAAAAGTTCTACTCGATATCGATGCAAACCTGATTTCCCCACTTTAAAAGAGAAATCAGGTATTAATGACTAACCTTTTGAACGAATAATCCAAACTCTTTGATAATGAGCCAAAGGTGGCTTTTGAACCCACAAGAAATTCAGAGCATCAGATCCTAAATTTGGGGCCTGCACGCTTTCAACCGCCACACCAATGTTTCGATTGTTTTTTAATTTTTTAATGGCACTCCAAATCACCGAATCATGATTATCATTATCGAGGACCAATAATTCATTCTGATGATAAACAACGGTCACCGGTTGTGAACGCAAATCTTTTTTTAATAAATACTCCAAGTTTCGCCAAGAGATCAATTGGCGACGACTGACTTCAATCGCTGTTGGACGCTTATTTAAAGGATTTGTTGCCGCATAATAAAATAAAGGATGATGCAAATTACTGGGTTCTGATTTTAACAAGAGACTACAAATCTGATCAATGAAATCGCGGTAACTGCCACGCATACGACTCTTACCATCCGCTCGACGATTAATATAAATCGTAAAGGCCAAAGTATGTCGATTTTTGGTTATAAGATAGCCCGAAAGACTATAAATGCCTGTCATCGTACCGGTTTTGGCTCTAATCATACCTTTTTGAAAAGGTTGATTCAGACGTCTTTTAAGTGTGCCGTCAAAACCTGAAATGGGTAGCGCTGAAATATACTCATAAGCAATCGGAAACTTATCATAAAAATAAGTTAAAAGACTCATGGTTTGATATGCACTGACTCGATTAAAACGTGATAAACCAGAACCATCACCAAAAACCGCATTGGCAAAATTAATACCCGTTTGTTGTTGTAAAAATTGACGAACCGCATCTTGTGCTTGCGTCCAATTACTTGGCGCATGTCGAATATCATTGGCGGCCAATAAATATAAAGCATTTGCATATAAATTATCAGAAGGTTTTAATGTCAATCCCATTAAATGTCTTAATGGCTTACTATAATGTCTTGATAACTCAATAGTAGATGCAGGCATATGACCAAGCCTCACATTGCCATGAAAAGCAATGCCTGTTTGTTGGAATTTATAACGAACATGATCGGCAAAATATGCAACCGAATGCTTAATAGGCGTTTTAAATTGTAAAGCCATTTGCCCACCCACCACACAACCTTTAGCATGAATTTTACCCATTTCATCCAAGGTTACAGAAACACCACATCCTTTAGGATTATCGCGGGTCATGACCTGATTATCAATTTCAAAAACACCCTGTGGACTTAAAGTCTCAACCACGGCTGGCAGTCCCACCTTTGATGCCGGATTGACAATCACTGTTAAACGATTTTCATCTAAAATAAGCGGTGCAACAGGCGCACCATAGCTATATTGTTCATCACGAGGGGTCATTCCAGGGGGATAGGGACTAGCTACCATCAAATCACTTTGAATAACGACATCCCCTGTGATTTCACGAACGCCCAAGCTTTGAAGTTTATTAAGTAAAGAAAATAAAGCTTGATGACTAAACGAAGGATCAGCTGGCAGATGAATATATAACGAGCCATTTAAACGACCTTGAGTCAGCGTTTTTGCATCGGTACTTAAAGTTGTTGGAATTTCATACTCAGGCCCTAAAGCGAGCATCGCAGCGGCTTGCGAAAATAATTTCATATTACTGGCTGGCGACATCAATTGATGAGATTGATGCTCATACAAGGTATTTCCTGTGGTTAAATCAACAACCATCATACCCATATTAATATTAGGGTCGGTGTGATTGATCAATTTATTCATCGCATTCGATACCGAGTTTGCATTCGATGCCGATACAACCCCCCATATACAAAGACTTAACCAAAAATTCCTATTCTTCATGGATTCCAAACCTTATTATAATATTGATTAATCATAACTTAATCCAAGTTTTTCAAGAAGCCCTTCTAAGGTTTCTTGATTAAAAAATTTAAACTTCAACCAGCCAACACCATTTTTTGATACTTCATACTCCACATGTGTCCCAACCTGCTCACTTAAAATACGTACAAAATGTTCATGATCGGTGGGCACTTCAGAACGGACTTTTTTATCCAAAGCAACTTTTTTCTCTAACTGTCGAACAGACCAAGCATGCTGAGTCATCACTTTCAAATACAAATCCTGTTGTTCTGATGACAATCCTACCAAAACACGAGCGTGACCATAACTTATTGTTTTATTTTCAAGAGCGGACATCACCCTCTCTCCTAATTTTAATAAACGCAACATATTGGTCACATGCGTACGTGATTTACCTAAAAGACGAGCAATATGTTCTTGTGTCCAAGAAAATTCTTGTTGCAATCGGTGATAAGCCATCGCCTCTTCAAGTGGCTCTATTTGCTCTCTTTGTATATTTTCTAAGATAGATAACAACGCCTGTTCAGTTTGTTCTACTCTTAAAATCATGCAAGGCAATTCTTTAAGCCCCACCAGTTTTGCTGCTCGCCAACGTCTTTCACCAGCAATCAGTTGATAATCGGAACGTAATAATAAAGGTTGCAAAATACCATATTGAGCAATTGATTGCGCCAATTCTTGAATTTTTTCTTCTTCAAACACTTGTCGTGGCTGATAGGAACTCAGACATATTTTTTGAATATCGACCCACTCAAAAGTTGGCGCTTCAATCATGACAGGCATGTAAATATTGCTCAATATAGCGACGGCAAGTCAATGGACTTCGAATACAATGAAGCTTTTGTCGAGAACCACCACTGCCAGTAATCAAAATATCTCCATAATTTAAAATTGTGCCCATTAGAGTTTGACGAATATCGACGCTTTCAATTTTTCTTAAAGGTAAGTCAATGGTCTGTTGCACCCAAAAACCAGATTGTAAAATCACATGCTGAGGTTTAATAGATATCCATGTGAATGCATAACGAATCAGCTCCATACAAAACCAAATCCCTGAAACCAGTACGAAAGCAACAATAGCCATGTATTGCACCAATCCCAAATACGAAATGAGAAGAGGTATCAAAAGTAATGATAATGGTTTGAAGAAAATAATCGGATGTAAACGTGAAGTATAAGCTTGTTCAATGGGCTGATTCTTAGTCATGTACAAATTTCCTTTAGAATGCATGCAATTTTCAAAAATATATCTATAATCATATTAGACCACTTCATTAAGGCTTTTTGATGACAACGTCTTCACCCTGGTTTGATGCAGAAAATCCCTTAATCATCGCCTCCAGTGGCGGCAACGGGCATATCTCTGCCGCACAAAGTCTTATCCAACATTTTTTACATCATCAAAAGACATTACATTATCATACATTCCCAAAAGCTTCAAAAAAATTGAGTCACTTTGAGTATTTGCTGCTAGGCATTTTGCAATGCGCCAACACCCCATTATTTAAAAGACTCTCTCCTAAATTTGAACTGCCTAATTCTCCACAACTAAAAAAAGCCAAAATCCAACTCATCAAGCAACAAAGTTCAAATCCCGAACGTCATTATGTTGACTTTCTATTGGATTGGTTGCCTCATGGCGTAATATATGCAGCTCTTTTTAATTTATTACAAAGCCAAGGCAATGGAAAATCGCTCAAAAAGGTGACCCAAGGACAACTTTTTTTGGATATCATTTATAAATATTCCATCAGTCAAAAAATCTATAACAGACTCATAGAAGCCATTCAACAGGGCCGTCCGCATGATATCATCATCTCTACTCAAGCCCTGGGAATGTCTGGACTGTTACATGGCATTCAACGCTATCATCAAAACCGTCCCATTCTAGAAGAACGTTTTAAAATGATCCTACCTGAACTTCGCTTACATCAATTTGTCACAGATATTCCTGAAGACTCGGCACTTCATTTCTTAAAACCCCTACAAAAATTAAAACCTTCAGCGAAGAAACATTTATGCATTCATCTTTTAGACTTGAATAAAACAAATGTTTTTGAAGAACAACATTTAGCAGATGAAATATATGTTTATCCGCCGCAAGAACATCCGATTATTCGTCAAGAACTAAGACACGCTAAAAAACTTCAAACATTTCTTGGATTTAACTATCTCATATGTCAAGGGCAATCTATACTCATTCGCCCAAAACAGAAATTAGCTGTATTGATGCTTAGTTCGGGGCAAGGCCCAAGTTCTATTCAATATATCAAGCATCTGATCGATAAAGGTATTGAACATATTGCGGTTGTGGGACACGCCAATCAACAGCTTCGTCAAAGCATCAAAAAATTATGCCCCAACAATAGAATTTACCTGCTTGGCCATTTAAATGGTAAAGAACTTGCAAAAATTCTTTCGGCAGGACATTTATTAATTATCAAAGGTGGCGGACTAAGCTTGATGGAGTTGGCATCTCTTAAACTGCGTCAAAACGCACAAATTTTCATTCATCAAGCCGATGAAAAAAATCAAGGCCTCATTTGGGAGGAAGGCAATATTGAATGGTTCCTTCAATATTGCCAACAAAACCAAAAAAAAGCCTGTCTCACTCATCCAGAACTCATTACAAAACAACTTTAATCAGTATGGCGATAACGTATTATTCGAATAATTAGAAATACAAGACTTGCCACAGCCAACCAAACGCTTAAATGGTAAGGATCTCGGCCCACCACTGAAAATACATTCACTTGACCGCGCCATGCAAAAAAGAAAGATAAAATCACATCCATCACGGCAGAACCCGCAATCACACCACAAGCCAAACAAATCCATAGTGCTACACTTCCTTCACGAATCCAGCCCTGATTTTCACGTTTTTGTAATAACCACGACATTCCCCCGCCCATGATTAATGGGGTTGACGTTTCCATGGGTAAATACATACCAATGGCAATCCCAAAAAAGGATAATCCCAAACCTCGGACCATAGGAAAAAAGTAAATTAAACCTATCATCACCAACATCACTAAACTTCCAGAAAAGATAATGTGCCAAGGTAGTGCATGTTGAAAAAAACCATCGGTCAATGTCGCTAACAAGGCAGCTGTTGGTGCGGGCAAGGTCGCCGCAGCATCAACATCACCATTTAAACTGTGGCCTGCTATACCATACACCTTAAAAAGTATTTGCATCACAGCAGGAATCACTAAAGAAGATACCACAACCCCTAACATCAGCATCACCTGTTGTTTCCATGGCGTGGCGCCAATTAAATATCCAACTTTTAAATCTTGTATATTATCATTGGCAATGGCTGCGATTCCGGTGACCATGCTGGCCAAAATAATAGCTATCGCCTCTGCTGCCAATAAGGCGCTATTATGCAAATGGGCTGTAGGCAAAAGACTTAAGATTAAGCATGCGGCAAACATTAAAGAAGCAATAACCACAGAACTACCCGGACTTGCACTCACACCAACCATAGCTGAAAAATAAGCTGAAATGGTTGACATAATAAAGCCCAAAATAACAATAAACATTACCGATAGAACCAAAAGCTTCGTCGATGAAGTTGCTGAGATGGGTAATTGCTCCCAAGGAAAAAGATGCTGAAAAAACATCCCCATCAAAATACTTAAAATGGCAATCACAGTCCACAATATCCATCGAGGTAAATCATGATCTGATTTTTTTTCAATTGCTGGGTTTTTTCTAACCAACATTATCTTTGCAATTAAAGGCTTGATGAACAGAAGAAGTGATGAAACACCTGCTATCAATAAAGCACCAATACCAAAATACCGAATTTGCTGGGTCCATAATTGCCCGCCAAAATCGAGTACATCTTCATGTGTATGTGGTAAAAAACTAAAATAAGGTAAAACGATATACCAGGCAATCAAGGCACCCAGAGCAATGCTAAATGCCATGCGCGAACCAATTAAAAATCCAGCCCCAATCATGGCAACACTAAAACCGACACTGAATAATAAACTAAATTGTCCTATGGGATACCAGGTTATCCATTGACTGGCAATCACATGTAAACCTGTTTGCATGAAATCAATCACAGCTCCTAAAATCAAACCACCCATCAAATACTTAAATTCTTTATCTTGCGATTTTTTTTGTAAAATCGCAGCAATCGCTTTTCCTTCAGGAAAAGGTAATCCGCCATGCTCGACCAGGGTTTTTCTCATAGGAACCGAGAACATCACCCCGAGTAAACCACTGGAGCAGGCAATAAAAAAGTTTTCAAAATAAGAAAATTCTGTCCAAAATCCAATAATGACCAATGCGGGAATCGTATACACAATCCCCCCGGCTACAGCTTCACCAGCAGATGCAGCTGTTTGCACTAAATTATTTTCCCAGATATGGCTATTTTTAAAAAATCGCAATATTCCCATTGACAAAATAGCTGCAGGAATTGATGCAGAGGTGAGCAAACCCAATTTTAAAGCTAAAAATGTATTGGCTGTCGCTAATAAGATGGTTAAAAAAATAGATATAATAATGACTCTAAAGGTCAATTCGTAACGTTTTGACATAATCATTCCATGTAAAATCTTGTGTGATATTCTACACAAATAAAACTTAATCGTCTGCTTTTTCGCAAAAGAATTATATCAAAAACGCTTGTTTTTTGTCGGTATACATCAAGATGATAGATTCAAAATCCATTCACTCCAATCAATATCTTAAGCAAAAGAAAAAGTATGGGTAAAAATGAATAACCCATACCAAGATAATGCCTGATAGGAGTACATCAGATAAGTTTTTTTAGCCAATTGGGGAAATACCAACGTGTCTGACAATATTCATCCACAGAAAATCCTTTACCTCCGCCAAAGGCAAATGAAAAGATCAACGCAGACCATAATACTGCAAATTCCCAGCCACCATGTGGCCCACACCAAATAAATCCTGAAAGAAAATGGTGCCCTAAAAAGGTTGCAATGAGTAAATATAAAGTTGTTAAAACTGCGGAAAGTCTAATAAATATACCCAGACCCAAACCAATAGCGGCTCCCAATTCACAAAGTCCCGCTATATAAACCAAAGTTTCACTATAAGGTAAGTTTAAAGCCTGGAAGCTTAAAACATCTTGATAATGAATCGCATAACCGGCAAACAATTTTTCAGTAAAGTGAGGAATAAAATCAAAAGCAACATACATTCTCACAAAAACCAACTGCCAACTTTCCAATGAAAGCGCAGGTTTAAATCGATTAGGCTCATGAAGATTTAAATAAACATAATAAAACAATTGATAGAGAAATATAAAAAAAACAATCGTCATCACGCTTATCACAGACTCTTGCGGATACAATGCCACAATTCGCCATGCAATCAAATATGAGAATAAGCTGCTTAAATAACCAATAGAAAATTGTTTTAAAGAACAAAGATTGAAAATAAAACTCAAACTTAGCCACATCAAAAGAAATCTATGTGCTTGCTCGGGTATCGCACCTAAAGCGCCCTGTCCTAACCAAATAATTAAAATCATTTGAAAAAATGCTATCATCAAGCTTATTGTTTTCATTATATTCCCTTAATCATTTACTCTTATTATAGACTATGGCAAATTATAATTTTTCTCACTCAAAAAAATAATGAAAAAATCTTATATTACTTTCTTATCCTTGTTGTTTTCTTTTCAAAGCTGGTCATTTGGTGAACCATCAATCCAAAAAGTTAAACCCATTTACAACACGAACCCAAGTTTAGGATGCACAACGACTCTACCAGGTGCCGCTGAACCTGAAAATATTCGATTTGTAAAATCTTGGTCTGCTTACGTGGCTCAGAAATCATTCTCCTTTAAACATGACAATATGGATGGTCAGTTAAAACAACTCCAATTTTGTTATTCAAAAGCAGGATGGACACAATTTTCAGAAGCATTAAAAAAGTCAAATAACATCAATTTAATTTCGACGCATCAACTGTTGTCGAGTACACAAGTCATCGGTCCTATTCAAGTCAATCATCACCCGCAGTATCAAAGTTGGACGGCAGTCGTTCCCCTGCGAGTCGTCTATCAAAACCAAAAACAAAAAATCATTCAGGAAATCAATGTTCATTTAACCATTAATCAATTGAAAAATAATCAGTTGGCGGTAATTCAAATAGTTGGGAAACCAACCCATCGTAAATTACGCCCCCATCAGTAGTGTTTTATTATCATACGATTAAATTTAAATGGCCTCATCATGAGGCCCTTATAATATCAATAAAAAAACCAAGGACCTTCGATAAGTTTAAGCTCACGCCAATGGTTTATGTTTAATCCAGTCACCATCACCATCTTCATCACTATAAGATAAAACGGTGACACGTGTACCAATTTTAATGAATTCTTCATTCAGCCATTTCGCAGCACTTGGTAAGACACGAATACAGCCATGACTAGCATTTGCCAAAGGCACATCATAAGCAGCATGAATCGTATAGCCTCGATAAAAATACATACAATATGGCATTTTTGCACCACCATACGTTTCAACGGGATACTCACCTGATCGACAATCGATGCCATGCTTATTATAAACTCTAAAGGTACCTGTCACTGTTCTGCAAGGTTGGCCGACATCTTCACACATATCTTTACCACCAGAGCCACTACCGGTCATCACACGGTTTCCCATTTCATCATAAGTAGCCCATGCAAATATTTTAGGATCAAAGACAAATTCTTTTTGACCTGTTGCCGGTATAGTGGTCGGAAAGTAATTTCGACCACGCTTATCTCGCAAATAATGCAGGGTATGATGTCGATAGCCTTGATCATCAACAATATAAGTCGATTCATCATAATCAATACAAGCTGATAATTGCACCATGACCAAAAGGATACCCAAACATTTCCATAACATTTTCATAAATCTACCTTATTTTTCATTTTTATTGATGGAGTGGACGATATTTAATTCGATGCGGTTGTATCGCCTTGTCCCCTAAACGTCTTTGTCGATAACTTTCATAATCCGAATAATTCCCTTCCATAAAGACGACCTCAGAATCACCTTCAAAGACCAGCATATGTGTACAAATTCTGTCTAAAAACCATCGATCATGTGAAACAACGATCACACATCCTGGAAAAGATAATAATGCTTCCTCCAAGGCTCTTAAGGTTTCAACGTCCAAGTCATTGCTCGGTTCGTCTAACAACAAAACATTCGCACCTTGTATTAGAAGTTTAGCCAAATGAACACGATTGCGTTCACCTCCAGATAATTGCCCAACACGTTTTTGCTGATCACTGCCTTTAAAGTTAAATCGACCCACGTATGCACGTGAGGGCATTTGTGTACCACCGATTTGCAACATATCCAAACCACCTGAGATGGCTTGCCAAACCGTATCATCGGCGTTGAGATCATCTCTAAACTGTCCCACATGAGCCATTTTAACCGTATCACCAATTTTCACGGTACCATTATCTGGGGTTTCTAAATCAGACAAAAGTTTTAAGAATGTCGATTTACCAGCACCATTGGCACCAATAATACCCATGATTCCACCTTTAGGCAGCGATAAATTTAATTTTTCAAACAGTAAGCGATCACCATAACTTTTCGCAACATCTTGTACCTCAATGACCAAATCACCCAAACGTTCACCTGGTGGGATAAAGATTTCGTTGGTTTCTTGACGTTTCTGGAAAGTTTTAGATTGGAGCTCTTCAAAACGCGCAAGACGCGCTTTACTCTTGGCTTGGCGAGCTTTGGGATTTGTGCGTACCCACTCCAATTCAGAGGCGATTGCTTTATAATGTGCTTGTTCTTGTTTTTGTTCTTGTTCAAGTCTTGAATTTTTATATTCCAACCAAGCTGAATAATTCCCCTTGAAAGGAATTCCTTCGCCTCTATCTAATTCTAAAATCCATTCCGCCACATGGTCAAGGAAATATCTATCGTGGGTAACCGCAACGACAGTCCCAGTAAATTTCTCCAGATATTGTTCTAGCCATGCAACACTTTCAGCATCCAAATGGTTAGTGGGTTCATCCAAAAGCAACATATCAGGATTGGACAATAATAATCGACACAAAGCAACCCGACGGCGCTCCCCTCCAGATAAAACATCAATTTTAGCGTCCCACTCAGGTAAGCGTAAAGAATCGGCCGCCATTTCTAAGCGCCTTTCCAAATCCCAACCCTGTCCTGCCTCAATTTCATGTTGTAGTTCACCTTGTTCCACCAATAACGCATTCATTTCATCATCAGTCATGGGCTCACAAAACTGCATACTAATCGCTTCAAAACGTTGCAGTTTTCCAATCATATCAGCAACTGCTTCATTAACAATTTCTCGAACAGTTTTTTCTACATCTAAGACAGGTTCTTGAGGTAAATATCCGATTTTAAGACCTGCTTGAGCCTTTGCTTCACCTAAGAAACTTTTATCAACGCCTGCCATGATTCTTAATAATGTTGATTTACCAGAACCATTCAAACCCAATACACCAATTTTGGCTCCTGGGAAAAAACTTAATGAAATATCTTTGAGAATATAGCGTTGTTGATCAACGACTTTACTCAGTTGATGTAGCGTAAATACATATTGCGACATATAAAATCCTCTAAATTTCGCGCCAGTCTAATAAAATTTTACCACTTTGGCCTGAAGACATGGTTTCAAAAGCCTGTTGATAATCTCGAACTGCAAATTCGTGGGTTATGATCGGGCTTAAATCAAGGCCAGATTGTAACATAGTCAACATTTTATACCAGGTGCTATACATTTTTCGACCATAAATACCTTGGATGCGTAAACATTTAAAAATAACCTGATGCCAATCGATGGTCGTTTGTTTGGGAGGAATGCCCAAAAGAGCCAACCCACCTCCATGTTGCAAGGCATTGATCATTTGTGACAACGCCGAGGGGTGACCTGACATTTCAAGTCCGACACCAAACCCATAGGGAATATCTAAATCTCTCATCACATCAAATAAATTTTGTTCAGGCAAATAAACACAAGCATCTGCCCCCATTTTTTGAGCCAATGATAATCGATATGCATTCACATCGGTAATCACAACACGTCTTGCGCCTGCAAATTTTGCAATCGCCACAGCCATCAATCCAATCGGACCTGCTCCTGTGATGAGAACATCTTCTCCTAAAAGATCAAAAGTTAGTGCTGTATGTGTTGCATTCCCAAATGGATCTAAAATCGCGGCATATTCATCGGAAATATCATCGGGTAAAACAATTACATTTTCTTGTGGCATACATAAATAATTGGCAAATGCGCCCGTTTGATTCACGCCAATTCCAGACGTAGCAGGGCATAAATGCGCACAACCGGTACGACAAAATTTGCATTGTCCACATACCAAATGACCTTCACCGGAAACTCGCTGTCCCATTTTTAAATGAGACACCCCCTCACCGACTTCGACAATTTTACCATAAAATTCATGACCAATAATCATCGGTACAGGAATGGTTAACTGTGCCCATTCATCCCAATGATAAATGTGCATATCAGTACCACAAATGGCGGTTTTTTCAATTTGAATAAAGACTTGATTTTTAGTGCATTGGGGTGCTTCAACCTCTTCAATCCAAATTCCAGGTTGAGCAAATTTTTTGACTAATGCTTTCATTGCAAGAACATCCATTAATAATGTTTATATGATATGCAACTGACGCCCCACATCCTCAAATGCCTCAAGAGCATAGACTAACTGAGAATGCGTTAAACCAGCTGACATTTGCGTGCGAATTCGCGCTTGCCCAAGAGGTACCACCGGATATGAAAATCCAATAACATAAATCCCTTTGACTAATAATACCTCCGCCATTTTCTGAGCTAAAACAGCATCACCTAACATCACCGGAATAATGGGATGATGCCCGGGAAGCAAGTTAAAACCCATTTTAGTCAAGCCTTGTCTAAAAAATTGAGTATTGGAATCCAATGTAAGTTGTAACTCAGGATGCTTTTGTAACCATTGCAATACTTCAAAGCTGGTTTGTGCAATCATCGGCGCTAGAGAATTTGAAAAAAGATAAGGTCTTGAACGCTGCTTGAGCCAATCAATAATCGGTTGATGACTAGAAATATAACCACCAGAAGCGCCCCCCAAGGCTTTGCCTAAAGTACCTGTTATCAGATCCACCTCTTTCTCAACACCAAAAAGACTCGGCGTTCCACGGCCTTGTTCACCGATAAAACCCACCGCATGGGAGTCATCAACCATCACCATGGCATGATATTTCTCGGCCAATTCACAAATGGCAGGAAGATTGGCAAAAGTACCATCCATCGAAAAAACGCCATCTGTTGCAATCAACCGAAATCGAGCGTCTTGAGCCTCTGTTAAACATTGTTCCAAGTCTTTCATATCATTGTTAGCATATCGAAATCGCTTGGCCTTTGACAAACGAATGCCATCAATAATACTGGCATGATTTAAAGCATCACTAATGATGGCATCTTCTTCAGATAACAATGTTTCAAACAAACCACCATTCGCATCAAAACAGGAGGAATATAAAATGGTATCGTCTTTTTTTAAATAAGTACTTAAAGATTTTTCTAATTTTTTATGCGGCGTCTGTGTGCCACAAATAAAACGAACAGAAGCCATACCATAACCATAGTCATCTAGGGCCTGATGCGCTTTTTCAATAACAAAAGGATGATTAGCAAGTCCCAGGTAATTATTGGCACAAAGATTAATCAATTCTTGATTTTGTACAGAAATATGAGCTTGTTGAGGTGATTCAATCACACGCTCTGGTTTTAATAATCCTTGTTGTTTAATATCTTCTAAAGATGTTTCCAAGTGGACTAGAAATTGTTTATCCATATGTTTATTATTCATTCCAAAAAATTGAAAAAAAAAGAATATCAAATTTTAAAAAAACAAACTATGTTTATTTCAGAATAACTCATCGAATCTCAATATAGACCAAATTGAATCTATAGATAGCAGACATCATTGCACTAAAAAAACTTAGAAATAATCTCAAGCACATCATATAATCTATTTAGAGACTTTATTGCATGAGCTTTACACAAATGAATACTAAGAAAATTGTAAAAATAGTTCGAAATATCGAGCCACATTGGGTAGGCGATGGATTTCCTGTTCATACATTCATGTCATATCACCGTGACGGCAAACAAATTAGCCCATTTCTTTTACTTGATTATGCAGGACCTACTCAATTTCAAGCAGCACGCTATCAAAAAGGTGTAGACCAACATCCCCATCGTGGCTTTGAAACGGTCACTATCATTTATCAAGGTGAAGTGGAACATAAAGACAATGCAGGTCATGCGGGGAAAATAGGGCCAGGTGACGTTCAATGGATGACCGCCGCTCGTGGCATTATTCACGAAGAAAAACATAGTCCTGATTTTTCTTTACAAGGAGGCCTATTGGAGATGGTTCAACTATGGGTGAATTTACCTGCTAAAGACAAAATGTCCCCGCCTAAATACCAAGAAATTTTGACGGGACATATTCCTATCATCAAAGTTGACGAAAATGGCAGTAAAATACGAATTATTGCTGGGCATTTTGAACAAACCAAGGGCCCCGCTCAAACATTTACGCCTATCAATTTATGGGATTTATCTCTTAAAAAAGGCTCTAAAATCGATTTAAAAAACCTGCCTGATGGTTATAACACCATGATTTTAGTACTTAAGGGGCATGTCATGTTTAATGGGAAAGAAGAGGTTCAATCTAAAGAGTTGGTTTTTTTTGAAAATTCAAATCAAAACATTTGCATTCAATCTATTTCCGATTCAGTGTTATTGATTCTAAATGGCGAACCCATCCATGAGCCAATTGTTGGGCATGGTCCTTTTGTTATGAATACTAAGCAAGAAATCATGCAAGCCTTTGAAGATTATCGTCTCGGGCAATTTTAAAGCAATTAAACATCATGCTCGTAATGTTTTTGATAAACTTGAGATATTTCCTCTTATAGGTTAGCGCTGATTTCTTGCTCATAGAAAACAAAACATCCATCAAGGCCAACACCCAGAACCTCTATATTGAATCTTAGGAGGCATATCTAATATATCGTCCGAACAGATGCAGATAAAATTCAACTTTCCACGTCATTTTGATTTTATTGAAATGAAACACAAATTTATTTAGTGATATTAATAATTTGTCATAAATCTAGAATATCCAAAAAAATAAGCGTATAATTTCAGTATTTTTATATTCATAACCATGAGAATTTGTTGAATGATGCGTCAGTCTCAAGCCTGTATCAATATGATTAAGCAACAGCTTCGTACCAATAATATTACAAACGAAGCCATCCTTGCGCTATATATCGCTCACCCTCGAGAAAAGTTTTTACCGAAAGATTATCAACAATTTGCCTACGCCGATATGCATATTCCTGTTGCTCAGGAACAAATCATGCTGACTCCACTAGAAGAAGCCAAAATTCTTCAATCTGGAAAATTTAAACCAGAAGATACCGTTCTTGTTTTAGGAAGTTGCCACACTTATTTGATAGCATTACTTAGTTACTTATGTCGTCGTGTGATCGTCATTGATACCAATTCTCAACTAATGGTCGAAACAAAGAAGTGTCTAAATAAACACAAAATTAATAATATAGATTTTATACTGCAACACTCCTATGCCTTAGATGTCTTTGAAGAATCAGTTGATGCTATTATTTCCCCTGCTGCAATTGAGCAAATTCCAAATTCGTGGTTAAATTCCCTCAAACCCGATGGAAAATTATTTGTATCATTAGGAAATGAGGTCCAACATGCTCAATGGCTACATTTAAGTGAACAAAAAGTCACAGGGCATGAATTTGTATTTTCGACTCGTTTACCCTTCTTGCCACAAATGCAAGTTGAATCCAAATTCATTTTTTAATTTTTGTAGTAGGTCAGGATGACATTTAAAACCATTAAAATCATATTCAGCCTTTTGGTCCTTGTCGCGAATCAAAAGGCCATTTCCAATGATCTATTAGAGATATATTATGAAGCATTAGAAAGTGACCCTGCTTTCAAAAGCGCCTATAGCCAATTTATGGCAGAATCGCAAGCCATCCCCACAGCTGCTGCTGCATTGTTACCACAATTAACAGCGTCTGGATTAATTGGTCGTGTATATACTGAAGTCATGGCCGGACCTACTTTGGATGTTAATCGCACCTATTCTCAAAATCAAATTACCGCTCAAGCTTCACAAACTTTATTTAATCTAAAATTATGGTCATTGCTTGAACAAGCCAGAGCCAACGTACGTGCTGCATTGGCTAATTTTAATGACAATACCCAAAATTTGATGCTTCGGACATCTAAAGCTTATTTTGATGTCTTACTGGCTCAAGACAATCTCACCAATGCCAATGCCTTGCGCACAGCCAATAAACGGCAACTGCAACAAGCCGAGCAACGTTTTAACGTAGGTCTTGATCCCATCACCACGGTCTATCAAGCAAAAGCAGCTTATGATCAATCTTGTGCCACGGTGATTGCAGCACAAAACAATATCATAACGGCCCAACAAAATTTAACAAAACTGACCAACCACCAGTATCAAAACATTGCGCCCTTAAAAAACAAGAGGATTCCGCTGGTTTATCCTGAACCGATGAATCCAGAAACCTGGGTGACAACGAGCCTAAAGCAAAATTATAAACTAACAGCCGCAAAATTCTATTTAGAGGCATCTCGACAAAATATCAAAATGCAATTTTCTGGTCATTTGCCCAGTTTTAATCTTTATGGGAATTTTTCTGAAACACATAATTTAGTAACACCCACAGGCGTAACCACAAGCCCCATAGTCAACGTGAATCAGTTTTTCAATAATATTTTCGTTCCACAACTACAACGCAATGCCACAGCAGGCTTTAATATGTCATTACCAATTTTTCAAGGTGGTCTTGTGGTATCTAAAACCAAAGAGGCGGAATTTCAGTTTCAAAATTACAGTAATCAACTTGAAAGTGTCAAACGTGAATTGATAGCCAATACACAAATTACTTACCATACAATTGCGAGTGGAATTGAAAAAGTAAAAGCTGACAGGCAATCTCTGGAGTCCCAACGTGTATCTCTCGCAAGCATTCAAGAACAAGCTCAAGTAGGCACCAAAACCATTACGGATGTTTTGTACGCTCAGCAACAGTATTTTCAAACTCAACTTCAATATACAAGTGATCAATACTCTCTCATCATTCAAATTCTACAACTCAAATATCTTGCTGGAAATCTTAATGTCAAAGATTTAGAGGAAGTTAACAATTGGTTGGTTACCAAACGAATTTCCGGTCTTTCTCCTCAATCCAAAAAAATACTTGATACACTTCTTCATCATCCCATGCGAAAACCTGCAGGTCTTCTGCAGCAGGAATAAATATCCATGATAAGTTTTATCATTTTAATTTTTGCAGGTGCTCTAGCAGGTTTGATGGCCGGGCTCTTGGGGCTAGGTGGCGCAACGGTGATGGTGCCCCTCTATCTTTATTATTTTAAACTAGAAAATACAATACCTGAATTTCAACAGTTTCATATGGCCGTTGGATGCTCTCTGGCTGTTATTTTTGTGAGTTCTATTGTCGCATCGATTCATAATTATCGGCTTAAGCTTATAGACTATGCTCTTGTCAAAAAAATATTGCCCGGACTGATTGTGGGGATTTTTGTGGGGACAATACTTAGCCGCTGGATGGATGGTTTAATTTTGAAAAAACTTTTTTCCCTTTTTCTGATGAGCTTGGCGATTAAACTTTTTATTTCAAAAAATCATAGCCCTCATCGTATTGGGCCTATTTCGAACTATCTTTTTCATGGTATTGCAATCTTAGTGGGCATTTTAAATGCACTATTTGGCATTGCAGGAGGCATCATTCTCGTCCCTTTTTTCATTTTCATGGGTTTAATGACACAAAAGGCCGTGGCAACCTCAATTTTTTGCGCAATCCCAATTAGCTTTATAGCCAATGCAGTATTAACACTAAGCTTTCATCAATTGCTCATCGATTGGCATGTTGTTTTTTACACAGGGATAACAAGTACTTTGTTTATACCCTTGGGTTCAAAAATAGGACAACATACCAGTTCGAACTGGTTGAAAAGAATATTTACCGTTTTTTTACTACTCATTGCAATGGATATGGCGATAAACTCTTTTTAGCGTTCTGAGCTTCATAACAAAGAGCTATAAAGCTATCTTTTTTTGAATTGATTCTAAACGTTGAACAACCTCTATCATTTCATCATGTCCATGACAATCAATATCAATAGCAAATTTAGTCAAAATCATAGCTTTAGCAATCAAAGCATTAGCTTCTTTTAATTGATAATTTAAAATATATTGACTGGCGACATAAACACTCGCGCCGTCTAAATTAGTCACACACGCCAAACGTTCTTGATAACGACTTAAAAAATCTAATTTCAATGCCACTTGTCGACATTCTTCTGAAATCACTGAATAATCTGGTTTAATAGAAGTAGAGATATCCATTCCAGCAAATGATGAAGTACATACCATGCAGGCCAATAAAAAATATTTAATCATTATCAATTATCCTTATAAAATAATTTCAAACATCAGACCATCATCAATATGTTTAACATAAAATGGTTAATTCGTACAAGAATCAAATTATATCTTTCGAATCAACAATACCATTAAACTTGTTAAGGCACACAAACATCCGCCCCACAACCAATCAACAATGGTCATGACAATCGGCCAATCCTTAAAAATGGCCAAACAAGTAAAATCATAGACGCCATAAACCACTAAACCAAAGAGAGCAGCATGCCCTATAGCACTTACCCAAGATATTTTAGAATAGCTTAATCCATAAAAATGAATACCGAATACTAAAAAGACATAAACAAGCAAAGCTGACCACCAAAGCGGTTGTAACTGATTATTTTCCAATCGCAAAATATGGCCATAAGCTTGATAATAATGTGATTTTGCAATGGCGCCCAACCAAATTCCGTCAAGAATCATCATCGTCAACAACGTTAGAACATATTGCATTTATTGTCCTTATTTTAATTGTTCTTCTTAGACTAACGTTTAATGAATCAGTAAATCAAGCCTAAAACTTAAGAATAATTAGTTAAAAAAATACTAATTTTTCAATATTCGCAAAGATTTTTTAAAATTTTAATGAATAAATTTGAAAAAAACGTTATGATTGGGTTTTTAAAGATTCGATATTGAGTTATGGAATTTCAACAACTTACACCACAACATCTGTTACAAGCTATTGTTTCTGGTTGTGAAAATTTAAAACAAGCTCGAAAAAAACTGAATGAAATAAACTTTTTTCCAGTTGCAGATGGTGATACTGGCGATAATATGGCTGCAACTGCTTCGGCTATTATTGAAAATGCTTCAGCACAACCGACTGTTGAACAAACACTCGAATCGGTAGCCAATGCCAGCATCATGGGTGCTCGAGGAAACTCTGGTATGATGTTTTCTTCTTTTTTTAATGGCTTGTATCAAGCCTATCAACAATCGAAAACACTTAATACCCATCATTTTGCTGAAATGCTAAAAAATGCCTCTCAACAAGTTCGAGCAAGCTTAATCAATCCTATGGAAGGCACCCTTCTAACGATTGTTGAAAACTGGGCAAAACTCACGGAAAGTAAGGCCAAAGAGCTCACTAATTTTAAAACTCTCACCCAGGATATCCTGTTACCACTAAAAGATGCCCTACATCAACATTGCCAATATACCCACAAAAACTCAGAAAAAGTACTCGATGCAGGCGCTCTGGGTTTTTATCACTTTATTGAAGGCTTTACCCAAGCACTAAGCCAAGATAATCCAAGCTTTAGCTATCATTCACAGTCTGTCGAAAAATTTGAAATACCTGCCCAAGACCATGAATTTACCGCAGAACCTCCTGTAAATCGATTTTGTACTGAAGCCTTATTACGTGATGCACACATCAGTCCTCAGCAACTACAAAAACATTTGATGCAATGGGGAGACAGTATTGTTGTTACAGGTCACCAACATTTACAACGTTTTCATATTCATACCAATCAACCTGAAAAAATATTTCAAATGTTGCAATCTATGGGACGCATCGCCAATCCCAAAGTCGACGACATGCAAAGACAGTATGAATGCCATGTTTGTAAAAAACGTTCCATTGCCTTACTAACTGATTCCAGTGCTGATATTCCTCTATCTATTCGAGATGAACATCAGATTCATTTATTGCCTATTAATATTCACTTTAATGAGCACCATTTACTCGATCCATTCAGCATTGAACACGATCAGTTTTATCGAAGTATTCGAAAAAATACGCAATATCCAACCACTTCTGCACCAAACCCTCTGCAAATTCAAAATAAATTTAGAGAATTATCCTCTAAACATGAAAAAGTGATCATGGTTAGTGTCGCTGAAAAGCTTAGTAGTACTTTTTCCAGTGCCGTCAATATTGCTAAAGAATTCAATAATGTTCATGTGGTCAACTCCAAATTGACTTCAGCGGCGCAAAGTTTATTTGTTTTGCATGCTGCCAAAGTGATTGAACACTCACAAACTGATTTTTCAACCATGATTGAGCAAATTCATGCCGTCGAAGGTCGAATTGAATTTTTTGTCCTAGTTGATCATCTTGACGCTCTCATGCGTTCTGGTCGAGTCGATCGAGTCAAAGGTACCTTTGCAAATACTTTGGGTATTAAACCGATTTTAAAACTAAATGCCGAAGGTCAAGGCACTATGCACGATAGAGCGTTTACCCGTCAAGGTGCTCTTGAACGTTGTGTTCAATCCTTATTAAAACAGCAAGAGAAAAGACAAGCTGCCATCATGGATTATGCAATTGTCCACGCTGGAAATTCTGAAGGCGCATTCAAGCTTGCCGAATTGGCTGAAAAGCGATTGGGGAAAAAACCGATTTATCTCGGTCCCGTATCAGCTGCGATTGGCTTACATGCTGGTGCGGGCTGTGTAGGTATTGCTGCTTTGTTTTCAGCATGATATTGCTGCTTGGCCATTTATTATTTGCTCAGTTCTGGATGTTTATCAGTTGGCTTTTTTACCGAAAAACCAAAAAGGAAGTTATTGCTGATATCGCTTGGGCTTTGGGCATTGGCTTACAGGGTATTTTATATTATCTAGAATTTGGAAAAACGCCTATTTCCTTATTTCTTTTGTTATTATTAATCATCTGGAGTATGCGACTCTCCTTATTTTTATGGTGGAATCGCCTAAGGCAGGCTTGGCATGATAGGCGTTATGCAAAAATCATCAAGCGCAGTACACAATCAGCCGAAAAAACCTTGCTCATCAATTATCAAATTCAAGGTCTTTTACAATGGGTTGTTGCTTTATGCTGGTTTTTTAGTATGCAAAATCAAAACTCTTCATGGGCGTGCCTTTTAATAGTGACCTGTATATTTATACTAGGATTGAGTATTGAAATACTAGCTGATGAACAATTAAAAAAATTTAAAAAAAATCCGAATAGCCCTGTCTGTCAATATGGATTGTGGTTTTATTCAAGACACCCGAACTACTGCGGGGAACTTATCATATGGATAAGTTTTGCCATCGCTAGTCAACATCCTTTAGGAATCATTTCTCCTCTGGTTTTATACTTTATCATGCGTTTTATCACCGGCCCATTGACTGAAGAAACCAGTATTAGTCATAAGGGTTCTGCGTATATACTATACCAGCAAACCACCCCCATGATTTGGCCCTACAAATGGTTTTTATCCAAATTATCAAGATAAAGACACGCTTGCTGTAAAATAGCTAACTTTTTCTCTTCGGAAAATCGACTCCAAGTTGCATAGACATAAGCCATGCGTGGATTATTTCTTAATTTATCGGTATGTTTCTGGATAAAATTCCAATACAGGGAATTGAAAGGGCATGCATCAGCTCCCACGGTTTCCTTGGAATTAAAATGACATTTTTTGCAAAAATTACTCATTTTATCAATGTAGCGAGCACTAGCGGCATAAGGTTTACTCGCAACCATCCCACCATCACCAAACAAACTCATGCCCAAAGTGTTGGGTAATTCTACCCATTCAAAGGCATCGATATAGACAGCCAAATACCAATCGGTCACCTCTTTGGGTGCAATACCTGCCAGAAGCGCAAAATTACCCGTCACCATTAAACGCTGAATGTGGTGTGAATAAGCAAAACGCTTGGTCATTCCAACCACCTCTTTTAAACAATTCATTTTTGTAGGTGCGCCCCAATATAAAGCCGGTAATGGCCGAATGGCTTTTAATACATTAAGCTCGGCATAATCAGGCATATGTAACCAATACATCCCTCGGATAAATTCACGCCAACCTAAAATTTGACGAATAAAACCTTCCGCGGAAGCTAATGGAACCGCTCCTTTTCGATATAAAGCCTCAACTTGACGACAAACGTTCAATGGATCAAGAAAACCAACATGAAGATATATCGATATCAAGGAATGATGTAAAAAAGTTTCATCAGTCACCATCACATCCTGATAACGACCAAATAAAGGCAGATGATGTTCAAGAAAATCATCAAAAACAAGCTGAGCTTCCTGCGGTGTGCAAGCATATGCAAAATCATCCAGAGCACCAAAATGGTGTGAAAAAAACTGTTTCACCAATATAATAACATCTTGCGTAATGGCATCAGGTAAAAATATCAAACGCGTGCCCCAATCAGCGGAACCTTTTAAAGGTTCACGATTTTCAGTATCAAAATTCCAACGACCGCCTTCCGGTGTACCTTTTTCAGACAACAAAATTTGATGCTTTTTGCGCATCATTTGATAAAAATACTCCATACGCAATTGTTTTTTCCCTTTTGTCCAAGCTTTAAATTCTTCATGACTACATAAAAAGCGTGTATCTTCAAAACAATGGACTGCACAGGAACTGGTGTGTTGCCACGCTCCTATAGCATGCGTCAAACGCCACTCACCTGGCATTGTCACATAGATGTTAGAGCATTGATGAATGACTGCCACTCGCTGCCATTCACTGATGAGTGTGTGCGTATTATCTTGATCATCAAGCTTTACATAATGTACACGAAATCCCATGTCTTGACATATTTTGGCAAAATGTCGCATGGCTGAAAATAAAAACACAATTTTTTGAGGGTGATGAGCAACATAATCAGTTTCTGCACGCACTTCACAAAAGAGCAAAATATCCTCTTGAGGATTAAAGTGAACTAAAGAAGCCATATCAAATGACAGTTGATCGGCTAGTAACGGAAATAAAACAGGCATATTATGATTTAATCCTTGATTTTAAGGTGCTTAAGCCCCCATCAACTGATAAAACTTGACCAGTTATCCAATTGTTTTCAGGATTTAAAAAAAATGCAATGGCCTGAGCAATATCTTGGGTTTGGCCTAAACGCCCCAAAGGATGCATTTGTTCTGAAGCCTTTCGCATCACCTCATTTTGAGTTAAGGCTTGCGTCAGTGATGTTTCTGTCAATCCGGGAGCCACTACATTAAAACGTAACCCATAGGGTGCATAAGTTGCAGCCGCTGATCGAGCAAGCCCTATAATTCCGGCTTTAGCTGCTGCAATCGCCTCATGATTAACCAAGCCAATTTGAGCAGCAGAAGAACTCATCAACACAACACTACCTCCTTGTCGCATATGAATTCCTGCGGCTCTCACCACAGCAAATGAACTTGTCAGCGAAGCTTGGATGATGGACTGATATTCCTCAAAAGACGTCAGATGTGCCGGTTTAATCAATAATGACCCGGCGCAATTGACCACGCCATCTATAAGGCCTACCTGAGAAAAAATATTTTCAACAGCAGAAAAGTCACCTGCATCTAAAATAAAATCAGGGGTTATTTTAGATTGATCACGCGCGGTGGTCATGACCTCGTGTCCACTCGCCAACAATATTCCCCTTAGGGTTTGTGCAATACCACTTGCTGCAGCCACCAACAAAAAACGCGCCATAATATCCAATCTCCCTTCATATTTCATAAGAAAATTATAGAAGAGATCTCAAGGATTACGCAACTTAGAATTTGATCATCGACGGCAGAGATGAAGGAATTTCGGTCAGAGACTCTTTGACACATGACTTTAGAGGAAACAGGCTTTTCAGAGATTGATAAACCATTGTGGCCAATAAAACGCCAATAGGCATCATAATCGAATTAAGAATTAAGGCATTAAGTGCTTTCAATATGAATATTGCCATAAATCCAGCACCAATACCCGCAATAAAGTGGGGACAAAAAAAAGTAATGGTTAAAAATAAAGCAGTTATCAACAATAACATGACAAATTTATAAAGGTAATCATGAGATAGGGGTACCCATAAATTATTCATTAAAAATATTGAAACAAATTCAAAATTTTGTCTTTCAATTTTTTTAGGTGGTTCATGAATCTTGAGCATAAATAAGATAATGCCCGCATCTGAATTTGTAAATTTTGGATCTAAATTGACTTTATTAGCGGTGATCTTTTTGATAAATTCCTGATCCTGTAAAATGACATTCACTGCATTCACCAAAGGTGTACTATTATAAGATTCAGTTCGCCATTCTGGAATCAGCCTATCTAATGAAAAAAAATAAAACTGATACCATTTAACTTCATTCATGTTTTTGAGATATCGTTTAAATATTTGGACCTGTTCATTTTTTTGAAAATCTTCATCATGAATATGCTTGGCTAATTCTTGCAATACATTTATGGTTTTATCATCGTATCGGAACATATGGAGGTCCCAAAAAATCAATTATTAACTTAATTATATAATATATATCCAGTTTTTTATTGCTGGTGATACACTTTATTAAAAAATAATCTTGGCGCAAGAGAAGAAAAAAAGATAAAATAGGTTATTTTTTAGCGGTGATTGAAATTGACTATGGTAAAAAAACCCACCTTATCGCAACGCGTTCTATCGTTATTACGGCCTTATTGGAAAATGGCTGTATTAGGGATCATCGCCAATTGTTTATATGCAGGCATTGACGCAAGCTTTACCTACATGATGCGCCCTTTTATGGACAAAGGATTTGTCAATATTGATATGAAATTCATCTATCAAATCCCCTGGATTGTTTTAGGTGGTATCACCTTGCGAGGATTCATGGGTGGATTTGGTGGTTACTGCATGACGCATGTAGCACGCTCCATGGTCAATGGTTTGCGTCAAAAAGTATTTTCACATTTGATTCAATTGCCCGCCAAAGTCCTAGATAGTACACCTTCCGGACAATTACTGTCTAAACTCTTATACGATGTTGAACAAGTCGCTCAAGTCAGTGCAGATGTCATCACCGATATCGTTCAAAATACTTGTTTAATCATTGGATTATTTGGTGTCATGTTAATTATTTCCTGGCAATTAACGGGTATTTTCATGCTGGCAGTGCCAGCCATTGCTTTTATCGTTCAATACACCAACCGAAGAATACGACGAATCAGTCGCCAAGTTCAACAATCCATGGGACAAGTCACAGAAATCACGAGTGAAGTCATTGAAGGATTTCGTGAAATTCGCATGTTTGAAACCCAAGATTTTGTTCAGGATAAATTTAACCAGGCCGCCGAATCTTCACGTCGTCATGATTTAAAAGTCGCCATGTCCAAAGCCATTAACGTCTTTGGTGTTCAGGTGATTTTAGCCATGGCCATGACCGTCATTATTTTTGCAGCCATACAATTAGCCAAACATATTACCATCACGCCCGGTATGTTTGTTGCCATCACCGCAGCAGGGATACAATTGATTAAACCCATGAAAAGCCTGACCACCCTCAACGCAAGTATTCAACGAGGCTTGGCTGGTGCTGACAGTATCTTTCAATTACTCGATCAAGACATCGAGCGAGATGTCAAAAAACCCATGCTGACACATAAGGTTAAAGGTGATATTCAATTCCACAATGTCTATTTTGCCTATCAAACAGACCAATGGGTTCTTGAAAACTTTAATATGCATATTCCAGCCGGACAAACCATTGCATTGGTCGGCTCATCAGGGAGTGGGAAAACCACCTTAATTAATTTACTTCCTCGGTTTTATGAGATTCAAAAGGGAGAAATTACCCTTGATAATATTCCAATTGATCAATTGCAGCTCCAAGAACTTCGCCAGCAATTTTCCTGGGTCAGTCAGCATGTCATTTTATTCAATGATACTATTGCAGCCAATATAGCCTATGGTATAGAACATATTGATGAAGCACGTTTATGGACTGCCATTGAACAAGCCGATGCCAAAGATTTTATCCAACAACTTCCCAATGGTTTACATACTCTCATTGGTGAAAATGGTTTGACTTTATCTGGTGGTCAACGGCAACGTCTGGCCTTGGCCCGCGCCATCTATAAAAATGCACCGATATTTATTTTAGATGAAGCAACAGCGGCACTTGATAATCAAACCGAACTTCATATTCAACGCGCCTTAGAGCAATTCCATCATCAACGGACTATGATCATCATTGCTCATCGTTTGAGTACCATTCAATTTGCCGATCGCATTTTTGTCATGAAACAAGGAAAAATTGTAGAAACGGGTACTCATCATTCCCTACTGGAACAACAAGGACACTATGCCAGTCTTTATCGCGCGCAACATCATGGAATTCATCATGAAAAACAAGCTGATTCAATGGCTTAATCAATACTGGTATCGAGAAAAAAAACCCTCTTGGTGGCTACAACCGCTTGCCTTTTGCTATCAAATGATTCAAACGTGGGACAAGCATCGTCAATTAGCCATCCACTCTCCCTTACCCGTTCTTGTGGTGGGCAATTTGACCGTCGGTGGTACCGGCAAAACTCCCGTGGTAATTGCCATTTGTCATTATCTTCAACAACAAGGTATTCGAGTTGGGGTGGTGACACGTGGCTATAAAAATCAATTATCTGATTTCCCCTATCTTGTCAAAGTCAACGATGATGCCTCACTCATTGGCGATGAGGCCGCGTTGATTGCTCAAAAAACCCAAGTACCCGTCGTGATCGCCCCCAAAAGGAATCAAGCCATTGAGTATCTCCACCAACATCAATTATGTGACTGGATCATTAGTGATGATGGCCTGCAACATTATGCCATGGCACGTCATCTTGAAATCATCGTGATTGATGGTACTCGTGGCTTTGGTAATGGTGCTTTACTACCAATTGGTCCATTAAGAGAATCATTAGGAAGACTGGCGCAAGCCGATTTCATATTAATCAATGGCACCCCCTCACCTTCTCTAAAAGATTCTCTTCAGGTTTATGCCGATAAAACGTATTTGATGCAGCTTGAGCCAGAGGCGATTATGCCAGAGGATTTACCCCAAGAAACAATTGCCGCCTTTGCAGGGATTGGCCATCCTGAGCGTTTTTTCAAAACACTACGGGATTTAAATATTCAACATCAAGCGTATTCATTTCCCGATCATCATCGATTTGTAAAAAAAGATTTTGATATACCGGAATCATGCATTATCATGACAGAGAAAGATGCGATAAAGTGTCGGCAATTTCATGAAAAACCGATATACTATTTACCGATTTCTGCCAATATCCCATCTAATTTTTGGGAGAAAATATTAAATTCCATGAGCTTGAATCCATGCGTTCAAAAATAAAAAAGATACTCAAATGTTTACTCATAAATTGGTTCTGTTATTGGCTACCATTCAACAGCTATGCAGCAGATAGTGACTATATCACTCCCTGGTTTGATTTATCAAAATCATCGCACAATGCTTGGACGATTAGTGGTTTGTTACACAACGAGCAAGATGATTATTATGGCTTTATCATGATTTTGGAGCGGCAAGGTCAGGCTTTTCATGCCTTTGCAGGTCTGTTTGACCTGAATGAAAGAAAGCTCATCTGGCAAGATTCCAATACCCAGTTTTTAGATAACAACGCCCTCCTCACACAAGACATTGGACATTTTTATTGGCATTTTAGCCCTATCAATAATACCTTTATTTTAGCTTACCAAGATAAAAATTCTAAAAATCAAATTTTTAATTTAAAAATGGATTTAATGCAACCGATTGTTGTCACCCCTAAAATGTCGCTGACACCGACCTTAAAAATCAAACAATATTGGTCTGGCACCATCAATGGTCATATTCACATCCCCGACGAACAATTTGTAACCAGTGGTTCAGTATGGGTGCAAAATATTTGGCAAAATCAAAATGACAATCAAACTCATCCCTTCTCTGAATTGCTCTGTCAGTTCCAAGATGGCAGTTCTATGTTTGCCATACAGGTGCCTGAAAAAACAGGTTTACATGCGGCCCTTGCAGGACTTTATGATAAAGATGGACAACGTCAAACCGTTTCTCAATTTATTAATTTAAATCCACCCAATCAACAAGATTATGAAATATCATTACATGCTCATGATCAAAATCTTCATCTTCATCAACTCTTTAGCAACCGACATTACACTGCTTTGCTTGCCCATATGGGAGCTATTTCGCAAAGTGGATTTTGTCTTTATGCCAATCAACCATGGGAACAATCAAATAGCCCACACCTTCGATTACCGCTTCCATCACAAATGAATGTTTTAAACTTTTTTGAAAAAAACTTTGCACTGGAACAAAAAACCTTTAAAATCCCTTTTATTATGAAAAATAAAGAATCATCATGACCCAATTTACAGCTATTGAAAAAAAATTACTTCATTATACCGGCAAAGCCATTGGCGATTACCAAATGATCCAAAAAGGTGACAGGATCATGGTCTGTCTGTCGGGCGGCAAAGATTCTTTTACGATGTTAACCTTACTAAAACATCTTCAGAAAAGAAGTAAACACGCTTTTGAATTACATGCCTTCACCTTAGATCAAGCTCAACCGGGTTGGAATGACTCAGCACTGCGAGAATGGTTAGAATCACGAAATATTGCTCATACGATTTTGACCAAAGACACCTATTCCATCGTCAAAGAAAAAATTCCAGAAGGTCAAACTTACTGCTCATTATGTTCTCGCTTAAGAAGAGGCATTATTTATCGCTATGCTGAAGAACACGGCTTTAATAAAATAGCTTTGGGTCATCATCGCGATGATCTGATTCGAACTCTCATGATGTCAATTTTATATAATGGTTCAATCAGTGGCATGCCACCTAAATTGCTCAGTGATAATAGCAAGCATATTCTCATACGCCCGATGTGCTATGTTCAAGAAAAAGATATTATAAACTTTGCAAACGAACAAAAATTCCCAATTATTCCCTGTAATTTGTGTGGTTCTCAAGAAAATCTGGCACGCAAAAAAGTAGCCAAACTCATTGATGGCTTAGCGGAAGAAAATCCCAAAGTACCTAGCAATATTTTGCATGCCCTGCAAAAAGTTCGCCCCAGCCAATTAATGGATAAAGATATTTTTGATTTTAAAAACCTGGAAAAACATCAAGAATCACAAAATCAACTGATGCATTTAGAAGATATTTTATGGACTGAAGAAGAGATGCTCGATCTCTAACCAAGAGGAACTCATGGTTAAAAATACTCAAATTTATTTGAAGCGTTCATTTAAACAGGACTTTTTGGCCAGCATTGTTGTTTTTCTAGTGGCCATTCCCCTTTGTTTAGGCGTCGCCCTTGCTGCAGGTGCCCCGATCTATTCTGGACTTATCAGTGGAATAGTTGGGGGAATTGTGGTCGGTTTATTGAGCCAGTCACAACTGAGTGTCAGTGGCCCATCTGCAGCAATTGTGGCCATTATCATGAGTGCAATATCACAACTGCAACATTATGAAGCAGTACTGCTCGCCATCTTCATCGCGGGCCTTTTACAAATACTTGCCGGATATAAAAAATGCGGATTTTTTGCAGACTTTCTCCCCAATAATGTCATTCAGGGAATGCTAAGTGCGATTGGTATTTTGTTAATTCTCAAACAAATTCCGCTTGCTTTTACCATTACCAAAAACTTTGGAGAATTAAAGGATGTACTCATTGATTCCGCTGAAGGTATTGGTTTTCATCCACTGATGAATTTAAGTTTCCATCTTAATAGCGGCGGTTTTATCTTGTCACTGACGTCTTTAGGTATCATGCTATTGATGGAAAAATCCAAAAAACCCTTTTTAAAGGCCATCCCCAGCGCAATTGTTGTGGTGATCACAGGCTCCTTGCTCAACCAATGGTTTATTCATCAAAAATCGATTTTTTCCCAGTATTTCCCCTTGATGGTCAATATTCCCCAATACGAGAATCTGACACATATTGGGTTAAGTCTGGCTAAACCGGATTGGTCTCAATGGCTTAACCCTCAAATTTATTTTTTTGCGTTGTTGATTGCGGCAGTTATTTCTTTAGAAAGCCTCATGAACATCAACGCTACAGAAAAAATGGACCCTCGCCATCAAGCTGTCAATAAAGATCGAGAACTGTGGGCTCAGGGCGTTGGCAACGCAATTGCTGCTCTCGTTGGCGGCATTCCTTTATCATCGGTGATTGTTAGGACTTCGGTCAATATTCAATCCAATGCCAAAACCAAGATCTCCACCATCTTTCATGGTTTTTTTCTATTGCTGTCTTTTTGCTTTATTCCGCATGTGCTCAATCAAATTCCCTTATGCGTACTTTCTAGTATTTTAATTTTCACAGGGTATAAACTCACCAAGCCCAAAATTTACATACACGTCTACCAACAAGGTATGAACCGTTTTCTACCTTTTTTAGTCACCCTCATCAGTATTATTTATTTTAATTTATTAATTGGCATTGTTCTCGGTCTTATCACACATTTATTTTTTATCTTACGCTCAAATAGTCAAGCACGTATTGATATTATTCAAGAAATGTATCCCCAGGGCATCACCAATCGACTGGTTTTACCGCAACAAACAACTTTTTTAAATAAAGCATCGCTGATTGCAGAATTAAAATCTATCCCTATGAATTCGCAATTGATCATTGATGCACGATACACTGAATTTATGGATAAAGAAATTATTGAATATCTGGAAGAATTTAAAGAACATCTAGCGCCTCAAAAAAATATTTCTCTCAATCTCATGGGGTTTAAATCCGATTATACCATGCACGATCATATTGATTTTATCAATGTCACTACCTTTGATGCGCAAAGTATATTAACGCCTTCACAGGTCCTTGATATTCTCAAGCAAGGTAATCAACGATTTTTAAAAAATCAAAGAATTCATCGAAGCACAATCATGGATATTCAACATACAGCACAAACTCAATATCCCATTGCCGTTGTTTTAGGTTGTATTGATTCCCGAGTTCCCGTTGAAACCATTTTTGACATGACTTTTGGTGATTTATTTTGTATTCGAATTGCAGGAAATGTAGTTAATGATGACATTTTAGCGAGTATTGAATATGCCTGCCACATTATAGGCGCCAAATTGATTGTTGTTCTCGGCCATACGCGCTGTGGAGCAATTACCGCTGCCTGTCAAAATATCGAAGAGGGGCACATCACACAATTGCTCAACAAAATCAAACCTGCTATCCATATACATACCAAAAACCAATCGAGTCCTGATATCCAAAATATTACTCACCTCAATATCGCTCACAGCATGCTTGAAATCAAAAGTAGAAGTCCCATTTTGGCGGATTTATTGAATCAAAATAAAATCGATGTCGTTGGCGCTGTATATGACGTCACCACAGGAAAAGTTCATTTCTCAGATTATCAACCCGAAATAGATTTGTTTGAACATCATACCCACTAAAACCTTTTTTTTTAAAACCCCCTCGTGATCTGAATTTTTTTTCGTTATGCTATTTTGACTCGATGAAAAGACAAACAAGGATGTCATCATGCAACACAATATGGATAATGCCAAGTTATTAATCAGAATGACCACAGAAGATAGACAAGCGATCAATCGAATGATTCAACATAAACGCAAAGAATTTGAATCGGTGATTGAAAAAGGTGTAGTTGCGATGCTCAATGCTCAAGAAGAGCACGAAAAACTCGCAGAAAGACGAGCGGAATACTTAAATTTTTTAACGCAACGAAATCGTCAAAAAAAAGAACAACTACAACAAGTAACACAAACCACCAAAGAAAACATCAGCAATGCTCCCATGGGGATTGGAGCTGCAGGACAGATTGCGCTAACTGCTGCAACAACTGCCGGCAATGCCCTGTATGACAATGCCGAACAATCGCGCCAAGAAAAAGAAGCCGAACAACGCCTATTTGCCGCTCAAATGCTTTATTATATCCCTCAACAAGATTACGATCAAATCGCCAAAAAAGTTGCCAATATTCTCAGTTATCGTTACCAGTTTTTAATTTTTAGATTAGCTGCAGGCGAAGAAGGCTACATGAGACTAGCTAACTTTTTTGTACATTCCATGAAATCCTATGCTATTGCAAGACTTCGTGAACACAAAAATGATGTTATTCGAGCACTCATTAATGCCGCCATTCCTCCCTCGACCGACACTATTAATTATAGAGATTGGCCCAGTGTCGATTTTAGAAATTTTAGAACACATTTAGCCAGAGTAGGAACACATAAAATTTTAAAGTTAGATGATGTGGCCAATCAAATCATCAAGCGCTGTGGTCCTGCGGTTCGTACCCTGCTAGGTGGATATGAGCAGTATATTACTCCTAGGGAAGGTTTTATCAAAAGCTATCATCCTTACACCTTGATTGGCGCCTTGAATCATGCCTTGATTTGTAATGTAGATGCACGTATACATGCCGGGATTCAACCCGAACATCGACCCTATATTGCTCTCGATGGTAATGTGAAATACCCCATGATTTTACTGGGCGCCGGTGAATCGACAGCCGATTTGGGTGTGAATTTTGCGACACAAACGACTGATATGGTTTTAGAGCCTATTCATATGGAAGCATTAAGACGATTGGTCCCTGATTTTTTTGACCATACCGTGAGTTATCAAATTCAAAGCTCTCTTCAACCCATCATTCAAGCTGCTGATATTCGCTATTCAGAAGAAAAATATGAATGTCCCTGGAATCCTAAAAGAGAAAAACAATGGCATGAACAGTTACAAAGCATCATGCTCGCTCAAAAGAAACCCAGCGTAATAGATGAAATTGAAACCTTTAATCAATCTTCCGTTCAGCGCAAGATGTATCAAGCGTCCAGTCAATATTTTCTACAAACCATTATGGCGGATGCGGATGATATTTATCAAGAAACTTTCACTGCCATCTCCTCATTGTTTCATCGAAATGCTCATCTTGAACGAGAAAAACAAAAGGTTGCACAAAAAGCCATTTATAGTCTTTATGTGGCGCAAGAAATTATTCATACCATGCATTTGACTCACATCTATGAAGAAAAATATCTCTGCACTATTCGAAATCTTATTAATATTGCGCATTTGGGTATTTATGCATCACGGGAATGGGCTTTTCTAGAAAGCTTTCAATATCATATGACACGCCTAAATCTTCTCAAAATTCGTCAACAACTCGATAACATTCAACATGCCCATCAAATTTTTGAAATTGCGTATACCTCTCTTCAAGAAACCATCGAAGAAAAACCTCATTTTAAAATGAATAAAAAATTTCTAGCACGTGAAACACAAAATCAATATCGAAAAATTCGTCAATTTAGGAGTCAAATGCATGATCAAATTCGTGAACTAGACAAAATGATGGATATTCGACAGTCCATTTTGCAATTTGAATTACAAACATTGCCTCCCATGCAATCATCACAAGAAGCTTTCGAAGATTGCATGCAAGAAATTAACAGATGTCAGACGAATCTTTATCAAGAATCCAATGATTATGAAACTGTCTTACATCAAATTTCGATGGTTCTACTTGAATTACATTTGTTACTACTTTTAATCGAAGATATTCAACAAAAAGACCCTCGAAATCCCATTTATTTTAAGCACCCACTCTCCGCCAATATTCAACAACTTCGCCTCGAATATTCTCAAAAACAACAACAATTTGAGCACCTCAGAAAAAAACCTATCCCCACTTGGATACGTCCACGGGTATATCACCACCGTATGCTTGAATTAAAAACCTTTCTCGAACCACTTTTAGAAACCCGAAATACACTTCATCAGCACTTATCATCTATGGCTTATGAAGTACAAACAGGCGATGAGGAGCTCGATACCTCTATTCATAACTTTTTTCAACGAGCATATGTTTCTATGCAATTTTATTTTATTGCTTATTTTATAAATAATACTGTTCAACCTCAAGACCATAGAGATTTATATCAAAAAGCCAAACATTATTACTTGAGTTTTAAAATTGAACATGCACACCCGGTTGATACACGATATCATCAATTGAAAACATTGATTTCAACACTTTCAGCTGACATGAATATAGCTGACGTTCGAAATCTGGTACAACAAGTCAGAAAAGAAAAAGATGCCATCGAACTTCATATTCGAGATGACATTGAAATGACAACAACTATCAGCAATCAAGCACAACTTTATTATCGCGATGCGGAACTCTCCCTTATTGAAATTCAAGCGCTTCAACATAAAATCGATTTTATTAAAGAAAACACTCTGACAAGGGATGATTTTATTCAAATTCCCAATACAAAAATTCCTGAAAATGATGAAATAATCGATTTTTTTCAGCAAAAACTTCAAAACATCTTGATACAAATCAACAAACAAGGTTTATCAACAGAAGATTGCTTAATCATTGAAAATTATTTTAAAACCGAATTAGAAAAATTTCGGCAAATGCTCAATGAAGGGAATCCTGATGAAGAAGATTGGATGATAGGGATTCATTTTCTGGCAAAAACGCTCAAAGGCTTATTTCAAATGGAATTAAAGAAATTCAAAGACACCCTCACCCTCGAACCTTTAAAAAATCAGCTTCAACAAATTCTATCTCATCAATCCTCAGATCTTTATGAACGTTCCATGACACAAAAAAAAGCCATGCAATTTTTAATAAAAACTTATCAAAATATGTTGAGTTTAGAAAATCAAAAGAAACGAATGCACAAAGAAGATCATGGTGTTGAACTCAAAGCCTGGCATTACATGCGAAACAGTCTAACCTGGTCAGCTCGACTTAATCTTGCCGAGCAAAAATGGTTGGATCAAAAGCTTTCACAACAATCCAAACGATCATTGGAAAATAATACTGAGCATAAAACACCCGTACGAATGGCTTATTCATTTATTCTTCATTTGATTGATGAATATTTAATCCTTAAAAAAAGAGATTTGAATCGCCTGAGAAAAATTGAACACAGTATGAATCAAATTCATCTTTTACCTATTGATCTAGAATCAACTGTTCATGAAGAAGGCTCCAGCCATGAAAGCTTTTTACAAAAAAAAGAAAAGTTTTCACAAATTCTTAAACTCAAAATGGTAAGCCACGAAAAAGAACTTGATGAACTCATTGGTTCTCGAAAAGTATTTACAAGTCACATTCTTGGTATATTTTTCTATGAATGGCATCAAAAATCTTTTGAAAACTCACCCCATCAACGACAATCTCTTTTTTCAAAAAATCAGAAGAAAATTAAAATCTCTTCAGCTGAACATGAAAATCTTCAAGATACACCTGAATCTCATTATTCTATTGAAACACTGGAAACCTGGTTTGAAACGTTTGTTCAAAAAACCACGCCCAATTTACGTCAAAGTGAATCAGATAGTGGCGAGGAAAATGGCCCCACTCTAGACTTCATTTCTATGATCACACCCAATATGAAAAAGCTGGATTCTAGAACAATTAAATACTCCAGCAGCCACAAGGGATTGGGGTAAATGATGGATATCGATTGTCGATATCTGTTGAATTCAGCTATAATCTGATTTTTTAACAAAGAGACTTTTTTCATGCGCGCTTCACAATGGTTTATTTCCACTTTAAAAGAAAACCCCAATGATGCAGAGTTAGCATCTCATCGTTTGATGTTGAGAGCAGGACTGATTCGAAAATTAGGTTCTGGACTATACACCTGGATGCCCATGGGTCTTAAAATCTTAAGAAAGATTGAAAACATTGTTCGAGAAGAAATGAATCGAGCAGGTGCTCTAGAAATCCTTATGCCTGCCGCGCAACCTGCTGAATTATGGGAAGAAACAGGCCGTTGGGAAACTTTTGGTAATCAACTCTTAAAAATGTATGATTCTCAAAATCGTGCTTATTGTTACGGGCCAACACATGAAGAGGTGGTGACTGATTTAATGCGCAAAGAATTAAAATCATACAAACAATTACCACTTAATCTTTATCAAATTCAAACGAAATTCCGTGATGAAATTCGCCCACGATTTGGCGTCATGCGTGCTCGAGAATTCTTAATGAAAGATGCTTATTCATTTCATTTAACACCGACATCTCTCGAAGAAACCTATCAAAAAATGTATGCGGCCTATCATCGCATTTTTACGCGCATGGGATTAAATTTTAGGGCCGTGGAAGCAGACACTGGTGCCATCGGTGGTGCAGTTTCTCATGAATTTCAAGTATTGGCTGATGCTGGTGAAGATATCATCTTTTATAGCGACAGTGGCACATATGCCGCCAACGTCGAGATGGCCAAGGCACAAGCTCCTGAAAAAGAATCGACATCGGCTCCAAAAGCAATTGAAAAAGTCTATACACCTGGCGATAAAACTATTTCAGATGTTGCCAAAACCTTACAATTACCAGAAAATAAAGTTTTAAAAACACTGATTGTAGCAGGTAATGGTGAACATCCTCTGGTGGCATTAGTTCTCAAAGGTGATGATGAACTCAATGAAGTGAAAGCTATCAAGCATCCTTGGATTCACTCACCACTGAGAATGGTGAGTGAGGAAGAACTCAAAGAACACTGCAAACTCCCTGTCGGTTATCTGGGGCCTATTGATCTCCCCATTCCCGCCATCATTGATACATTTGCTTATCAACTTTCATGGTTTGCCTGCGGTGCCAATGAAGCGGATTATCATTTTAATTATGCAACATGGGAAAGCATACAAAATCCTGAAATTTTTGATTTAAGAAGCGTACAAATTGGCGATATCAGTCCTGATGGTCAAGGCAAATTAACCGCTTGCCATGGCATCGAAGTCGGCCATGTATTTCAACTGGGGATAAAATACAGTGAAGCCATGAAATTCACAGTACTGGATGAACAAGGCAAACCACAAGTACCCTATATGGGTTGTTATGGAATTGGCGTCAGTCGTTTAGTTGCAGCTGCGATTGAACAACATCATGATGAACGCGGGATAATCTGGCCACAAACCATTGCTCCATTTGATGTGGTCATCATTCCTATGCTGGGAAAAAATTCGGAAGCGATTGCTGAATTAACCGATAAAATTGATGAACAATTACGTGCACATGGTTTTGATGCCCTCATTGATGACCGAAAAGAAAGAGCCGGTGTGTTGTTTGCCGATCAAGACCTCATCGGTATACCTCACCGCATTGTGATTGGCGAAAAGGCTCTAGCCGAAGGCACCTTGGAGTATAAAAACCGAGCGACTGGAGAAGTACAATATTGTTCATTATCGGAAATCATTGAAATTCTAAATACAGCGTCTAAATAAAGGCGCATTCCACACTTTACTGGATTGCAACAGTGCTCTCCAGTAGAAAATAAATTGTTATTTTAAAAATTATCTGATATAAAAATGGATGCCAATTTTAAAATTAAGCACACTGTTTAACAATAAAAATTGTTTTAAGGAAAAAACATGAAAAATAAATTTTTAGAACATATCTTACCCGTATCCCTCATCACCCTATTATTATGCTCAGCACCCATCCATCAAGCTCAAGCTAAAAAACGAACTTGTAGAGCACTCGGAACTGTAGAAGTCACTCTGCCTGCTGTTGCATGGAGTGCTGAATCGGGTTATTCGTCACCCAACTATATAAACCATAGTCAAAATGGCCTTAATATTAGATATGTCAAGATTTTGGTACGCTCGAATGAAGCCCTCTATTCGCCAAGTTCTCGACAAGATCTTATCAGTATAAAAAAAGATGATTTAACTATCATTACAAACCTTTATGATACTAGTCAGACAACTAAAACTAAAGGCACGCATAGTTGTGGATAATTTCACCTCTCCAACAAAAATCATTCTCCAGGAAGTTTAATATGAAAAGTTTTAACAAATACACAATCAATATTTTAAAAATTTTCTTGTGCTCTACAGCCCTCATGTCCACTTCGGCCATGGCGGGAACCATGGGTGATCTTGCAGACAAGGATTGGAAAAAGAACCTCTTTATCGGTGTCGATGGTGGTTATTCTTTATCACTAAACAGTACCAACTTCTCCCCTTACACTAACTCTAATATCGGCGCTTATGAATCGGTCATCAGTATTCCTGGTAATACGACATTTCAACATGATATTGGCAATTCTGGGATGATAGGTGGTTTCTTGGGATATCGTGTCAATGAAAATTTAAGCTTTAATGTCAATTACGACTATAGAGGTTGGTTTAGCTGGCAAGTACCGACAAATGCTTCACTATCTTCCAGCATCAATGATTTATTCTATTATGTCAAAGATATTAACATTCAAACTCTGTTTTTTAATTTTACATTGACACCTAATCAGGATTGGGAAAAGTTAGGCCCTCTAAGACCCTACGTTTCCGGCGGACTTGGTATGGCATTTAATCATGTGGGAACTTTAACGTCAGTTGACTTAATGAACCCAGCCACAACCAACAACATCGAGGGTTCATCAATCACAAGTTTTTCATGGAATGTAGGCATCGGTGCTGAATATCTTATTACCCAAAACCTAGTCTATACACTGGGATACCGCTTTGTTGAAGCAGGTTCGATAGAAACCAGTAATAACCTCTATAACTCCAATGGAACTTATGAAGTAAATCCATTTAAAGCAAGCCCTGTTCTTTTGAATGAAATTGTCACCGGACTTAGATGGCAATTTAACACTTAAGCAAAAAAGCCCATTCTTTCTCATCACACACAAGAATGGGCTATAAATTCTCTTCTATTGTACAATTTTCATCAAATATTCAAAAACAGCCATCATCGCCATTGCTTCCCCTCCTTCTGGTTTTCCTGCCTTCGAACTCACATTCCAGGCCATCAAATCAAAATGACCCCAAATTACTTCTTCAGACACAAAACGTTTAAGAAAAAGTGCTGCCGTAATGGCACCCGCATAAGGAGAGCTGGTTGAGTTGGACATGTCTGCAACATTAGAATCCAACATTGACATATAAGGCTCATACAACGGTAGCTGCCAGACAAAATCATTGGTCGCCATACCCGAGCGAACCACATCTTGCGCAAAATCGTTATGAGAACTAAATAGAGCAGAAATTTCTGTACCAACTGCAGTTCTAGCCGCTCCTGTTAAAGTCGCAAAATCAATGACCCATTTTGCCTTTTGCTCAACGGCGTAACACAAGGCATCGGCCAAAACCAAACGTCCTTCGGCATCGGTATTATCAATTTCCACATGCAAACCATTACGCATCCGAATGACATCTCCGGGCCGATATGCTTGCCCGTCGATGCTATTTTCCACTGCCGGAATCAATACATGTAAATGAAAAGGCAGTTTAAATTGCATAATGAGTTGTGCCAAGCCTATGACTTGAGCCGCGCCCCCCATGTCTTTTTTCATGGTGCGCATGGCATTACCGGGCTTTAAGTTCAAACCTCCAGAATCAAAACAAACGCCTTTGCCAACCAAGAATAATTTTGGATGTTTGGCATTTCCCCAGGTGAGCTTTAATAATCGAGGTGCTTTTGCGCCTGCTCGGCCCACTGTATAAATAGCAGGGAAATTTTCTTTTAAAAGTGCGTCACCTACTATGCTTGAAAACTGTCCCTGATAGCCTTGAGCCAAACTATCTAATATCATCCCCAAATCATCAGGCCCCATATCTTCTGCAGGAGTATTGATTAAATCTCTCACTTTATAAACTGCATCAACAAAGGTCACAACTTTATCGTATTGCGCGTCACTTAAACATAATACTTTTGGAAATACATCCATTTTTTTATAACGAACAAATTTATATTGCGCCATCCCCCAGGCCATCAAATCATAATCAGATAAGTTCTGTTGCACCACATATATACCCGCTGGCAATTTTAAAGCAACACTCGCTAATACTGAAAAATAAGATTTCTCTGGTGCTCCTAACAACACTTTTTTTAATTCACCATGGTTATTGGTCAATAAAGCCATTTCACCAGGATTAGCTTGAAAAGACTGCCATGATATTTGATTTTTTTCTAATTCTGAAAGTCTAGCATGCACTAAAACCCAATCAGCAGGTTTTAAAAATTCAATGACAATGGCATCTTTTTTAGATGACCGATAAAATTGTTCCGCTTGCATCTCTTTGCTCTCCCTAAGCTTCACGTCCTAAACCGCGAAATTGTTTGATATTAAATCCAGTGGCTAATAAGGTCAGTACATAAATGAACATAGCGACAACCACATGCATCAATAAAACACTCAATCGAGAAGACACATGCATTTGATACCAATACGCTAAATCATGTTTTACATAAATCAAATAAAGTGCCATCAAAAAATTCGCAAAAAGGATTTGTCCTGCAAATATCACCCAACCAGCTTCCGGGAGATAAATTTTTCGACGATACAATAAAATCAATAAACATAAAGCATTAAAATAACCAGCTAAACTTGAGGCTAAAGTTAATCCAGCGTGCTTCAATGGCCAAACCAAAGCTGCACACAACAAAGAATTCACCAACATCGCCCATGCACCAATCTTTACCGGTGTTTTGATGTTTTGTTTTGAGTAAAACCCTGAAGCCAATACTTTAATCACCATGAAGGCCGGAACGCCCATGGATAAAGTGATTAAGCTTTTTTGGGTTTGTTCAATATCAAGTGCAAAAAATTGTCCATAACCAAAACAAGTCGCCACCAGCGGCATTGCAAAAATAATCAGTCCTAGGGACGCAGGAACACCCACCAGTAAAATCATCCGCAATCCCCAATCCAGGGTCTTAGAAAATTGATCATGATCTTGAGTGGAGTGTTTTTTGGATAGATGAGGTAAAATAACTGTGGCAATCGCCACTCCAAATACTCCTAAAGGAAAATCAGTCAATCTATCGGTATAATACAACCAGGTCACGCTTCCAACCGGCAAAAAAGATGCAAACATGGTATCGACCAACAAATTGACTTGCGCAACGGATACACCAAACAAAGCGGGCACCATCAGTTTTAACACTTTGCGAACGCCTGGATCACTCCAAACCATTTTCGGCATAACCAATAAATTTTTATACATTAAAAAAGGAATTTGTAATAGAAATTGCAAAATACCAGCGATTGCCACCCCCCAAGCCAAGGCAAAAACGGAAGGACTTATCCAATGTCTTCCCCAGTAGGCACTCACGATCATCACAATATTAAGAACAACGGGCGTAAATGCTGGTACTCCAAAATACCCATAGGTATTTAAGGTTGCACCGGCCATGGCGGTTAAAGAGATAAACAATAAATAAGGAAACGTAATAGAGAGCATTTGGGAGGCCCAAATAGATCTCAAACCGCCCGATTTAAAGCCTGGCGCAAAAAGTTTCACAATCCAAGGAGAACCTAGCATGCCCAAAATCGTTATCAACAAGAGAACAAATCCCAGACAGCCAGAGACTCGTGCTAAAAAGATACGTACATCAGAAAATTGATTTTTTTGCTGATATTCTGCTAAAACAGGAACAAATGCTTGAGAAAAAGAACCTTCAGCAAATAAACGACGCATAAAATTAGGAATTCGAAATGCTAAATAAAAAGCATCCATCCCCTCTTGAGCACCAAATATTTTAGCCAGCAACATATCACGAGCAAAGCCAAAAATTCGAGAAAAAAAAGTCATCAACGAGACCAGTGTCGTTGAACGTAAAAAACTTTGTTTCTTTTCAACCACGGGCGTGACATTCATCTCGTATCCTAAAGCATCTCTATCCAACCTAGATAAGCATTATATTCAGTTTGATAAGGAGATTCAAACCTAATTATTTAACCATCCTACAAGAGCGATACAAAATTTAGCTTGGCATACATTTGTTAGAATACTTGAGTATAAGTGTGAACGTCAGGATAAGAATATTATCAAAATTCATGGATTTAGCCCAAGTTTAAAGCTTTGTCATGTGTGTGACTATTGATTGGATTTTCTACCTTTGTCTGTTCGAGAATAAGGGGGCTGCTTGTTTTTATAAACATAAGCGGGATGTGAATGCTGCAAAGAATATTCGTATGATAGGTTTAATTGATTCGTTAGGGCTTTGCACCAGAACTATTAACCCATGCCTGTCATAACGATAATCCGAATTTTCATACAATCAACATCACTTTATTTATTTTAGAAGCATATTATCCACCTCTATATATAACGACAAAATCAGACGAAATTAAAAAAATAACAAATAGGCTTGCGAATACTATATTGCGAATGAGAATTATTATTTTAATTGGTTGATGAGGATAATGAAAACGATTGCCGATCTTTAAATTGCAAAAATTCCAATCAAGACCTACTTTTAAACATTCAACAGATATCTTTAAAATAATCAGATTTAAAGTCGAAGACATCTTGACAAACGACTATCAATCAGGCATATTCTTTACCTTACTTTTGTATTTTTTTATGTTTGGAGTATAGTTGTGGCGAATATTAAATCAGCAATTAAACGTGCTCGCCAAAATGATCAATTGCGTTTACGCAATACAAGCGCACGTTCTATGTTTCGCACTTTTGTAAAAAACGTTGTGAAAGCCATCGAAGCTAAACAACCAGAAGCTGCTAAAACAGCTTTTGCTAAAGCTCAACCTATTATCGATAAAGCAGCACAGAAAGGTCTTATTCATAAAAATAAAGCCTCTCGTATTAAAAGCCGATTATCAGCACAAATTAAAGGTTTAGCTGCTTAATTATGTTTTTGTCGCTCTAAGTCCGTACCCCCCGAACTCTTAAAAAAGTTCGGGTTTTTATTTTTAACTCTTATGATAAAATCTTGTCATTTCAAAATTTTGCAGGCATGATAATTAATTATTTGAGTATGTATTGGAATATTTATGGCTAAAGAAGAACATATAGAAATGTCTGGAACAGTAATTGATACTCTTCCTAACACAATGTTTCGAGTCGAACTGGAAAATGGTCATATTGTTACTGCCCATATTTCTGGTCGCATGCGTAAAAATTACATTCGTATCTTAACCGGCGACAAAGTTAAAGTCGAGTTAACTCCCTACGATTTAAGTAAAGCACGCATTACTTTCCGAGACAAAGGTTAACAAATAAGGCAGCAATCAATCAAGTATTGTTGCCTTATTCTTATTCCTATTCACATCAAATTCCCTCTATGATATAAAATTACTATCCTCTCTAAACTTTAACGCATCATTAATGAACAATTTAAAGCCCAGAATCAAGCGCAAAGCCTATAAAATTTTGATGCTCACCCAAAAGAAATTTTTAAAATTATTAAATTTAAATCGGGGATTTTTTAGATCAAAAATGAAAACTAAAAAGCTTTTTGCCATTTGCGATCAAAATAGTTATTTTCAAATCCGATCACATCGATTAGTTCCCATTCTAAATCCCCAGAAATTTATTGATTTAAGTCACATGTCTTTCCCATCAGTGTCTTCCCCTGCGCATATAGAATTGGATATTACCTGGAAAGAAACAACCTATTGTAGCGGACAACAAAATAATATTCTGGGGGATAACGGCATCCTTTTGATAGATGCTCTAGAGATTAAAATACCTGTTGTTCCGGCTAAAAATGAATATTTACACTATTACCATGCACACTTAATTTCGCCAGGGAAAACAATTAAAATATCTAATCACCCATTTCCTATTTGGAAAATGAAAATCTCTAAAGATTATGTGAAAAACTATTTAATGACCCAAAATGGTGGTGGATTTTATCTTGAGTATCACACCGATCAACCTCATTATCATCACAATCTTCAGGGGGAAGGTTATTATATTTTAGGGAAGACAAATTCAAGCTTTACAAAGCTCCAACTTACTGCATTTACTATTCCACAAGATCATGCCATTTATACTGAAAAAGGTGTAATTCATTGTGATGCGGCGCTGACAGGCTCTTATTTAGTGGGTTACCACCTTTCCAATGAGTTTTCCACCGTTCTACTCAGAAAAAAAATCATCCCAATCAACTGATTGAATGTCTATTTGAACCATTCGCAATTGATAAAGCAAGTTTTTCTGATGTGTTGCGTGAGCCGCCTCTGAAAGAAGTCGAATTACACAAGCCTTTTGTTCAATAAACGTCAACGACCAGCCACCATCATTTGGCGAATCAAAATACTTCCACACTGTGTAGAACGATTATGATCAGTATCGGCACCAATGGCAATGATATCTCGATATATATCCAACAAATTTCCAGCGATAGTCACGCCATCGACTGAATGAATCATTTCACCATTTTCAACCCAATAGCCACTTGCACCTTGCGATAAATCTCCAGTCAATAATTGAACACCATGCCCCATCAAATCAGTAATCACCAAACATTTGGGTACTTGTCTTTGTAACTCGGCCAAATCCCTTGCATTGGCTGTTACATGCAAATTATGAACTCCATCAGCATTCCCAGTACTCTTTAAGCCTAAACGCCTGGCCGAGTAAACACCCAAAACATATTGTTGAAGCAGCCCCCCATCAACAAAAATATTTTCCCTCGTTGCCATGCCATCACTATCAAAATAACTACTTCCCAATCCTCGAGGAATAAAAGGTTTTTCTTGAATAGACACGAACGATGGAAAAATTTGACGACCCAATGCCTCACATAAAAAGGAATTTTTTCTAAACAATTGGGTCCCACTAATAGCACTCATAAAATGTCCCATGAGTTGACTTGCGACTCGTGGGCTAAAAATAACAGGGACTTCTTGGGTTGCAATGGTTCTTGCTCCTAAACGCGCACAAACACGCTTTGCAGCGAGTTCTGCAACCACATCCATCGAATCCAGATCTTCTTTTGCACGAGCTGTGGTGAATGCGTAATCACGTTGCATATCCTGTTGATTTTTGGCAATCAAAACACAAGACATGCCATGACGTGTAGAATACAAGACTTCTTCAAAGCCCCGAGTATTCATGGTGGCATTCAAAAATCGATAGCTTGAGACATTTGCTCCTTCCGAATTCACAATCCGCTGATCACAAGCCATCGCTTGTTTTTCCAGGGCTATCGCCTGTGAAATGGCTTGTTCGGTAGAGATTTCCACAGGATGATAAAGATCCAAATCTTTTAAATCATGAAGTTTATCTGCAGCAATCAAACCATAACAAGGATCTTCTGCGCTAACTTTAGCCATATCACAAGCCATTTTCACTGCACGAATAATCGATTGTTCTCTTAAGTCTGTAGTCGATGACAAACCTTTTCGTTGCCCCATGTATACTTCAATACCCAAACCTTGATTTTGATGAAAACTCACCGCCTCAACATCGCTTAAACGCACATCAACACTAAAGCCAATGTCTTGATTAAAATCAATCGATGCGTCCGTTGCGCCATAAGAACGGCATAAATCTAATGTTTGTTTCAAAAGTGTCAGGCAAGAATCAATTGACTTTAAACCTGAAAGGCTGCTATTTTGTAGTTCTGATTTAATCATGTGTGCTCAAAATATTCGTTTACTTTTAATAAGGATACCGAAATCCCATGAACAGGCAAAGCATATTTAAAAAATTTATTGCTTTGTTAGCTCTAGGTCTCAGTCACCTAAGCTATGCACAATGGAAAATATTGGAACCAGGTATTGAATATCAAGACCTTTCCCCCATTTACATCAAAGATTGGTCACACATTCATGTTTTTAAAATAAAATTAACGGAACAACAATTAAAACTCATCAATTATCAAGATATTCATGATCCTTACCCTTCCATTCGACAATATGCTGAGCATGATCATGCTCATTTAGCTATCAATGGCGGTTTTTTTGATAAAAAGCAACAGCCCTTAGGTCTTCGAATCAGTCAAAATCTTCAAACCAATGGATTTAAAAATATAAGCTGGTGGGGCGTTTTTTATATACAAAATCATAAGCCCTCTATCGCCAGCGCTAGGCAATTTAGTACCAAGCAAAATATTGAATTTGCCATTCAAGCAGGACCACGGTTGATTATTGATAAAAAAATTCCGTCACTGCGTCCAGGTTATGCAGAAAGAACTGCTTTGTGCGTTTTGTCTTCCCAAGAAATGGCGATCATTGTTACTCAGTATTTTCCCATGACTTTAACTCAATTGGCCCATATTCTTTCTCAAGATCCTCTCAATTGTCAAAGTGCTTTAAACCTCGATGGTGGTAGCTCTACACAATTTTATGCAAAATTTCCTGATTTTTTTCTGCATATGCCCGGATTAACTTCTGTAAGTGATGCCATCACGGTATTGCCTAGGAATTAAGATGATTTTTTAAAATCACCCACTCTATTTTCACAACTTATCCACAGGTTTATCGCATAGTTATGCTATTGCAGTTTTTATAAAAACACATTATCTTGTTATTAGATGTGGTAGCAAAAAACTATATGTAGTATTTTAATCAAAATGTGCTGTACAAGAATAAACTTCAGCCAACAGCTCGGAGAGAAACAATGGAGACTCAAGAAATTCAACAGACGGTCACGACGCCCCCACAAAGGCAGTCAACTTTTTACTCAACCGGTCAATTAAATGTCATTAAGCGTAATGGCACCATCGTTCCTTATGATGACAATAAAATTAAAATTGCCATCAACAAAGCATTTATTGCCTTTGAAGGAATAGCTGCTGCAGCATCCAGTCGTATTTTTCAACAACTGGATCAAATGACTCAACATATCAGTGAAACTTTCCATAAACGCTTACCAACAGGTGGGAACATTCATATTGAAGAAATTCAAGATCAAGTTGAATTGGCTTTGATGCGCGGTGGTGAATACCAAGTTGCCCGTGCATATGTACTCTATCGTGAAGAACGTCGAAAACTTCGACAGGCTACGCATGCTCAAGCAGCACAAGATGATAAAACCCTATTGATCACACTGCCCAATGGCGAATTACAACCACTGGACCCTAAATGGTTAACCGCAATTGTTGAAGATGCCTGCGTAAATTTAAAAGATGTTTCTGCGGAAATGGTCGCACAAGAAGCCTTGCGTAATCTGTATCATCAAGCAAAACTGGAAGATGTTTACAAAGCCTTGATCATGTCAGCCCGTGCGTTCATCGAAACAGAACCCAATTATAGCCAGGTCAGCGCTCGTTTACTTCTCAATACTTTAAGACAAGAAGCATTTACTCATCTTCAACAACCAGCTCCTGTTTCTCAAGAAGACATGGCACAACGTTATCCTGCTTATTTCAAGGCCTATGTTGCCCATGGCATTAAACAAGGTTTACTAGATGCATCTTTAGTAAATTTTGATTTGGATAAATTAGCTCAAGCGTTAAAGCCAGAACAAGATTTAGATTTCACCTATTTGGGTTTACAGACTTTATACGATCGTTATTTTATTCATGAACACGGTCAACGTTATGAACTTCCCCAGGCATTTTTTATGCGTGTAGCCATGGGACTTGCAATGCGTGAAAAGGATAAAGAACATTGGGCCATTCAGTTTTATCAATTACTATCAAGCTTTGATTATATGGCCTCAACGCCGACATTATTTAATTCCGGTACCATTCGCCCACAATTATCAAGCTGTTATTTAACAACCATTCCCGATCGTTTAGATGGCATCTATAGCGCCATCAAGGATAATGCCTTATTATCAAAATTTGCGGGTGGTTTAGGAAATGATTGGACACCGGTTCGTGCCATGGGCGCTCACATTCAAGGCACCAACGGAAAATCCCAAGGCGTGGTCCCTTTCTTAAATGTGGCCAATGCCACAGCGGTTGCTGTTAACCAAGGTGGCAAACGAAAAGGTGCTGTGTGTGCCTATTTAGAATGCTGGCATCGTGACGTCGAAGAATTTTTAGAATTACGTAAGAATACCGGTGATGATCGACGTCGAACCCATGATATGAATACAGCTCTATGGGTCCCTGATTTATTCATGAAACGTGTTGAAGAGCAAGGTGAATGGACTTTGTTCTCACCTGAAGAAACGCCTGATTTGCACGATTTATATGGTATGGCTTTTGAAAAACGTTATCAAGAATATGAAAAGCTCGCACATGCCGGCAAAATTCGTAATGCGAAAACATTACCAGCCATTCAACTATGGCGAAAAATGCTATCCATGTTATTTGAAACAGGTCACCCTTGGCTGACTTTCAAAGATCCATGCAACCTACGTTCACCTCAGCAACATGCCGGTGTTATTCACAGCTCAAATCTTTGTACGGAAATCACCCTAAATACGTCTGAAGATGAAATTGCTGTTTGTAATCTCGGGAGTGTGAACCTGCCTGCGCATATCAAAAATGGAAAACTTGACGAGAAAAAACTCGAAAAAACCATTCACTTGGCAATACGCATGCTCGATAATGTCATTGATATCAATTACTACTCGGTTCCACAAGCAAGAAACTCAAACTTGAAACATCGTCCAATTGGTTTAGGCTTGATGGGTTTCCAAGATGCTTTATACGAACTTAAAATCAATTATGCGTCAAAACAAGCCGTTGATTTCGCCGACTACTCCATGGAATTAATTAGCTATCATGCGATCCAGGCCTCTTGCGATTTAGCCAAAGAGCGTGGAGCTTATGAATCCTATGAAGGCTCGCTGTGGAGCAAAGGTATTCTGCCTATTGATTCGATTAATTTGTTACAACAGTCTCGAGGCCATACTTTGGAACAAGATAGAACCCAAAAACAACCATGGGAAAATCTACGTACCAAAGTGCGTACCCAAGGTATTCGTAACTCGAATATCATGGCAATTGCACCCACGGCAACTATTTCTAATATTTGCGGTGTTTCGCAATCGATTGAGCCAACTTATCAAAATCTCTATGTCAAATCCAATTTGTCTGGAGAATTTACGGTGGTGAATCCTTATTTAGTCCGTGAGCTAAAATCCTTGAAAATTTGGGATAATGTCATGGTCAATGATCTCAAATTCTTCAACGGTAGCGTGCAAGAAATCAGTCGTATTCCGGATGAACTCAAAGCCTGTTTTGCCACCGCTTTTGAAATCGATCCCAACTGGTTAGTTGAAGCCGCTTCTCGTCGACAAAAATGGATCGATCAAGCGCAATCGCTCAATATCTATATGGCGCAACCCTCCGGTAAAAAACTCGATGCCTTGTATCGTTTTGCCTGGTTACGTGGCCTAAAAACTACTTATTACCTCAGAAGCTTGGGTGCTAGTAACGCTGAAAAATCAACCGTTAGCGATGGTGCACTCAATGCTGTTAAAATTAGTCCCACACCGATGGCTTGTTCAATCGACAATCCAGATTGTGAAGCTTGCCAATAGGAGAAATCATGGAAAACTTATCTACTCAACAACATCATCAAGCCCACATGGGTGCAACAGGTCTGGAAAATTTAGAAATGGGAGCTGCGCGCATCCAAGTCGATGATAAACGCATCATCAACTGTCGCGCAGACCTCAATCAACTCGTGCCCTTTAAATACAATTGGGCATGGGATAAATATCTCACCGGTTGCGCCAATCATTGGATGCCCAATGAAATCAGTATGGGGGCAGATTTGGCACTTTGGAACGACCCTAATGGCTTAACACCAGAAGAGCGTACCATCATCAAAAGAAACTTAGGTTTCTTTTCAACAGCCGATTCACTGGTTGCCAATAATCTGGTATTAGCCGTTTACCGTCATATTACTAATCCAGAATGTCGCCAATTTTTATTGCGTCAAGCTTTTGAAGAGGCTTTACATACCCACGCATACCAATACATTATTCAAAGTCTGGGACTCGATGAAGCGGAAGTCTTTAACATGTATCGTGAAGTCCCTTCCGTAGCAACCAAAGCAGCGTGGGCGCTTCCCTATACTCAAAGCTTAGGTGATTCAAATTTCTCAACTGGTACACCCGAAAACGATCAACGCTTACTCAGAGATTTGATTGCCTTTTTTGTGGTCTTTGAAGGCATCTTTTTCTATGTCGGGTTTACCCAGATTCTATCCATGGGACGTAGAAACAAGATGGTTGGCACTGCAGAGCAGTTTCAATATATTCTTCGTGATGAATCCATGCACATGAATTTTGGAATTGATGTCATCAATCAAATAAAGATTGAAAATCCACATTTATGGACTGCTGAATTCCAGGCTGAAATGATTGAAATGATCAAAGAAGGTGTAGATTTGGAATATCAATATGCCAAAGACACCATGCCCAATGGCATCTTAGGCATGAATGCTGAACTCTTCCGAGAATATTTAGAATTCATCGCCAATCGTCGTTTCAATCAAATTGGTTTACCTGAACAATATCCAGGTGCACAAAATCCATTCCCATGGATGAGTGAAATGCTTGATCTGAAAAAAGAGAAAAATTTCTTTGAAACCCGCGTGATTGAATACCAAGCTGGTGGTACCTTAAGCTGGGATGAATAATCTTCCTGCCGCGCCCTGCGCGGCCCCCTCATATCCAATCTACTCAAAACCGAGATGGGTAAAAAAAATACAAAAATTCAAAAAGCGTCTATACTTTAAATGTAAAAACTTAAAGAATGGAGACAAATATGAAAAGGATATTATGTGTTTTAATCGCAACTTGCTTTAGCGCCAGTATTATGGCGTTTAATGATAATGTTCGTTCAAATATGGATAAATCTGTAGGTAATGGTCCTTCGGTAAACCATTTAACGACGCAACAAAAGTTAGCAAGAGCAAAACTAGTGAAATGTCATCAAAGCAAAAGACACTGCACAAAAACTCACATGGGCAGAGGTTAAATTAAAGACATGAGGGCTTAAGAATATCTCAAGCCCTTATATTTTAATCTTATCTCAATTCACAACGCCCTGCTTGCACTCTAAGCATCGCTTTACTTTCAGGCACAAAACGAAAAGCAACTTCCTGAACGCTTACTTGAAAACCCAATTGTTGCAAGGCTAAAAGGACAGGTCCTAGAATCATCGAAGGTTTGGCTTTGTAATTGGTCAGCGGATAAATGCGTACATCATGAGCCACTCGCGCCATTTCTTTTATCCAATGGACATGAAAATCCACATCCTGATGAATTAAATCCGTAAACAAATAATTAGCACACAAAGCAAAATCAAAAGAAGCATTTTCAAAAGGCAAGGTTTTATTCATATGAATGTGCTGATAGCGTTTTTGCTCCCATCCTGCATCATAATCATTGAGAAATTGCGCAAAACCTTTTTGCCGTTGCTCGGTTAACTGTTCCAGTCGACCATATTTTATTAAATCAAAACGCTCAGGATGTGCTTGAATATTTTTAATTTGATTTTCAAAATTCTCTGCAAAACGCGCTTGCATCTTTTGTTTATCTTGCTCAAACCACGGGTCAAGACTTATGACCTGATTGTTCGCATGAACAAGTTCCTGATTCACCGATGTGGGACCACAGGCAAATTCTAATATTTTTTGATGCTCTATGGTTTTGGGTAAATCAAACATATCCTGATATTCACCGAAGTGATGTCCCCACAATACCCATTTTCGCATTCCTTTCCCCTCAAAAATCTCAAAGCAACCAGTATACACAAATTATACCAATCGATGAAAGACCTCTGGTGATAAAGAGGAAGTCATTAAAATATCTTCATAACAAGCGTCCCAAAATCCCTTATACAACAAAGATTGCAAAGGATGATGCGGGGTTGTTGGAAAACAAGGGCCATGATTCATTTCCAAAAGATAGATATTCTCATGACTATCCAACATCAAATCCACCCCTAAAAACATGAGTTTTTTTTCTAAATGAGTTGGCACACAGGCTTGAAATTTTGAAAAAAAACAAGTCAGCATGTCCTTGATTTTTGGAAACATCGGTTGAAACAATGCATATTGAAAAGTTGGAATTTGAATGGTATTGATATTGTCATGACTTAAATGTTCATTGGTCAAATGACCTTCTAAGCTTTGTAAATCATAAGGTTTTAAACAAATATTAAAGTAACCATGTGGATATAAGAATACTCTATATGGAAAAGTCATCACCGCAAAAAGCCTAATACTATATTTATGACCTAACTGAGGTCCTTTTAGAAGATGAGGGGGATGAATATAGGATTGGAGTACGTGAGGACCACCCATGCGATTTTTATTTTGGTAGTGCTTTAGAATCGAGACTTTATCCTGAAAAACATGAATATGTTGTCCATTATTGAGCATCGATGGTTTTAATATCCAACATCCTTCGTCAAGGTGACAAATCACATCTTCATGGTTTTGATCGTCAATATAGAAGGTTTGAGGCGCGAAATATTCTAAATCCGCTTGTTTTAAAAACTGCGCCAAATGATCCTTATACTCTAACTTTTCAGATAAAACATCCGGTACTTGTAAAATCTTATCATCTATTTCAGCATCAACTTGCTTTTGCCATGCTTTATTTTGCAACAATTGCTCAAGCATAATAGTGGTTGGTGTCTGTATTGAAAAATGATAAGTTTTAAATGTCTTTGGGTTTAACATAACAGTAATATGTTCTAAACCACTGAATAAAATTATTAAATTCTTCGGTTTTGGGTTTTTCATAACCCATCAACCAAGCATACAAATCCGGATCTGGCTCTTCTAATATTTTTTGAAAAATTGCTTTTTTGGCATCATCAAGCGTATCAAAACCTTCTTGCATAAAACGCTCAAGCAATAAATCTAATTCGAGCATGCCGCGGCGACATCGCCACAAAAAACGTGCTTTTTCTAATTTTTCGCTCATCAGTCTCAAAAATAGTAGCTTAAAAATACATTATAACGATAATAACAAGAATTGAACATTATATTTTCTAATAATCATTCCATTAGGTGAAGATTTATTATAAAATATGGCCATCCAATTACATTGGTGAACAAAATGAAATATTACTTTAAAGACGTTGTTTTCACACTTTTAGTGAAAGGCGTCCTTTTATATCTGTTATGGTTTTTTTGTGTTAAACACACCCCTTCCTATTGGCAAAATGGCCAAGATTGGATGCTCAACCATCATTTTCAAACAAAAAGTTCACCTCAAGCCCATCTTTCTCAACAAACAAAAGGTGTAACTGATGATAAGCAACACAGTCGTTGAACTATCGAGGCTGCAGTTTGCATTAACTGCACTCTATCATTTTCTCTTTGTCCCATTGACACTTGGTCTCTCTATCATGCTTGCCATCATGGAAACCGTTTACGTCATGACCGGCAAGACCATCTGGAAAAAAATGGTCCGCTATTGGGGCGTCCTCTTTGGTATAAATTTCGTTCTTGGAGTGTCGACAGGACTCACCATGGAATTTCAATTTGGAACCAACTGGTCCTATTACTCTCATTATGTAGGCGATGTCTTTGGCGCACCATTGGCTATTGAAGGACTGATGGCATTTTTCCTGGAGGCAACATTCGTCGGTTTGTTTTTCTTTGGCTGGAATCGTTTAAGTAAATTACAGCACATGTGCTCCACCTGGTTACTGGCACTAGGGACCAACCTTTCTGCACTTTGGATTTTGATTGCTAATGGTTGGATGCAACATCCGGTTGGTGCAAAATTTGATTACCATACCATGCGTATGGAAGTCGAAAGCTTTACTGAAATGCTTTTCAATCCAGTCGCTCAAGCGAAATTTGTGCATACTATCAGTGCAGGTTATGTCACCGGCGCCATGTTTGTTTTATCCATCAGTGCTTATTTCTTGCTACGTGGACGCAACTTTGATATTGCCAAACGTTCCATGACGGTCGCACTCGCTTTTGGTCTAGCCTCATCATTGGCCGTTGTGGTCTTGGGTGATGAGAGTGGTTATGAAGCCAATGCTAACCAAAAAATGAAGCTCGCAGCCATTGAAGGCATGTGGCATACCGAAAAAGCACCGGCTAGCTTAACTTTATTGGGGATTCCGGATGAAAAGACTCAAACCAATAAATATGCTATTGAAATTCCTTATGTCTTGGGCTTAATTGCAACTCGCTCCATTGATAAACCAGTTGAGGGTATCACTGAGCTTGTCGAACAAGGTAAAGGTTTCATCAAAGATGGCATGATCGCTTATGAGGCATTAACGCAATTACAAAAAAATCCTCAAGATGAAAATGCGAAACTTGTCTTTGATCAACATCAAGAACATTTGGGCTACGCCTTGTTATTGAAAAAATATACGCAAGACATCTCCCATGCTTCTGAGGCACAAATCAATCAAGCAGCACACGATTTAGAACCCAAAGTTTTACCTTTATTCTTATCATTTAGAATCATGGTTGCATGTGGTCTCTTTATGATTGGTTTATTTGCTTATGGTTTTTATCTGATGATTCGTCGTCAAGCCCACCAAAATCGCTGGTTCCTCAAAGTAGCATTATGGGCGCTGCCTTTGCCATGGCTTGCAGCAGAATTTGGCTGGATAATTGCAGAATATGGCCGTCAACCATGGGTCGTTCAAGGTATTTTACCGACGTTTATGGGAACCTCGAGCATTAATTTGGCACAAATCATGACTTCATTGGTTGGATTTGTCTTATTCTATTCCATTTTAGCAGTCGTAGAAGTGTACTTGATGGCCAAGTATATTCGTCTAGGGCCTGATGGCATGAAACTTTAACGGAGGTAACAAATATGTTTCATCTTGATTATGAAAGTTTAAGGGTCATCTGGTGGATTCTTTTGGGTGTCTTATTGATAGGCTTTGCCATCATGGACGGTTTTGACATGGGCGTTGCCATTTGTCTTCCTTTCTTAGGTAAAAATGACCTTGAAAGACGTTTGATCATCAATGCCATTGGCCCCACCTGGGAAGGCAACCAAGTTTGGTTTATTTTAGGCGGTGGTGCGATTTTTGCAGCTTGGCCGGCCTTATATGCCTTATCTTTTTCTGGATTTTATTATGCCATGCTCCTGGTCTTATTGGCTTTAATTTTAAGACCAGTGGGATTTAAGTATCGCTCAAAATTGCCTGCACAAAAATGGCGTAGCTTTTGGGATTATGCTTTGTTTGTTGGTGGCTTTGTACCTGCCTTGATTTTTGGGGTGGCGATGGGCAATGTACTGCAAGGTGTACCATTTCATTTTGATGACACACTAAGAGCCTATTATACCGGCAGTTTCTTTGCTTTACTCAATCCCTTTGCACTGCTTTGTGGACTCTTATCGGTCAGTATGCTGACTATGCATGGTGCAAGTTTTCTGGGCGTCAAAACCCGTGATGCAGTTCAAAATCGAGCAAAAACCGTCAGTCGTATTATGGCGATTGTAACCATCATCTTGTTTGCATTAGGTGGTTTATGGATAAGCCATATAAATGCTTATGTTGTTCAATCCACACTGCCTCATGATGGACCTTCCAACCCTTTATACAAACAAGTTGAAACTCAAGTTGCAGCTTGGTTGAACAATTACCAGCAATATCAAATACTTTATATTGTTCCAGGACTTGGTTTTTTAGGCGCTTTATGTGTTATCATTTTAAACAATAGATTCAAAAAACTTGCCTTTATAGGAAGTGCCATGAGCGTATTGGGTATCATTGCAACCGTTGGGGTCAGTATGTTTCCATTTATTCTGCCCTCTTCATCACACCCCAGTCATAGCCTGATGGTATGGGACAGTTCATCAAGTATGTTAACACTCATGATCATGCTGGTGGCAACATTGATATTCTTCCCTATTATTTTATGTTATACCGCTTGGGTATATCGAGTTTTAAGAGGACCTGTGACACCTGAGGTGCTCACTCAAAATCAAGAATCTGCTTACTAGGAGGTCAATATGTGGTATTTTTCATGGGTATTGGGTACGGCTTTAGCTTGTAGTGTAGCCATTGCCAGTGCTATCTGGCTAGAGTTACGACTCAGTGAGTCAACAGATAAACCTGAATAAACTTAGGGGCCTTGGCCCCTAACGTCTAGATCATACCTGCACCTAAAAATTCACTATCGTCATTATTATCAAATAACAAATCAATGGCGGATGCACATAAAACGGTTAAAATTGCCGCAAATATTAAAACCAAAGCAGTTTGAGTGCCACTAGAGAAAAGTATACCATATCTAAAAAATAACCCCCCTTGTAGGCAGCACTTGAATGATATTGCATAAACCATTTCTTAAGCTCGCTAATTTCAAACTGAATGTCTTTAAGCATTGGATTTGTTTCTTGAAGACCAAGCCATTGATCAATAGGTTCTTTTAAACTCGAGGTATATAAATTTGGTAGATATTAATTTAAGCTCTGAGCATCAATTTCGCCTTGAAGAAATTGGTTTAATTATTGAATCGCAAGTTGATACTTTTGCAATTGATATCGTTAACAAGTAAAGAATCAATGAATTCCGAACGTTGTGACCTAGGATAACAAAACATTCGATTCCAGTCCAACTGGACACTTGCATCCAAAGTTAAACAAGCTTGATGCAGGTATTTAAAATACAAAGAAGGATTGGTGTTTTCGAAAAAGGATAGGAATTTCAAACCATCCCCCTTCAGAAGATTTTCAGCTAAAAGATGATCAATTGATCGCATTGAAGCAGGTCGTTCTTGCATTAGCTTTCTTATCTCATCCTCCAAACCTAAAACAAAAAAAGTCACTATTGCAAGAACGTTTAAATCCACATCGTGTTTAATCGATTCACCTAAAAAGTAAACAGCCCTTGGATTGGAGGCAATGATATCTTTCATATAGTCTTTATCATTAAATTCATTAACTAATTTACTGGATAAATACTCTTTATCATCAGAATTAATCACTCATCTTACGCACCAACTCTTGCCTCGTAGCTAAAATCTATTAAAATTTGCCTCCTGACTTTAATGGATTTTAGCATGGATATGCTCGACATTTACACTGACTATCTGATTTGTCAAAATAAATATGCAACTGCAACGGGTTTATCAGATATGGTTGATAGCGAATTTTCACACGACTGGGAGTTTGAAAATTAAAATTTTTGAATAATAAACTGCACGATAGTCTCCGATAAATTTGTTAGATAAAACAAAAAAGGAAACAATTAACGCATCGGCAGAATACTCCAAAAAAATTATAGGCTCAGGGGCAGTTAATTGAGATATTCTAGCTAGTCATTCGCTTGCATGCATTTTAATGCTTCAATATTACCACTGGTTATGATTTGAAGATTATCCGTGATTTTTTTGACATCCCAATCCCACCACTTGAGAGCAAGTAACAATGCAATAGTTTCATCATCAAATCTTTTTCGGATAAGCTGAGCTGGATTGCCACCAACAATATTATAAGGCTCCACATCTTTTGTCACTAGACTATTTGTGCCAATAATGGCGCCATCTCCAATTTTTATGCCCTGCATTATGGTCGCGTTATTACCAATCCAGACATCATTGCCAATAATCGTATCACCCTTACTAAAGACCTTCATCGGATCTTTTTTTCCCCATTCTCCACCAAATACTTTAAAAGGATAAGTAGAAAATCCATTCATCGCATGATTTGCACCGTTCATAATAAAACGAACACCTGTAGCTATTTGACAGAATTTTCCAATAATAAGCTTATCCTGCATAAAATCGAAAAGATAAAGAACATTTTTTTCAAAATTACTGACATCAACAACGTCATCATAATATGTATAGTCACCTATAATGATTTGCGGACTTTTGATGATGTTTTTCAAAAAAACTGTTCTGGTAACCCCTTTTATTGGATAAGTCATATCCGGGCTTGGGTACTTTAAATTTTCCATCAATCCTGCCTGTAAATATCTGATTCTATCATTTCAATGATAAACTAGAATAGCATCTTCAAAAAATTTTGAACACAATTAGTAAAGACTCAGAGGTTTTTCTAAGAGTGCTGATAAAACTATTTTTCTAAAAAAAATGAATACGATCAGTGGTCCAAGTTGGCACTTCTGAGCCAAAAAAATCCTTATCCTCAGTCCAAATGGGGCAATCATCTAAATCACGGTGTTTCATTCGCTCTTCTGCCTCAAATTGATGTTGTTCATAGAGATCAATAGCAATATCACTTCTCAACCTTCTTTTTTCAAAAAGAATTTGAAGATATTTTCTTGCATCTGCCTCACACACGTCGGGTATGAAAAATTCGACAGATTAATGATGTTCAATAATTAAATTTCTTACACGCTAACACGTATTCAACGACAATTATCTTTGCCGGTTTTAGTGTTCTATCCTGAACTGAGGTAAGCCTTCCATTCTAAGTCATGTTACGCACGGACACATCAACAGGCCATGGATTTTAATTCCCTCATCAAAATTTGATTTAAAACGCTTTCTATTAATTTAGCCAAACCATTCTGATTGGATAAAAGTTCTGGCAATAAATTCTTTCCCACACTAATATTGTACTCTGTCATCGCTAATTCCTTCGTTATAATTTTATTTTGATCAATTCAATCATATCGAATTTTAGTGATGACAACATCTGTATTTTTCAACTGAATTTACAGCTTTTTACGGACATAACCCTGGCAGATAGAGCTACGTTTCTTCTGTAAAAACTGTTTTACTTCATGCATGTTCGACGA
>CAZNFJ010000003.1:0-65333 GCA_964572685.1 uncultured Legionellaceae bacterium
TGACAAAACCTTGAGTAAATCCTTTACAATACGGCCGGGTCCATATAAGTTGTCACTCAATATTAGGTCTGAAAAATAATATTACTTTCCCATACGTTTTCTTTTGCTAATCTTTGCGATTGACGTTTAAATAAAAAATAATCTTTAACGGACATGTTCTGCGTAACTATATTTTGAAAAATGTTCTCCTCCTCTTTCTTAACTGAGATATATTCCTGTGCACTTTTAATCAAGGAAGGTAAGGCGACCCAAATAGATGTACCTGTCAAAACTTTAAATAAAAGTATTGACAACCATGCGTTCGCAGGCAATACCAGAAGTCCCGTTAGAAATCCCATGCCAAGCGCAAATTGCGTAATAAATAAAGCACCTTGAAACAATGTTGTCAAGCCCATCTCGGGTTGATTGTAAACATCATAAAGTGTCTTTAAACCTATATAAACAGCTGCTTTCAAAAACATGATGGCATTGAGCATCTCATCACCTAAAGAAAGAAAATTTAATAACAACATGGTCAATAAAATTGCCGTTGTTAAATCTAAGTATATCTGCGCCAAAATTAAATCCCAATCTAGTTTTTTATGCATGACGGTTCTTTCGTAAATCTCTAAACAATGCATCACTAAATTATTCCAATAAGAAAAACAAAAATTTAAAAAAAACAAAGTTGGAACCCAAGTGACAGGAAGACATGTTAAAACCGACAAAATTAATAAAAGTTCAAGGCTGAAATTAATGGTTCTTAGAGCTATCAAATGATTGTCCACTATGTTTTTGTCTTCTATCAAATACCATTGATACCATTCATAAAAAATCACAATCGATTTTAAAATCAAATAATAAGTAGGCAACATCGTTGGAAATAGCTTAATAATTTCAATACAATCATCATCTAAGAGAAACAAGTTAAAAAGTGCACTTGAACCCATCTGATAAAGCGCAAAAATACCAAGCGCATACCAAAATCCACAAAAAGCCAAGTTGATAAAATTTCTAAAATTTTTGAGTAACTCTGGTGCTTTTGTGTTTTGGTAGGCCGTTAAGTTAGAGGATGTATAAATGGTGACTGTCGAAAAATAGCCTAGATTAATGAGAGAATAAAACATAATAGAATAACTTTATAATAAAAGGAACATGCTATAATTGGACAGTATTATATCTTTTCTTTTAGACAACTATCAAGCGAACTGAATGATACAGATTTGAATTCACAAAATGATAACGCACTAGTGACGACCAGTATAGAATAGTCTATACTACTTTTTTGAGTATCCAATAATTAATCTGAAGACGAAATAAGTGAGTATGAACGTGAAAACAGATACAATGGTCAATATGGGCATCGATGCTTACATAGAAGCCCCCGGTGAGGAATACATGAATGAAAAGCAAATTGCTCACCTTGAAAAAATTTTATTAGCGTGGCGAAAATCACTCATGGAAGAAGTGGATAGAACCGTGACCCACTTAAAAGATGAAGCTGCAAATTATCCCGATCCTTCTGATAGGGCCAGCCAAGAAGAAGAGTTTAGCATTGAATTACGTACTCGTGACCGCGAACGCAAACTTATCAAAAAGATTGAAGATGCACTTGAAAGATTACGTGAAGAAGATTTTGGTTATTGCGAGGCTTGTGGCATCGAAATTGGTATGAAACGATTAGAAGCGCGCCCTACTGCCACTCTGTGTATTGACTGCAAAACATTATCCGAACTCAAAGAAAAACAAAATCAAGGCAATTAAACCACAAGATTTTCTTCAATCCCCTGCATATGTTTTTCCAAACTGCCTTGATATCGCTTAAAGACATCAAGGCGTTTTTTTTCTAGGCCAGGTTGTTTTTCTGGTTCTTGAAGTACCACTTGCATATATTTCAATAATTCATGATTATCTTCGACCACATCAAGGACCCCTTCTTGCGTCAATAATCGAACCAAATCATGTTGGTTGTGAGTATAAGGCCCTGTACACGCTGGCACCCCAAATACCAAAGGCTCTAATAGATTATGCCCACCAATGGGGACAAGACTTCCGCCAACAAAAGCCATATCGGCAATCGAATAAAGACTACTCAACCACCCCATGCGATCCACCAATAAAACATCTAGACTTTCCTCTAAGGTTCCATTCGATAATCGCCTGACCTCACCGCTATTGGATTGTTTTAATAATTGATAAACCGCATCAAAACGATCTGGATGTCTTGGGACGATAATCAATAATAAATTTGGATTGATTAAATGCAACGAGGACCACACCTTTAAAATTTGTTCTTCCTCTCCTGCGTGCGTACTACCGACAACCCAAATCAAACGGTTGGAGTGGTTAACTTTAAAATTATGCCAAAATTCACATTGTGTTTCATTCATGACAGGCACTTGAAATTTTAGGTTCCCCGCTATCTCAAGTTGTGATGCATTAGCCCCAATATTTAAAAAACGAAGTCTGTCTTGCTCACTTTGAACATATATTTTAGTAAACCCGGTCATTAACCATTTCCAGAACCAAACCATTTTTAGATACCGCGGATATGAACGGTTTGAAATTCTGGCATTAGCCAGTATGATAGGAATATGTCGTTGCTGGCAACTGAAAATAATACCCGGCCAAAGCTCGGTTTCCAGAACAATTAACATTTTCGGTTGTCTATCATTTAAAAAGCGCTGAAGTGCAAATGGAAAATCAAAAGGACAGTATTGATGAAACACACGCTCACCCCACAGACGTTTGACTTGCTCAGAACCTGTGGGTGTCATGGTAGTGATCAGAACACGAAGCCTTTTTGCTAAACAAGCCTCAATCATTGAAGAGGCTGCAACCACCTCTCCTACGGATACCGCATGAAACCATAAATCCACAGGTTGATGGCTCTGATAAAAACCAAAACGCTCAGACCATCGTTGTCGGTAGGCTGGTTGTTTTTTTCCCTTCACCCATAAAATCATGACAATAAAAGGAGTTGCTACATATCCGAATAGACGATAAATCAACATAAAAAGCTTCACAGTAATCCTTAATCGACTTCAGAGGGGTTGCTCGTGTATAATATAAGTATTTTAATCATGTGTATGGATTTATGCAAATTCTTGGTAAAATCATCGGAAGTTCTTTAGGATTTATCATGGCAGGTCCCATTGGCGCCATTATTGGTGTGATGATTGGGAACATGTTTGATAAGGGCTTATCGCAGCATCTGTCTCAATCCTTTGGGCATTTTCATCGTGAGAAAAGAGAAACCGTCACAGCTGCATTTATTAAAACCAGCGCCTGTCTGATGGGTTTTTTTGCCAAAGCAGATGGGAGAGTATCTGAGCAAGAAATTGAATATGCCAATCAGATTTTTAAAGAACTCAAACTGACTGCTGAACAAACACAAAATGCTAAAGAATGGTTTACAAGTAGTAAAAATGGCCAGGTTGGTTTGGATGACCAAATCCGCATGCTACAGTATCTGAAAGAAAAAAATGTCTTTTTGTGTAAAAACTGCTTAGACATTAGTTTCCAAATGATTAAAATTGATGGAATGAATGCTGATAAAGTTCGTTTTTTAAACTTAATTTTAAATGCTTTAGGTTTTGCTCCCATAGAAACCATGTTCTCTCAATCTGAATTTTGGGAAGAATTTCAAAATCAAGCAAGAAACCACTCTTACCAACATCAGGCACCACCTTCTCATCCTACAAAGAACCGACTAGAGGAAGCATTTAATACTTTAAATTTAACATTCAATGCTACTCAAACAGAAGTGAAAAAATCCTATCGAAAGCTTATGAGTCAATATCACCCAGATAAAATGATGGCTAAAGGTGCTTCAACAGAAGAAATCAAGAAAGCTACGGAGAAAACCCAGCAAATTAGTAAAGCTTATGAACTAATTTGCTCGGCCAAGGGTTGGTAATTATTCAAAGTTGAGTTTCATTTTTTTTAAGAGTTCATAGATGGTGTCGGCCATGATCACATGAGCATGTGCCGTTGGATGGTATAAATCAAAGAATAAATAACCATAACAACGCTCATCTAGAACTTGTCCTTGATGTTGAATCGTAGATAAAAACAAAGAATGCTTTAAAGACTTCATTGATTGAGGTTCATCCTCAAGTTCACTACAAGTTGAGACCACGTTGGTAAAACCATATTGAGCAGGATGCTCAATAAGATCATCCATCACGACCGTCACATCATAATCGATGAAGGTCACTTCTGGATAAGCGGTTTTTAGTTGTTGGGTCAATTGCTTTAAGCGCCGATTATGCTCCAAAGACATATAACCCAACTCCTTAACGGCATCATACTCTATCGCTGCTGGAACTCTAGATAAGTTGGGGATATTTAACAACATCACCTGTTTAGCACCATGCCTAATGAGATTTTCCACATTCAATCGAATACCATTGATTACCGCATCCACAACTTCATCAGGATTATCTGGTAAATTAAAGTAATTGTTAGCGCCAATCCAAACCACATAAAGAGAATCCTCAAAAGCAGTTTGATTATTAGCATCCAAATAAGTTTGAATCTGATTACTCAAAGAAAATTCACCGTCATCGGCTTTTTCCTCTAAGGCGATACCTGCACCGCCGAATGCATAATCAACTAGATGTGCTTGACCATTAACTGGATACAGTTTATCCATTAATAGTTCAATCCAGACAGGTCCATTGGTAAAACGGCCTTCATAATAAGGAGGAGACATGGGTAACTGATGTTCCATATACTCATATAAGTTTCCGTTATCCGATAAACTGTCACCAAATACAACCACCTGATGAATGGGTGCAGCAACTGCAAAACCACATAAACTCACTAATAACATCAATGAAGAAATCAGATATTTCATAACACCACCTTCACATCTAATCGAATTAAAAAATTATAAAAGTTTTATATCATGTCTGATTGCATCTTTAAATGCAATTGCCGACCACATACCCAAGCTTTTTTCAAATGTTCCACTGTATTTTGTGGTAAGCTGCTTGGCAATAATACCGTTGCATGTTCATCATAGATTTTCAAACCATTAATTTGTGAGCCTGGGATGCCACCCTCATTAGCAAGCGCTCCAATAATTTGACCAGGACGTACACCATGACTTCGACCCACAGCAATTCGATATAAAACTTGTTGTCCACGGCTGCTTCGACCAAAATCTTTTTCTTTGAAGCTTCGGTCACTTCGGTCACTTCGGTCACTTCGGTCACTTCGGTCACTTCGGTCCCGGCGACGTTCTCTGTCACGATCACGTGGTTTAGAAAAACCAAATTGATCTCGTTCCGGGGAGCTATTGGCAACGACATCATAAGGAGATGGCGCATTCAATACCCAATGTTCCTCATTCAAATGCATTTTTGCCAAGGTAATCGCTAAATTTTTCCAATCATATTCTTGTTCATTCACCAATTTTTCAAAAGCTTGTTGATAGTCAGTGGAAAAAGGTTGCTGCATATTGGCTTTAAGATTTTCAATGAATTGGTCTTGTTGCTTTAATTGGATAAATTCATTGGTTGGCACCATCATTTTTTGAATTTTTTGTTGGGTGTGTCGTTCAATGATATTCAAAAAACGCGCTTGTTTTGGTTCAACAAATAAAATACTTTGTCCGGTACGTCCAGCACGTCCTGTTCGTCCAATTCGATGTACATAAGTTTCAGGATCTCCTGGAACATCGTAGTTAATGACTTGTGTGACTTGTGATACGTCAAGTCCTCGCGCAGCGATATCGGTTGCAACCAATACATCAGCGCCACCTCGTCTGAATTGCTGAATCAATCGTTCACGCATGGCTTGCGCTAAATCACCGTTTAAAGCAATGGCACGAATACCCGAATTGACTAAAGCTTCTGCCAAAACTTCGGTTTGTTGCTTGGTACGAACAAATACAATTTTTGCACCCTCTTCAGCGATTTGTAATAACTTAATCAAAGCATCTGTTTTTTGTGGTGCAGAAGCAAACAAGAAAAATTGTTGTATTTTTGGCATTAATAACTTTTCTGCTTGAATTTCAACAATCACAGGTTGATTCAAATAACGACTCACTAATTGACGAATGCGTGGTGGCATGGTAGCAGAAAACAAAGCAGTTTGACGCGACGCAGGCATATTTTCCATAATACTTTCAACATCATCCACGAAGCCCATACGTAACATTTCGTCGGCTTCATCAAGAACAAAGTATTCGATTTGATTTAAAACCAATGTACCTTGCTTAATATGATCAATAATTCGCCCAGGCGTTCCGACAACAATCGAGCAACCTTTCTTCAATTGGCGAATTTGTGGTTGATAAGATTGGCCACCACATAAAGCAACCATCTCAATTTTTGCGATGTGCTTGGTTAAATCACGAATATGTTGCTCAACTTGAAGTGCTAATTCTCGAGTTGGTGTAACAATTAAAGCTTTGGGTAAAGTTGCAATTTTATTTTGGGATATTTTTTGAATCATGGGCAAAGCAAAAGCGGCTGTTTTGCCTGTTCCAGTTTGCGCAAGTCCTAAAACATCTTTACCTTCTAGTAAGGCAGGTATGGTTTGTAGTTGAATAGGGGTCGGTGTTTCAAAGCCCATGGCTTGCAAAGCTGACATAATTGAATCAGCAAATTGAAAATCAGAAAAGTTTTGTATCAAATTAGGCATGGTAAAATCCAGGTGAAAAAAAATGAGATGATTGTGCTTCAAATAAAAAAAGAAACCAATTCTAACACATTTTTTAAAAAAAATCTTCCAATCAAACGATTTTTTTTACCAAAACATATTTTCTAGATGATTAATGCCAAACGAACTGCTTGTTCAATGGCCTGTTTGGCATCCAACTCTCGGGCCTGATACGCCCCCCCTAAACGATGAATTACCGAACGCCGTGTTCGCAATTTTTCATACAATTGAAGTTCAGATTCTTGACCCGCACAAATAATGATAGAATCTACAGCCAAGAGATATTGCTGATGATGGAGTTTATAATGAAGACCTTTATCATCAATTTGAAGATACTCCACTCCGGATATACTTTTTACCTCATGATTTTTAAGAACCTGTCGATGAATCCACCCAGTGGTTTTCCCTAGATGTGCTCCAATAGGTGTTTGTTTTCGCTGCAAAAGCGTGATGTTTAATGAAGATATTTTTCTCTGTCTCTTATCAAGACCTCCACGCTGAGATAATGTTGTGTCTATTCCCCATTCTTGATAAAAGTCTTGATGTTTTCCTAATAAGAAGGTCGCAACATCAATGCCAATCCCCCCCGCCCCCATAATCGCAATACGTTTGCCCAAGGGCTTGATCCCTTCAATGGCATCGATATAAGTCATGACCTTTGGATGTTCAATACCCAATATGTCTGGTTTTCGCGGATGAACGCCTGTCGCGATAATAATTTCATCAAAATCTTGTAGCATTTGAGGTGTTGCAGAGCAATTTAAATGAATATGAACCCCCCACTTTTCAAGCTGTGCCATAAAGTAATCAATGGTGGCTTGATATTCTTGCTTGCCAGGCACTTTTTTAGCCAAATTAAATTGACCACCTAATTCATTTCTTTTTTCAAACAAGGTGACATAGTGCCCCCGCTCTGCGGCTGTTTTAGCAAAAGCAAGGCCGGCGGGTCCGCCGCCCACAACCGCCAGTCGTTTTGGATGATGCACGGTATTTGAAACCATCTCCTGTTCACGACAAGCAAAAGGATTAACTAAACAGGAGGCTACTTTTCGCTTAAAAACTTGATCAAGGCATGCTTGGTTACAAGCAATACAAACATTGATAAGATGAGATTGCCCTAAACGCGCTTTTTCCACCCATTGCGGATCTGCTAAAAATGGCCGCGCCATCGCTACCATATCCGCCATGCCAGATGAAATAATGTGTTCGGCTTGTTCAGGACGATTGATACGATTTACCGCAATCAAAGGTAAATACACTTCTTTTTTTAAATGCTCCGTGACAAATGTAAATGCACCATTAGGTACCATTGAAGCAATAGTTGGAATGCGTGCTTCATGCCAGCCAATTCCGGTATTTATAAGATTTATTCCTTCCATCTCTAAAGCCTTTGCCAGCAAGACCACCTCTTCCCAAGAGGAACCATCAGCTATCAAATCAACCATAGATAAACGAAAAATAATAATAAAATCAGCGCCAACAGCAGCTCGAACTGCGCGCACAATCTCTAAAGGGAAACGAATGCGATTTTGATAACTCCCCCCCCATTCATCTGTCCGTTGATTCGTGTGAGTGGCAATAAACTGATTAATCAAATAACCTTCGCTACCCATGATTTCAATTCCGTCATAGCCGACAGATTTTGCAAGCATAGCACTTTGACTAAAGCCTTTAATGGTTCGATAAATACCGCGTTTACTCATACGCCAAGGTTTAAAGATATTAATAGGCGCTTGAATTGCACTTGGTGCAACATTCCAGGGATGATAACCATATCGTCCTGCATGTAATAGTTGCAGAATGATTTTGGTATCAGATTCATGAATTTTATCAGTTAATAACTGGTGCTTTTGAGCATCTTTATAATTCGAAAATGTCGCAGACAAAGGAGACAACATGCCCCACCAGTTTGGAGAAAAACCGCCGGTGATGATCATGCCGACCCCAGCTTGAGCTCGTTGCTGATAAAAAGCAGCCAAAGCCTCAAAACTTTTATTTTCTTCAAGCCCGGTATGCATTGAACCCATTACCACACGATTAGCCACGGTGGTAAAACCCAAATCTAACGGTTGAAATAATGAAGGAAAAAAAGATTCTTGATGTAAAAAAGGCATACGATTCCTTGCGTCAAATCAAGTTATCAGTATGCCTAATTCAAATGAAAATGGCAAACAGACTTAGTCTCTAAAAATAATCGCCGAGCGCTCAGGGCCTGTCGATAAATAATGAACTGGCACGCCTAATACTTCCTCTAATCTTAAAATATAGGCGCGTGCATTTTCAGGCAAATCATTCCAGTTTTGCATATTCATGGTGTTTTCCATCCAGCCAGGATGCGTTTCATAAACAGGTTCAAGATCCACATAATCTTCAATCACAGCCGGTGGCGCATCGATGATTTCACCTGTTTTTTTATGACGATAAGCAACACAAATCTCAACTTTTTCAAACTCATCCATCACATCTAATTTGGTGATACATAATGAATTGATACTATTGAGCACAATCGAGCGTTTAACCAAAACCGCATCAAACCACCCGCATCGGCGTGGTCTGCCGGTCACCGATCCAAACTCATGCCCCCGGTTTGCAAGCATCATGCCATGCTCATTGCTTAGTTCCGTTGGGAATGGACCACTACCAACTCGAGTAGTATAGGCTTTTGCAACACCCAAGACTGTTCTTAAATGCAAGGGGCCAAAGCCAGTTCCATTGGTGACACTTCCCACGCAAGTATTTGATGAGGTGACAAAAGGATAGGTCCCGTGATCAATATCTAGATGTATCCCTTGAGCGCCTTCAAACAATATGGCTTCGCCTGCTTGCCGATGGGCTTCCAATAGACTGGTAACATCTGCCACCATAGGGCCTAATTGTTCAAGCCAAAAAGGGTATATATCAAGTACTGCCTGCATAGAGACTGGCTCTACCTGATAACGTTGAGTCAACTCAAAGTTATGATGTGCATAAATCTCTTCTAATTTACGCTTAAAGACTTCTGGATGCAACAAATCTGCAACTTTAATTGCGCGACGGGCTACTTTATCTTCATACGCAGGACCAATTCCGCGACCGGTGGTCCCTATTTTATGCTCACCTTTAGCATGTTCTCGGGCTTGGTCGAGCGCTACATGAATCGGCAATAAAATAGTACAACGGTCACTAATTCTCAGCTGTTCTTTAACGGGAATATTAATGGATAATAATTCCTGGATTTCCGTTAATAAGGCATCAGGCGCCAACACAACGCCATTGCCAATATAGCAATGCACGCCTTTGTGCAAAATACCCGAAGGCAATAAACGCAAAACCAGTTTTTTGCCATGGTGATAAAGCGTATGGCCAGCATTGTGTCCACCTTGAAAACGAACTACTGCTCGCGCTTTTTCTACCAGGGTATCGATGATTTTACCTTTACCCTCATCGCCCCATTGGGCTCCAATTAAAACCAAATGATTTGTCATAACAATACCTTAAAAAAAAAACGTTTCGAACTTAAGAATTTTTTTCTTTTGACTTCGAAATCCCGTGATGCATTAAATCAAAAAAATCACTATTTGTATCGACAACCATCATATTGTTTTGATGTCCAAAAGATTCCTGATAAGCTTTCAGCCGGCGATACAAAGAAAAAAATGTCGTACTTTTTTGATAGGCTTGTGCATAAATCGTTGATGCTTTAGCTTGACCATCCGCACGAATCAGTGAAGCTTCTTTTTTAGCTTCCGCTAAAATCACAGTCACTTGTGCATCTGCACCTGCATTAATCGATTCAGCAGCCGCCTGTCCATCAGCTCGATGACGATTTGCAATTTTTTGCATATCAGCACGCATTCTTTGATAAATTGCAGCACTCGTACTTTCGGGTAAATCAATACCCTTTATTCGAACATCCACAACATGGATGCCAAGACTTGCCGCTTGCAATTCTGCATTCTGACGCAAAAGTTCCATAATATCATCACGCCCACCTGAAACCACTTCAGAAATGAGACGTTTACCAAATTGTGCCCGCAAAGACGTATTCAATTGCTGCTCTAATAAAGTTTCAGCTTTATAAGAATTACCACCAGTTGCTTTAAAATATTTTGATAAATCGCTAATTTTCCATTTTACATAATAGTCAACAATCACATCTTTCTTTTCTTTTGTCACAATACGAGAAGATTTGATATCTAATGTTTGTAAACGAGTATCAAAAATACGAATATGATCAATAAAAGGAATACGAAAATGTAAGCCAGGCTTTAAAACATTCACTTTTTCACTTTTGTACTGCTCAACCAATCGTCCCAAACGTAAAACAATCCCCGCTTGACCTTGTTTAATCACCACTATACCTGAAAAAATCAAAATAAAGGCGAAGACTAGCACGGTAATCAACATATTTTTCGAGCGATTCATTAGATATCTCTCCTCATTCGATGCAAAACTTTTTGAGCTGGGCTTTCATCAGACGGCTCCGTTGTTGCAACACCTTGGTTGTCGGATGAACCTTGCCAGCTTGTGTCTTTATTTGATTTGACTTTGCTCGTCATCATGTCTTTCATAAAAGGCATATACATATTCGGACTATTTTTTGCATCAACAAATACTTTAGGATTGTCGCTCATAATTTTTTGCAAAGTTTCAATATACATGCGCTCTGCTGTTATTTGCGGGGCTTGCAAATATTGCGGCAACAATTGCAAAAATTCCGACGTTTCACCTTCTGCATTCAATACCACTTGTTTTGAAAATGCATGGGCTTCTTGAGTGATACGTTTAGCATGACCTTGCGCAATCGGAACAACTTTTGCTTCATAAGCATGCGCTTGCTCAATGAAACGTCTTTCATCTTCCTGAGCTTTAATAGCATCATCAAAAGCACTTTGCACATACTCCGGTGCGCGTGCAGGCTGTGGTGCAACACCAATAATTTGAATGCCTGTTTTATAGCGTTCTAAAATCTTAACCAACGATTCTTGAACCTGCCCACCCCATAGTTCGCGACCAGCCGTAATGATTTGATCAAGAGTTGTAGTACCAACCACCTGACGCAATGCGCTGGATGTTGCTTGTCTCAAGCTTTCCTCAGGATCGGCAACATTAAATAAATAAGCTGACAAATCAGTAATACGGTATTGAACAGCTATGGCAACTTCAACTAAATTCTCATCTTTGGTTAACATTTGACCTGAATAGGAATAATCAGAAACCCTATCAACATTCACAATTACTTTTTTATAAAAAATAGAGGGGATCCAATGAGGTCCGGCACCAACAGTTTCTATATATTTACCAAATCGAAGAATGACGGCCTGTTCTGCCGGTTGTACAATATAAATACCGGACAAAAACCAAAAAATAAAGAAGATGAATCCCAAGCCACCTACTAAGAACGGAGATGCAGAGGGCAATTTTTGTTTGGATTTAAAAACATGAACACCACCGGGAATTTTCTTTTTTCCTAAGAAAAAAGCTGTAATTTTCTTTTGAAGTTTTTTTAATGCTTCTTCTAGATCAGGGGGTTGCGGTTTTCCGCTCCACGGATCTTGTGGTCCTGAATTCTTCCAACTCATGAATATTTCTCCAACATGACCTTCATATTAACACCTGAACATGGCTTGAGCACCATGACTTCAAACATTATAGAGCAGCACGACTGCAAAAAACAAGCTCAAAAATCCGCTGATGAATGACGAATATAGACCAAATCAAAGACCTCATGTCCCAGTGTTATTCCTCTTTTTTCAAATTTTGTCATGGGGCGCCACTGTGGTCGCTCAACATATTGTTGTGTTGAGCTGGAATTTTGCAATAAAGAGCAAGCATCAATTTGTTCCAACATCATTTCTGCATAAGATGCCCAATCTGTAGCACAATGCAAATATCCACCTGGCTGTAAAGAATCTGCCAACATTTGAACAAATTCGGTTTGCACCAAGCGACGCTTATGATGGCGTTTTTTAGGCCAGGGGTCAGGAAAATAGATTTGAATGCCCGCAAGGCTATCCTTAGGTATCGCTTGTTGAAAAGCCAATTTAGCATCGAAAGGAAAAACGCGAATATTTGTTAATCCATGCGCAAAAACTTCTTGTAATAATTGTCCAATGCCAGGGCGATGTACCTCTATACCTATATAATTATTTTCTGGATTATCGATGGCCATTTCTATCAAAGACTGTCCCATTCCAAAACCAATTTCAATAATCGTAGGAGCCTTTCGACAAAAAATTGTTTCAAAACACCATGGCATCTCATTCAATGTCAGACCAAAATGACATAAACCATATAAATAAGATTGATTTTGACGAACACCACAGCGACCATTGCGTATGACAAAACTTTTAATTTGCGTAGGATTCAACTTGACACCTCTAACCAAAAAACTTGGCAGATTATCGCAAAAAAATCGAATTAAAGCAAAATAATGCACAAAGCAATTGCATATTCTTTTTAGAAATGATAAATTTCGGGACTAACTTATTGCGAATGAATACAATTTTTGCTATAAAGTACCCTTTTAATAAATTGATTGGAAAGTTCTTATAGAATTTTTTCTTGGTGTCTTCCAGGAGTTATACATGTCAAAAATCTGTCAAATTACAAGTAAACGTCCTACAACAGGCAATAAAGTTTCGCATGCGAATAATAAAACCAAACGTCGTTTTTTACCCAACATGCAATCACACCGTTATTGGGTGGCAAGTGAAAACCGTTTTGTTAAATTAAAGCTCAGTACAAGAGCTATGCGTATTATTGACAAAGTGGGTATTGATGCCGTTCTTGCTGATTTAAAAGCAACCGGTGAAATCTAAATTATAGAGGCTTAAAATGGCTGCAATTACAATTAAAGTAAAAATGGAATCCACTGCAGGAACTGGTTATTTCAAAACAACCACCAAAAATCCTCGCAATGTAACCAATAAACTCGAATTAAGAATGTATGATCCTGTTGTTAGACAACATGTCATCTTTAAAGAAAAGAAAGTAAAGTAACTCATTTGCTTATTAAAAAACAACCTTCGGGTTGTTTTTTTTGACCTTAATAAAAAAAATAAGAATCACCATTCATACATAGGCAAAATTGCTGATTTCATGTAAACTTAAATAAAGATATTAACCTGTTGCATGGAGCATAATATGAATATTCAAATCACAGGCCATGGCGTTCAAGTCACATCGGCTCTTAAAAGTTTTACCGAAGAAAAGTTTGCTAAATTATTTGAGCATTATCACCATATACAATCCTGTCATATCACCTATGAAATTGAAAAATTAGAACAAATCGCTCAAGCTACTATTTTATATCAAAAAATAGAAGTCCACGCCAAAGCAAACGCTGTGGATATCTATTCTGCCGTTGACATATTATTAGAAAAACTTAAAAGACAACTTGAAAAAATCAAAGAAACACATTTGGGACATCAAGAATAATTAAATGGGCTTTCGCCCATTTTTTAAAAGTTAGGAATTATGCAAAAACTTCAATTACATATTATCAACCAACTCGGCCTTCATGCTCGAGCATCGGCCAAGTTTGTAGCGACAACATCGCGATTTTTAAGCCGTATTGACTTAATTTATGGGAAGCATCATATCAATGGCAAAAGCATCATGGGTGTAATGATGTTAGGCGCGCCTTATGGCAGTACCATTGAATGTGAAATTGACGGCCCTGATGAAGAAGAACTCAAAACCGCGCTATTAACCCTTATCAACAACAAGTTTCACGAGGAAGAACCTGAAGACTGACGACGTCTTAGTTTCCGCATTCTATGTTTCATATATAAAGTTTTTGCTGGTCCAGATAAAGCATAAGAAAATGTTATCAAAAACAAAAGAGTCGCCGGGCTGGAAGCAATCGCAACAAAGACCATGACCAGCATAAGCACTGTCACAAAAGACACTTTGCCTTTCAAATCGATTTGCTTGAAACTGTGATAACGAATATTGCTCACCATCAATAAAGAACAACACAGTGATAAAACCAAGGTGATCCAGGGAATAACCTGCCAATCTAAATTATACTGGTGACATATCCAAACCCAAGAAGCAATGAGAGCCGCTCCCGAAGGGCATGCTAATCCCTGAAAATACCGTTTATCTGCTTTATCAAGCTGTGTATTAAACCGAGCCAAACGTAGGGCAACTGCTGCAGTGAATAAAAAAGCTATCAACCAACCAAGTTTCCCCATAAACTGTAAGGTCCAGGTATAAATGAGCAACGCGGGTGCAACACCAAAAGATACCATATCAGATAAACTGTCATATTCTGCACCAAAGGCTGTTTGGGTATTGGTTAGACGTGCAATTCGGCCATCTAAACCATCAGCAATCATACCAATAAAAATAGCAATGACCGCCATTTCAAAGTTGCTTTTTAAAGAGGCCACGATAGAGTAAAATGCCGCAAATAAACTCGAAGTGGTAAATAAATTAGGTAATAGATAAATACCTCTATGACTGATACGTTGTCCCACAAATCATCCTCCTAAATACATATCATGAACATTATTGTTTTACATGATGTCTTGACCAATGTGGACAAGCATGGTTTTGATATTCAATCGACTAAAGCTATTATAATGGAGAAAGCCTGCCTCGGCAACAAAGCACAATTCGATTCTTAGGGATTCCATTCTTGTTGAAGATAATTTAAACTTATTATTTAATCGATTAACTTTCAAGTCCTGAAGATGCAGACATCTGATAAAACAAAAAAAATCAAACATGCAGCGTTTATAGCAATTGTCGTCAATGGACTATTAGGACTTTTAAAAACTCTTGGTGGTTTTTTATTTAACTCCCATGCATTAATTGCTGATGGACTTCATAGTTTATCGGATTTGATTATTGATTTTATGGTAATCATTGGTGGTCATTGGAGTCATCAAGAGGCTGACGCTGAACATCCTTATGGGCATCAACGTATTGAAACAGCACTGACATTATTTATCAGTATTTTTTTGATTTTCACTGGTTTAATCATTTCCTATGATGCATTTCGAAGTATGTTTCATCCGGTATATGAACCTACTCAATCCATGGCATTATATTTAGCAGTGATTTCCGCATTAGCCAATGAAGGTTTGTTTCGATATACCCTCTATCTCAATCGACATATTAAAACTGATCTGCTCAATGCTTGCGCCTGGCACCATCGTTCTGATGCATTAACCTCTCTTGTGGTGGTCCTTGGTATTTTAGCAAGCCTTTTTGGTTATCATCGTTTTGATCATTTCGCTGCCATTGTGGTAGGTCTTATCATTATAAAAATGGGTTGGGACTATACCTGGGAAAGCATTCAGCAATTAATAGATAGAGGCGTTGATTTAGAGACCAATGAGGCTATTGCCGTAAAAATTCAACGCATTCCAGGTGTGGAAAAAATTCATCAATTAAGAACCCGTTTGATGGGACAAGATATCTATGTCGATGTACATGTATTAGTTGATCCATACATATCCGTATCCGCTGGTCACTACATCGCTCAAGATGTCCATCAAACTCTCATGAAGGAATTTAAGCAAATCAAAGATGTTACCGTGCACATCGATCCGGAAGACGATGAAATTGAAAGCTTAGCCCTTCAATTACCTAATCTTAAAGAAATTGCAGATAAACTGGTCAACCCTCTTAGAAAACTGCACCCTGAAATCATGGACTGGAACGTTCACTTCCTGAATCAAGAAATGCAGCTTGACTTTATTATTGATCCCAATAAAGCAAACTGGTCAATGTTACAAAAAAATTTAAAATTACAAGCCATGAACTTTCATTCTGCGATCAATAGTATTCGACTGTTGAGTGAAAACTCAACAATTGTTATACTGCAACAAAATCCCTGATGATGTTTTACATGAATGCATTCCATTTAAATATTTTATTTGCACTAGCTGTTTTGTTTTTAGTACTCTCCTCTGGTGCTTTGCCATTTATTAAAAAGAAAAAAGATTCACATCATCATGATTTTTCCTATGCAGAAACCATTGCTACGGGCATTTTTCTGGGGGCTGCCCTCATGCATATCATGCCTGAAAGCAATCAGCTGTTTATTCAACAAGGCATACATTATCCTCTCGGTTACCTTCTGGCGGGATTAACCTTTTTATTTTTTTTATGGCTAGAGCATTTAAGTAAAGAACTCTACCAAAATCAAATCAGTCAACATGCTTTTATTGGTGTAGCATGGGTCATGTTATCTGTGCATTCATTTTTTGAAGGTAGCGCGCTGGGATTAAGTAGTGATTTATCTGTTGTGATTGTATTGTTTATTGCGATTGTTTCGCACAAGTGGGCTGAAGGCTTTGCCATGGCCGTACAATTAGCCAAAAGTCATGTAAATTTTAAATCTAGTTTTTTACTATTTTGCATGTATGCAATGATGACTCCTGTTGGAATTTTACTAGGTTATTATTTTCAGAAGCCATCTGATCAGCTTTACAGCCCAATATGTATGGCCATATCAGCAGGAACCTTTCTATATTTTGGCACCTTACATGGCCTTGAACGTTGCGTTTTAGTGAAACAATGTTGTGATTTAAAACATTTTAGCTATGTGATTCTTGGTTTTTTGCTCATGGCAATAACGCCATAGTTTACAAGGAAAAACTACCAAATATAAACTCATCACTGAATCGCTCATTGTCGTCATTTTCACTTACTGACTCATTATCAGCTGTGCTCGTCGAATAAAAACTATTCTTACTCAATGTCAACTCTTGCTGAACAGGCCCAAAATCGGAATCCCAATTGACTGTGCCACCAGAACAAGCGTCTGCATTTGAATGTTTAACTATTTCTTTAGACTCTAAATATTCCCAATAATCGCTATTTGATAGTTGTGAACATGATTTCAAGGATTCATTATTTAAATTTGAAGTATTAGGTGGTGTATGATAACTTTCATAAAAACTTGCGCCGTAAGGATTTGCATTCTTTAAGATTTTAGTTTTAGCATCAATTGATGCTTGACTATGATAACTTTCATAAAAACTCCTTTCATAACACCTGGCTTCTAGAATTGGTGCCAATGGCGTTGTCGGTGTCGGTGTCGGTGTCGGTGTCGGTGCCGGAGTCAATCTTGCTTCACCTTTTTTGGACTCAACGGTGCTTGAATTTTGTGCAAGCTGAATAGTCAATGCACTTACAGGTCTTGAAGAAGAATCTCTTATTACTGGTGTTTCTCTTCCAACGGAATAGGGAGAGGCGGGAACTGAATAAGGAGAGGCGGGAACCGGAGAGTTGTTTTTTATGGTATTGAATAATCCACTGGTTGAACGGCCGCCCTCAAATGAGCTTAAATTTCTCTCATATCTATTGATTAAAGGTTTAAATGAATCCACGCTTGGACTTGGCTCTAATAATGCGGGCAGTATATCTTTAATTGGAGTCGGTTTTATAATACGGGAAAGCGAATCTTCATTCCCTTGATTTTCTTCGAAATGGAATACAGCACCAAGTGCGCTATAACTGACAGGGGTATGCGCCAGTTCTGGAAATAGTACGAAGACATCTTGATTTTTTCTGTTCATCATATCTCTAAAATAGATTAAAACACAATCAATTATACATTAAATAATCACTGAGATCAAATATTGGTTAATATATATATGTATATCGAATTGCATCAAAAAAATCTTACTTAAAATATGAAAAAGTTGATTCGTTGCATCTTAAATAATGTTACCAAAGGAAAAAATTGAAATTATTTCAGAAGTATGTGCCATTAGTGGTTTTCACAAAAAGCATGCAATACGTTTACTAAATCAAGACTGCCAAAGAAGGACAATTAAAATAGAGTCTCGTAATCATCCAAAAATCTATCAAGAGCGAGTGTATTTGGAGCCATTAAAACGAATTTGGCGGGCGACAGATCAATTATGAGGTAAACAGTTAAAGATGGCTTTACCTTTGTGGTTGCCGCATTACCATAAGGCTTATGGGGAATTAGACGAATCAAGATAGAGCTTCGTTTCTTCTGTAAAAACTGTTTTACTTCATGAATGTTCGACGATTGTTGGTTAGGCAATAGAGACTAAAAGAAGGATTTATATTCGAAGACATCTAAATGATGAATTAAGCGTTTATCATAACGAAAAATCTGTAGAATTTATTCCTTTAACAAAAGAAAAATAACAAAATCAACGTGCACAAAGAATAATACCCATATAATCTAAATCTGAGAACCCATCAAAATATAAACCATACAGAGCTTGTTTCATTTACTTTGGACCAGGAGATTCAACAGCCCAATAGAAGAATGAGACTAAACAGGGCTACTCTAGACTATATGGGCATTATAAGGAGTGTATACTCCTAATAATACGGCGATACTTGATTAAGAATAAATTGCGCGCAACCCTTTATTGATGAAATATAAATAGTAATGGACATTTATAAATAGTTTTAACCATCTTGGCTAATATCTCATATTTATAAACATGTAATATTTACAGCATGGGTGTTGAAGCTCTAGAAAAGCCAGGAAAACCAGGATCGAAATCTTCAAACGCACACTCTTCTTCAAGGAGTTCATCTAATACTTTATCAAAATTTTCTCTAAAAATTTTAATTTGATGATGAACATGATAGCAATATAGTTCATCCATCACTTCAGACAGCAATAATTGATGAATAAATGGTGCATTAATGGAATATAAAGCTTGTGCAAACTTTGTTCGATGAACTTGCAAAAAATAATACACTTGCCAATCAAAGGGCTTGGCATTTATTAGAAGTTGAGTTAACGAACTCACCTGACTCCGCGGTGAAAAATTTTGTGGTGGAAACAATCCATCAAAGTTTTTAGAAGGATTAGATTCTGTTTTTGCACTAATTTTGAGCCATACCATGTTAAAAATATCTAAATCTTCATTAGTAAAAACTGAATCCTTTTGAGAATAATTAATGACCACGGCAGGTGATTTAATCTGATCAACTGCCGTAGGTGAAGATTGACATAAATATTCCTTTTCTAATTCTCTACTTAAATCGGACTCCTTTAGAAAAGAATGGATAACCAAGGAAGGTGATCTAGTCTCATCAATAACAGCAGATTGTTTCTTTTCTAGTTCATTAGAACTGGAAAATATTGTCATTCTTGACAATCGCGTCGATGACTTAATTTCCATACTTTCTTCTTTATCAGAATCTTCTTCCATGGAAAACATCAGCGGATGGTAGTAATACGGATCTAGATACTCAAATTCAAATACCAATTGTTTATTCATTTTTTTAAAACTTAGATAATTACATAAAAAAATTAAGAAACCACATAGAGTGGCTTCTTATCGTAGAATACCACGGGTCGATGATAAAATAGCATCGATAAATGGAATAACTTCTGGGAACTCAAGCTGCATCACTTCAAGTTCAGCTTGTGCTTGTTGTGTAGTTAAACCTTTTCTAAAAATAATTTTATACGCTCTTCTTAAAACATCGATGCTAGGTGAAGTAAAACCTGCTCGCTTTAAGCCAACAGTATTTAATCCACAAGTAGTCGCATCGTAGCCAGCAATCATTAAATAAGGTAAAACATCTTTACTTACGTAGGTTGCCCGACCGATAAAACAATAAGCCCCAAGTTTTACAAATTGATGAATAGCCGCATATCCACCAATAATGGCATGATGTTCAACATGGACATGGCCAGACAATGCACTATAACTCACCATCGTAATATGATCTTCCAAGAAACAATCATGTCCAACATGCGTATAAGCCATAAAAAAATTATGACTACCAATAATGGTTTTTCCGCCACCTTTGATGGTCCCGCGACTAATAGTACAAAACTCACGAATCACGTTATGATCCCCTATTTGTAAAATAGTGGGCTCGTTATTATAAGTTTTATCCTGGGGCGCATCGCCCAAAGAGGCAAACTGAAAGATCTTATTATCTTTTCCAATGACCGTAGGGCCTTGAATAACAACATGAGGTCCAATCCATGTTCCCTCACCAATTTCGACATCTGCTCCAATAAAAGTACCGGGCCCGATGCTAACGTCATCTGCAATTTTTGCAGATGGGTGAATAATTGCATGCTCACTTATCACTTGGAACTTCCTTAACAGCACTTAAAATTTCGGCACTGCATGCTAATTTATCACCAACATGAACAGTACCTTGCATACGCCAAAAAAAACGTTTTTTAGAAATAACCTTTAACTCAATACTGAGTTGATCGCCTGGCACCACAATATGCTTGAATTTAACATTATCAATGCCTGCAAAATAATACACAAACTCTGTTCCAGGTTCAGGAACACGAGATTTTCCATATAAAATTCCACCTGCTTGAGCTAATGCTTCTAACATCAATACTCCCGGCATAATCGGCATGCCAGGGAAATGACCTTGAAAATAAGGTTCATTCACTGTGACATTTTTAATCGCTTTAATAAATTCAAAAGGTTCGTAATCCACGACTTTATCAATTAATAAAAACGGATATCGATGAGGCAACAGATTAAATATTTCACCAGTTTCAAGCGTATTCAATGGACACCTCAGTCATTAATGAATGGCAGCGATAACTTGCTTGGTTACATCTAATTTTTCAACAGAGAAAGGTGCCGCATCTTTTTGAAGAATAAGATCAAAATGTTCTTTTTTAGCAACATCAGAAATTGCTGAACGGACCTTGGTATAGAAATCTTCCATCGCTTCATTATGAGCGGTGCTTAATTCTCGTTGATATTGCTGACCATCCATTTCAAATTTTTGTTGCATGGCCACAATGGAGCGCTCCATGTCTTTTTTTGCTGTTGGGTTCATAACTGTTGAATCACGCTTAAACGATTCAATTTTCGCTTTTAAATCTTTTTCTGTATTCATTAATGCATCATGACGAGTACGAAATTTTTGCTCTAGATTTTTTTGAATGACTTGAATTTGACTTGAAGTTTGAACAATTTTTTGTAAATCAACAACGCCAACTTTCAAATTATCTGCACTGGCTTGTTGCCCAAAAGAGATCATCCCTAACAATAATAAAGCATTAAAAAATTTTTTCATTTTTATTCCTCAAATAATCTAAAATTCTAACCACATCCAAATTGAGACTTCATGCTAACATACTTTATATCAAAATCGAATAGCTTTTCATACACCATGATTAAAATGCTGAAGAGGCTGTAAACTGGAACCATTCTTTTTTATCTTGAGGCTGTAAATTCAATGGGTAACCAAAGCTAAATGATAGAGGTCCAAAGGGTGAACGCCAATCTAAAGCAACACCCGCAGAGTATCGTAAGGGGCCCGATGCTGTTCCTTGCAATGCCAATGGTAAACCTTTCGCATAAACATTACCAAAATCTAAAAATCCGGAAGTTCTAAACGTTTCTCGACTTAAAGGATATGGGAAAATTAAAGCTGCACCACCGCTAATTAAGACATTTCCACCCAAACCGTTGTGAAAATTATCCTGAGGTCCCAGAGAATAGGTATAATAACCTCTGACCATACCAGGTTGTGCAATACCCCCTGCGTAGAAATTTTCAAAAAATGGCAGCCCGGTTCCATTAAATTGGTTACCATAACCCACATTCAAATTTGTTCCAAACACAAAATCCCGAGGCAAAGGAAAAAAGTTTTTTGACAAATAATTAAAGCGATAATAACTTAAGGAGCCGCTCGATAATGGCATGTTAGCTACAAGAGCTAATTGCTGATTATTTCCTCTTTTAGGGAATGGCATTTGATCATAGGTATTTCTTGACCACCCAGAAGTTAATCGAGCCTCATTAAATATCGAGCCATAAGTATTCACAAAGTTTTGTGTTTGAACCACGGAACCAACTGTTAAGATATCTAACCCTTGATAGCCATAACCCAATTGATAACTGCTTTTTTCATTAATCACAAAATTATAGTTAACATCGCCACCATATCGATTGGAGTTGTAGCGAGTCACATCTACAAGTCCCTTTGGATTAACTTTTTGAAAATAGCCATTGAATCCGCGACCAATGGTATTTTTGTAGTAAAATGGGTTGTAATAATTAAAAGAATAATTTTGACCCCACAAACTTGCATTAAATGAAAGACCAACTGAACGACCTGTTCCCATAAAATTATATTGATTAACTGCAGCATTCATTTGGAAGCCCGTCGTGCCATAACCAACTGATGCACTGGCCTCTGCAGATGGCGCTTCTTCAACATTGACATCCAAATCGACTTCATTATTACTGCCAGGAACTGGATTGGTTTTTACACTTACATTTTTGATAAAATTAAGCAAATGCATTTGACGTTCTGTTTCTTTAATATTATGCAAAGATAACAACGCCTCTTCATCTTGCTTCACCAGATTTCTCAAAACATAATCAGCGGTTTTAGTGTTGCCAATAAAATTAATACGGCGAACATACACATGACGACCAGGCTCAATGATAAATTCAATGGTCACCGTCTTATTTTTGTTATCCATGATAGGATTAGCATTAATAACCGGAAAACCATAACCCATGTCACCAAACGCATTACTAATATCGGTAACCGATTCACTAATTCTTTTTCGAGAAAAAATGTCTCCAGATTGAATATGAACCAATTGACGAATTTTTGCATGAGGAAGAATAGTTCGGCCAATAATATTAATACCGGCTATGTGATACTGCGCGCCCTCATGAATATGAATATTGATATATACTTCTTTTTTATCCGGGGTTAGAAGAACTTGAGAGGATAGAATTTTGAAATTAATGAAACCTCGATCAAGGTAAAACGACCGCAATGCTTCAAGAGATGCATCCAAAGTGGCTTTAGAATACTGGTCTTTCTTGGAAATATAACTAAACAGATTAGAAGCTGAAAGAGGGAGTTGAGACAAAAGCTCATCTTCCGAAAATGCATGATTACCACTAATTTTAATGGATTTAATTCGAGAAACACGACCCTCGGAGATATCTATTAAAATCGACACTCGATTTTCAGTTAATGGCTTGACCTTAGATTGAATGCGTGCGTTATATTTTCCTCTCGCATTATAACCTTGTTTCAATTGTTTAACCACATAATCTAGAGAGGACTTTTGATAAACACGCCCTTTTACTAAGCCATATTCTTTTAATAGGTCCTTGAGTTTATCGGATGGAATCGCTTGATTACCTTGGATATTTATATCGCCGATTGTCGACCTTTCAACAACCGCAATAATCAAAACCTTATCTTGTTTTTCCAATGTGACTGATTGAAAAAAGCCTGTGGCATATAGAGCCCGAATAATTTCTGCCGTTGAATCTGAGCTTAATTCCTCTCCAACCTCTATTGGCAAATAGTTTAAGACCGTCCCGACGGAAACGCGCTTGAGTCCAGTGACTTTAATATCCTCAACCACAAACCGAGTATCTGCTGCCCATAGTGTTGTGCTGGATATCACAAAGACACAGAATAATAAAAAAAACTTTAAGCCTTTTGCGCACTGACTCATAATACCTTTTAACCCATTTTATTATTGAAAGACATCCATCAGAGACTTAAAATGAAATACTCGCTAAGAAGTAATGCCGACTCTGCCTGTACTAACATGCCCAGTTTTTTGACCTGGCAGTACGAGCGTATTTTAGATGAGGACGGTATATAATGCAATAACTCTCTTTACCCCCTACAATCATTAATAACTCCCAGCAAAAATAGAGCAATAAGCATCAGTAAACTGAGCCTTAAAATCAATTTTTTATATTTTTCTTTTTCAATCGCGGGAATCCATTTGCCAATCATAAGCATCATACACTGACCTCCGTCGAGAATAGGAATCGGCAGTAAATTTAATATTCCAATACCCATATTCATCCAAACCAAAAACAACAAATATGCTTTTAAACTTAAAGCCCATGCATCTTGTGCTGCTCGCGCCATGCCCATCGGACCAGACACTTCTATACCTTGGCGAAATGACACAAATTGCCATACCAATATTTTTCGTATCCACTTAAAACTTTGAACAGTTGCATCTAACCATGTGTAATGTTTTTTTACATACCATGAGCCTAATTTTGAAAAAGGAATGGCTTTTATCCCAATAAAGCCCACTCGCTTATGCCCTTCTCTTTGGTGGCCGAGCCAAAAGGATAATTGAATCAATTGCCCCTGCCTTTTGATTTTCAATTGAACGAGCTCATCAGGTATGCTTTTTAAAATAACAGAGACATCTTGTAATGAGTGAACCTCTTGCCGATTAATTTCAAGAAGTTCATCGCCAATCTTAAGACCTTGAGCCTGAGCGCTGGAATCTTGAGTAAAACCTCCAACAATTGCTGGAAGAGGATGAATATAAGGAGAAAATCCCAATGACTGAAATAAATCTTCTTGTGTTAAAGATGATGGGACGATGAGATGCACAGTCTTTTCATGACCATTGAGACGAAAAATCAAGATATTGTTACCTTGATGATGCCAATGCGCTATCACATCAGACCAGCTTAAAACAGGTGCATCATTACATTGTAAAACCCTTGCACCTTGCCCAATACCCTGTTGGTGCAAAAATGCATGTTCTTTTACGTTTCCAACAATCGCAATGGGCTCATATACATCCATTTTAAAAACAATCGTCATCAATATCAAAGCCAAAAATATATTAGCCAAAGGCCCCGCCAAGAGAACCAGAATTTTTTTCCAGCGAGCAAGTGTTTCAAATCGCACATGATGTAAAACATCTTTTTCTGAAAACTGTACGTATCCACCCAATACAATCGGCGCTAAAATATACTCTGTAGCATGCTTCGTTGACTTCCATCGCAGCAAAGGTTTACCAAACCCAATCACAAACTTATCGATGGAGACCTGAAAAAAACGCGCAGCAAAAAAATGCCCACACTCATGAAAAACAATAATCAATAGCAGGCTAAATAAAAAGATAAGCCAATGCATGAAAGTCCCTATCCCAAAAATTTCATCCCAAAATAAAAAACTGGGACTGCGGCCAGTAAGCTATCCAATCGATCAAGCAAGCCTCCGTGTCCTGGTATCAAATGCCCAGTATCCTTCAAAGCAACATGCCGTTTTAAAACACTGATCCATAAATCACCCGCAACAGAGATCAATGCAGTTGCCAAGGAGACCGTCATCCACACATAAAGTGATACCGAGTCTATATAGAAAGTCTCTAGGTAGGCAATTAGCATTGCTAAACTGACTCCACCCCACAATCCTTCCCAGGATTTTCCAGGACTGACTTGAGGAATCATTTTATGTTGGCCCCACTTTCTACCTGCTAAATAAGCACCAATATCTGCCGCCCATACAATCATTAACACACTAAATAAAAACTCGACACCTTCAGCAGAAGACTGCCATTCAACCAAGATAGACATCCAAACACCTAATAAAAGCCAGCCAATAAAACAAATGCCTGCCGAGTGCGCCCATTTAGCCTGAGCCTTGGGATATAGAACAATAGCATAAGTAGCAAAAATCCAAAAAAACAAATCCATGTAAATAAACAAATGCCAAAATTTGGCCACCAATACAGCTCCTAAAAATACAAGACCTGTTTTCATCCAAGGCAAGTCATACTGAGGTAAATAAAAAAACTGCTGCCATTCAAAAGACATTCCCAATGTTAAAATGACCATCATTCCCAAAAATAGTGGCTGAGGCGCATAAATAATCAAACCCAGAACAAGAGGGATGAGAATCAGTGTCATAATCAATCGTTGTTTAAACATGTTATTTATCTCTTAGTTGTTGTGAAGTTTGACCAAAACGTCTTTCTCGGTTAGCATAAAATTGAATTGCATCTAACAATAAATTTTTATTAAAATCTGGCCATAAAACATCCGTAAAATATAATTCGGTATAAGCTATTTGCCAAAGAAAAAAATTACTTATTCTTTTTTCACCACTTGTTCGTATCATTAAATCCGGTTCAGGGATTCCGTCGGTACTCAAGAATTTTTCAAATGTGACCATGTCCAATGATGTTACATCGATTTTTTCTTTTAAGCACTGTTGAATTGCATTCAATATATCCCATTTCCCGGTATAATTTAAAGCAATGTTTAATTGTAACACTGGATTATCTCTTGTTGCTTCTTCGGCATTTTGCATTTGTGCAATCAAATGTTCAGTTAATCCCGTTCTTGCTCCCAAAAAACATAAGCGTATTTTCTTTTCGATTAATGCCGGCAACTCTTTTTGTAATGCCAAGACAAAAAGCTCCATTAAAAAATGAACCTCTTCCGGAGGACGTGACCAGTTTTCATGCGAAAAAGCAAACAAGCTCAAATAAGAAATGCCTTGTTCCACACAAGCCTCAACCATTTCTCTGACCACACTCACGCCTTGTCGATGTCCTTCTATTCGTGGAAGCCCTCTGAGCTCTGCCCAACGTCCATTACCATCCATGATCATTGCAATATGCTGAGGAATTTTTTGTTTCAAAATACTTCTGCCCTGTTATCAAATGGTTTATAGTCTACCTTTTTTAAAATGAAATTTTAAGGCCTATGTATGAAACCATTGTTACTTCTTATCTTGGATGGCTGGGGAGACTTGGATTCTCAAGACTTCAATGCCATAGAACTAGCTAAAACGCCACAATGGGATCAATGGCGAGAAAAGTATCCATACACTAAACTCGAAGCCTCCGGTTTGGCTGTGGGTCTTCCTGAAAATCAAATGGGTAATTCAGAAGTCGGTCACATGCATATTGGAGCAGGTCGCGTCATTCTTCAGGATTTATGCCGTATCAATCATGCGATTGAGGATCAAAGTTTCTATCATAACCCTATTCTAAGTGATTTGTGTCAAGATACCTCAAAAAGGGATGTCACCCTTCATGTGATGGGCTTATTTTCCCCTGGCGGCGTTCATTCTCATCAAGATCACTTGTTTGCATTTATTCAACTTTGTCAACGTCATGGCCATCCTAAAGTTGCATTACATTTGTTCCTGGATGGACGCGATACAGCCCCACAATCTGCTCTTGAATGCATCTCCTTATTAGAAGAGCAACTCAAAAACTCTATAAATATCCAAATTGCCTCGATTTGTGGTCGATTTTATGCCATGGACAGGGACAGACGGTTTGAACGAGTACAAAAAGCCTATGATTTGCTTACGAAAGGTAGTCCAAACCATTTCCCAACAGCCAAAACTGCAGTAGAACATGCCTACACTCAGCAAATCACTGATGAATTTATACCGCCAAGTGTCATCGGCGAACATGCTCAACTCATCCAAGATAGAGATAATGTATTTTTCTTTAATTTCCGCGCAGATAGAGCCATTCAACTTTGTGACAGTCTAATAGATCCAAATTTCAAAGGCTTTGAGCGACGCATATTCCCTAAAATACATGAGCTCGTATCGATGGTTCCCTATGCAGAGCATCTTAAGATCCGAACTGCATTTTCCCCTCAAGTTTTAAATGAAACTTTAGGTGAGATTTTTGCATCCAACCATCTTAAACAGCTTAGAATAGCAGAAACCGAAAAATTTCCGCATGTCACTTATTTCTTTAATGGTGGAACTGAAGCGATTTTTCCTCTAGAAGAAAGACAGCTCATTCCCTCTCCCAAGGTCAAAACTTATAATCTCATGCCAGAAATGCGAGCCTTTGAACTCACCGACAAAATTATTGAGGCTCTACATAGTCAATCCTATGATGTGATTATTGCCAATTTTGCCAATGCGGACATGGTTGGACATTGTGGAGAGCTACCAGCAACCATCGAAGCCATTGAAACGTTAGACAAATGTTTTCTGAAACTTGATAAAGCACTCGAAGAATCCAATGCAAGTGCAATTATCACGGCCGATCATGGGAATGCAGAAATCATGTTTGACCCCATCATCCAGCAAAAACATACCGCCCACACTTTATCTCCTGTTCCTTTTTTATATATTGGAAAAAATTGTCAATTAACTCAAAATCATGGTAGCTTAGTAGATATTGCACCAACAATTTTGTATCTTTTGAATATTAATATACCTCAAGAGATGACAGGACATTGTTTACTTAAACGAATGACTTATGAATAAGAATAGTCGTCATAAATTACTAATTTTATTAATCGCTCTCATTAGCATGGGAGCCGCTCATGCTATTGAGCAAAAACTAAACCAAGCACAATTCAATTTAAAAAAAATGCAAAATAAAATTGCTCAAATGAAACAAACCATTCATCTTAAACAACAAACACATCATGCACTACAATCGAGTATTTTAAAAAAAAATCAACAAATTCAAAAAACACATGCACAAAAAATTGCATTAGATAAAAAACTAGAACAAATCAAAATCCAAATCGATCAATTACAACAACAAATAAACCACTCTAGAAAACAAATTTCATCCTTCGAAAAAGTTATCTATAATCACCTCAACTTGCATTTGCAATTATTACAAGAACCTTATTGGCGAGTTATTTTTAACGCCGATAATCCGTTCTCCTTCTATCAACGTGTGACCTTATATCAATATTTATATCGATCAGAACATCAAACACTTCAGAATTTAAGACAAACGCACATAAAATTAAAAGAAGACCAAACACATTTGACTTCAAAAATAGTAGACTTCAATCAATTACAAAAATTATTGCAAACCAAAGAAATAATGATGCTGAAACAAAAGTCTCTTGAAGCTAAAAAACTTCAACATGTTTCTCAAGAAATTGAATACAATGCTGAACAAATGAAATCCCTAGAAAAAAATCAGGCTCAATTAAAACAACTCATTCAAACATTACTCAATGAAAGTCAAATTCACGCAAATAGACCTTTCACCGTGATGCGAAAACGATTAAATTATCCCATTGATGCTTCGCATCCACAAATCGTCAAAAGCCAAAACGGCATCATTTTTCTCTCCCCAGTACAAGCTCCAGTTCATGCAGTATCAACCGGAAAAGTGGTATTTGCCGACTGGCTCAATGGCTATGGCTATTTAGTCATCATTGATCATGGCCAAGGATTTATGACCTTATATGGCAACAATCAACAACTTTTAAAACATAAAGGTGAATTTGTACACCAAGGAGATGTTATCGCCAACGTAGGAAAGAGTGGCGCTTTTCATCAAACAGGTTTATATTTTGAAATAAGACAAAAAGCACGCGTTGTCTCTGCTCTCAGCTGGTTCCAGAAAAGAGCTGCATAGCACGTATTTAAAGAATAATTTTAAGCCTGTTGTTTTGCTTAAAAGAAAAGGAGAACTTTTATGCACCAGTCGTACAAACGTCTTTTAGGGATTACAATATTTAATATTATTCTTTGTAAGGCAAGTTGGACTTTAGAAGCGCCTATGCAAGGCCAGGAATCTACACCCAATCAAGAAGTTTCTATGGAAGATATTCAACGATTCTCCAATGCGCTTAATTTAATCAAGAAATATTATGTGAGCGCCACTGATGACAAAAAATTATTCGATAATGCCATAAGAGGGATGCTCAGCGGTCTTGATCCCCATTCTAGCTATTTAGATGAAAAAGAATTTAGCGAACTCCAGGCGTCCACACAAGGTGAGTTTGGGGGCTTAGGGATAGAAGTCACCATGGAACATGGCGCCATCAAGGTTATTACACCCTTGGTTGATACGCCTGCATTTAAGGCAGGCATTAAACCAGGAGACTACATCGTCAAACTGGACAACCAAGCCGTTCAAGGCCTGGAGTTAAAAGATGCTGTTGATATGATGCGCGGGAAACCTGGCAGTAAAATCAATTTAACTATTTTACGCAAGGGTAATAATAAACCGTTATCCATTGAATTAACCCGGAAAATTATTGAGGTCAAAAGTGTCAAAGCAGAACTTTTGGACGGAAATTATGGCTATATCAGGCTGACTCAATTTCAAGCAACCACTGATAAAGACATGACCCAAGCCATTGAAGAATTAAAAATGAAGGCTCATGGCCGATTGAACGGATTAATTTTGGATCTTCGAAACAATCCAGGTGGATTATTGGATTCTGCAATTCAAATTTCAGGTGCATTTTTAGGCAAAGGGACAGAACAACATCCTGAAGTCATTGTTTATACCAAAGGTAGATTGCCTGGCTCCGAGTTTACTGCCTTGTCTCAATCTGATGATGTTTTGAATAAAGCCCCCATGGTTGTGCTCATTAACAATGGTTCAGCATCTGCTGCCGAAATTGTTGCTGGTGCGCTCAAGGACAATCATCGAGCTTTGATTCTAGGAACTCAAAGTTTTGGTAAAGGCTCTGTCCAAACAGTTTTACCATTGGATGCTGAGCGTGGCATTAAATTAACAACCGCACTTTATTACACTCCCAGTGGTACATCGATTCAAGCCGAAGGAATCACGCCAGATATCGTTGTGGAAGAAGTTAAAATTTCAAATTTAGATCCCGATAAAGATCCCCTACAAAAACTCAAATTCACAGAAGCCAGTCTTAAAGAACATATTGTCACAAAAAATGTGGCTAAAAAAGTAGAAAATTTAATGCAAGATGAAAAGAAACTCATGGTAGAAGATTATCAAAAATACACCGCACTAACGATACTCAAAGGTCTTTCGTTAGCTACTAATGACAGAAAAGGACAAGCAGTTGCTAAAGCGCCAACATCCAATGCAATTGTAGCCACTCCATAAACGAGGGCGAAAGCCCTTGTTTAAACAAGATATTCATGAATAAATAAGATTAATACTTCTCAAATGCGCCTACATGTCGTATGATTTTTATTAAACACAGATGGAGTGAAAATGATGCTTGCCGAATCCTTATCGGCTACATTTATTAAGCAAATATCACCGATTCAACACTATCCCGTTGAACTAGGTTATTTTCGCTCAAAATTATTCGTTACAGACTCCTTTACTAATCCATTGATTGCAGCAGCAAGTCCCTTGATTTCCTTACTTGAGCGGTTGAATATTGCCACACAGCTTCCAGAAACAGTCATGTTGCATGAACATATTCAACATGAATACAAAGCTTTTTTTAGTCGAATGAGAGCTCAACAATATGCCGAAGAGTTTCTAACCATTGCCAATTATTTGTTATGCGCAACAACAGATGAATTATTAGGCAAAAACTATCTTCGATTATCAGGTGAAATAAAGAGTTTCAAAGCTTTTACTCCAATAACACTTGATAATATTGGTCCTCAAGAACAGTTTTTTAATATCCTAAATCAACTATTGCTTGACCCCGAACAATTCCTTGATCTCATTGAGCTGACCTATTATTGTTTACTCATCGGTTTTGAAGGAAAATATTATCACACCAATCATGCAAGAATTGAATTGGATAATCTGATTGAGAATTTATTTCAAATAATACATAAATATCGCTCAAATCAAAAACACAAATTATTTAAAAATTACATCCTAAAAAATCATGCTCAAGATAAAAACCACGGCGTTAAAACACTAATTTTAAGTCTATTGCTTTCATTAGCATCTCTCTCTGTGATTAGTATACTTTGGCTTGAACACGAGGCACATTTGCTACTTCAACAACAGCAAGCTTCCTTGGAGTCATTATCATAATGCAACAAATTACGTTTAAACACTTATTTCAAACCATTAAAAGACTTACTGAGGCAAACTTTGATAAAAGCTGTTCTTTTCTTATTGCAACGAGCATCGAAAAACAAGGCACAACAACCGCACTTAAAAGCAGCAATATGCAACATATTGGCATCGATGAAGAGCATGGTTTAAATGTTTTCTATAATTCAAATGGCCTAATTTTAGAAATCAATCAAGAAGCTTTACAGCACCTTCAAATGAATCTAAACAGCTTTTTAAAAAAACTCAATCGTTGTCATAAACATCTAAAAATTAGTGGTTTTCTATTTTTTATTGATGTAAGCGACTTTATGATTCATAACCAAGATACACAAAATAAAATATTTAATACACACATCCATCATTTTCAGCAATTTATTCATGCGCTAGAATACCCTGTTCGGTCAAGTATAGTTGTTACTAAACTAGATCAAATCACTGGTTTTACCGATTATTATAGCGAAGCTCATCAAGTTGAACTTGAAGATGCCTTAGGTTTTTCTGTACCTCATCATCATACACATCCTAAATTTACACAAAGATTTTCTGAAGTCTGGTCTAATTTTGTGAATAACCTTAATCAAAATGTGATTCAAAAAGTTCATCACACTAGAGCAAATAAAAAGCGAATTTTAATACGAGAATTTCCTTTGCAAATTGCTTTGATGGAAACAACCTTCTTAAAGTTTCTGAAGCTTGTCAAGCACTCAAAGGCTCACATTCAAGGTATTTATTTTACCTGCTCAGAACAAAGAGGAAAAAATATAAATGTCTTAAACCAAAAAATAGAAAATGAAATGATTATCATTTCACCCATGACTGCGATTCAATCGGTCAACTACCGACAATTTTTTATTCAAGGCGCCATCAAGCACTGTCAAGATATAACAACCTATACGCCTAAAATTCCCCCATGGCTTCAGAAAAAAAATTTCAGCTTGTTCGGATTAGCAGGAATAACCTCTATATGGCTTATTTGGTCAAGTTTACAATCGCATTGGTTATTAAATCGCACGGCACAAGAATTCGCACAGGCTCACTCGTGGGGCCAAGAATTTGATTACCACCAAAAAATAGATATATTGGAAACCTGCTTTGAAAATTTACAAAGACTGCCATTGATATCTAATCGGTCCAAAGAGATCTATTCGCTAAAATCACAAATTCAAGATGCAGAGCTTAAATTGTTCAAAACACACTTACAAAAAGAATATCAAAATCTCATTCTAAGTGAAATGCAAAGCACGCAAATTGAAAAAAGTTTCAATGCATTAAAAGTTTATAAAATTATTAGCCAAAAGAAAAAAGAACAAACGCCTTTTGTAATAAATTGGCTAGAAAAGCATCTTGCTCAAAACAAAAAAAATATGCACTTTAGCCTGGCAAAAAAAATGCTATGGACCATTGAATGGCAGGCTGATGAGGATAAAGTACATTTCACACAATCAATTCTTAATGCTTTACCTATAGAATACATTACTTATCAAATATTAAAGCCCCAACTTACTCAAAAAACTCAGCAAATGGAAATCATAGGATTTCAACCAGAAAAATTTTTGATACCAGAATGCTTCACGCGCAGAGGTTTTTATTATGCGCAACAATTTTTAGATAGCGGTTACAAAGCTTTCAAACAAGATGCTTGGGTTCTTGAAAAATCTTTTCCTGAAAATCTCGGAGAGCAACTGTTAGAGCTTTATAGTAAAGATTATGTGAACTATTGGAGAACAATACCAAAAAAAATCAAACCTAAACACTTTGGATCATTCAAAGAGGCTGCTGAGGTTTTAACGCAATTAGAAACACACCAGTCATTCAATAAAATCATTTCTCTAGCTATCAAGGAAACTGAGCCCAATATAAAAAAACAACATGATGTTTTTAATCAAAAAATTGCTAGTGAATTTACAGCCCTTCATTTTTCCAAAAACCAGAATCAAACAATAGCACTCTTCTGGAAAGAGATGAAAAAATTTACCAACACCTTTTTAGTGATTGATGATCACGGCCAAGCCTCTTTTCAATATTTAAGATCTTATTTTAATCAAACACAGTATAATGATACATTGTATACACTTGATGAAATGGCAAAACATATGCCGGAACCCATTTCATTATGGCTTGAGCAAATCAGCGATGACCTCTGGTTATCACTATTTCAATCGACGAAAGGCTACCTCAATGAACGATGGAACAACACTATCTATCAATCATTCATAAAAGAAGTCGCAACTAGTTATCCATTTCAAGATAATGCAACAGAAATCTCTATAGAAACATTTGAACGTTATTTTTCCCCCAACGGCCTTATCCAACAATTTTTTAGAGAAAATTTACAAGCATTTATAAATATGAGCCAGGCTCAGTGGGAAGTCAAAGTTATTAAAGATAAACAATTTCCTCTTCGAGCATCACTCATTGATAGCATGATGCAAGCAAATGTCTTAAGTAATATGTTCTTTCCAAATAACGCTAGTCATACTCGTATACAATTTAGCATCGAAAAAATGTCACTGGATCCTATCATTTCAGAATTAAAGCTTGATATTGGCGATCAACATCTATTCGATAACCAGCAAGAAAATGCTTACGTGAATAATTTTTCTTGGCCTCAAACAAATGCCAGTCTTAAAATTCATACCATTGAAGGTAAAAGCTTTGCTATTGATGAAAATGGACAATGGGGATTATTCAAATTATTACAACAAGTCAATGTGCTGCCTGATCCCAATGATCCTAGCGCACTTCAAATCCTACTTGAAATCAATGGTAATTCAGGACGATACTTACTAAAATCAAGTTCACTATTAAACCCGTTCACTCCTGGTATTCTCCAGCATTTTAAACTAGAAAGCAAAATAACGGATTAAAATCCAATAAGATTTTACATTGGTTCCACCAGATCGCGGTAAACATGAAGCAGCATCCAGAAGACCTTGAATGACCAAAATGCGACGAAAAGCCCCTGGATACATCTATGGGGTGTTTCAAAAGTTCAAAATAATACTGGTGATAAATAAACTGTTTTTGTGGTAAGCTCCGAAAAAGATTATTTTTTGCATGAATAAAGATCTATTAGCAATATCCGATTTTTTATTAAAAGGCGGACGATTAGTTCTGAACTCGTTTGTATTTATAATGTCAGCATTTGTAGCAAACTGACAATAAAAAGATAATTCAAGTCAGCTACATGTGGGCAAAACAAAATATTGGCAAAGTTTCAATTCATCCCCATTAAACCAAGCATAAGCTCGAAAAATATCAATATGAAAGGACCGGACTGGAGGGAGCATGGTAACGAGAGGCGCTGAGGGAATAAATATTGCAGATGAAGAAGAAGGAAATATTATCACAAGTGATAAGAAATAAAAAAATCTTCGTAAAGCCACGAAAGAAGATTAACAAAAATTTTAAGCATCAAGATTTTTCCCAGAATTATCAAGAAAGAATCTTTTCTTTATTTCTGCAATAAAATTTAAAGTAAAAAAAAGCTGGTTTCCCAGCTTTAGAATGGATAATTGTGTACGATTATGCACGTTCAACCATTTCAATGAACGCCATCGGAGCATTATCACCTTCTCGGAAACCACATTTAATAATACGTAAATAACCACCAGGTCTAGTATTATAACGGGGGCCGAGTACAGTAAATAACTTACCTACAGCAGATTTTGAACGTAATCGATCAAAAATATATCGACGATTAGCAACAGAATCTTGTTTACTTACGGTTATCAAAGGCTCTAAATAACTTCTTAAATCCTTTGCCTTAGGTAAAGTTGTTTTAATTAACTCATGCTCGATTAAAGCAATAGAAAGATTCTTGAACATTGCTTTTCGATGACTAGACGTACGACCTAACTTGCGTCCAGCATTACGATGTCTCATGTTAAACTCCTCAAATCAATTATACTTGCTCAGGTGGCCAAGATTCAATCTTCATGCCAAGTGATAAGCCTCTAGCTGCAAGTACATCTTTAATTTCTGTTAAAGATTTTTTACCTAAATTAGGTGTCTTTAAAAGTTCTTGCTCTGTTTTCTGCACCAAATCACCAATTAGATGAATGTTTTCAGCTTTTAAGCAGTTTTCTGAACGAACGGTCAACTCTAAATCATCAACAGAACGTAATAACATAGGGTCAAAATCATTCATGTTATTTCGAGATTTAGTTTGTTGATCAAACCGCAAATCAACAAATGCTGACAATTGTTTCTGAAGAATATTTGCAGAAATCCGAATAGCTTCTTCAGGATCAATTGTTCCATTTGTTGTTAATTCAATGGTTAATTTATCCAGGTCTGTTCGATTTTCAACTCGCGCTCTATCTACAGAATAAGCCACTTTTTTAACAGGTGAAAAAATACTATCTAATTTCAGATGGCCAACGGTATGACTTGAGGTTTCATCATGTGCAACCGCATTTGCATCTGTAGTCACATAACCAATACCTTTCTCAACTATAATACGCATCTTTAAATGAGCATTTTCATTTAAATGTGCAATTTTAAGGTCAGGATTGATAATCTCAACACCGTGAGGCAATTGGATATCTGAAGCACAGACAATGCAAGGTCCTTTTTTATCGATCGAAAGGTCAGCAGAATCACCAACAGCCAGTTTAATAGCCAATTGTTTTAGATTCAACAAAATGTTTATTACATCTTCTTTGACGCCTTCAATAGTACTGTACTCATGTTGTACATTATCAATGGACACTTCGGTAACAGCAAAACCAGGCATAGATGACAATAGAATTCGTCTTAAAGCATTACCTAAGGTAAAACCATAGCCTGGTTCGAGTGGCTCAAGAATAATTTTAGAAAAATAAGGATTTTCTGAATTAACCTTAAGCGCTTTTGGAACTAGCATTTCATTAATATCGGTATACATTGAAACCTATCTCCCAGTTTACTTAGAATAAAGTTCGACAACTAAGTTAAAGTTATAGAGAGTTGGCAAATCTTCAAAAGATGGATTTTGTTTGTAAGTACCCTTAAACTGAGAGGATTCTACAGACAACCAATCACAAGCCGCGCGCTGTTCAGATAAAGCTAAAGCAGCTTTTACTCGGCCTTGTTCCTTCGCTCTGGATCTCAGGGCAATTATATCGCCAGGAGCACATAAATATGAAGGAATATTGACAATTTGCTCATTGACCATAACACCACGATGTGAAACCAATTGACGTGCTTCTGCTCTAGTGGTAGCAAAACCTAGTCGATAAACAACGTTATCTAATCGACGTTCCAAAAAGATCATTAGGTTTTCACCAGTAGCACCTTTCTGACTCGCCGCTTTAGCATAATAACTGTGAAATTGTTTTTCAAGTAAACCATATAAACGTTTGATCTTTTGTTTTTCTCTATGCTGTACACCATAACCACTTAGTCGGGGCTTATTTGCACCATGCTGACCAGGTAATTTTTCAGCTTTACACTTTGATTTGTGATCCCGTACACCACTCTTGAGGAATAAATCAGTACCCTCACGACGTGATAATTTACATTTAGGACCTAAATATCTAGCCATTCGTCAACTCCTAATTTAAACACGACGTCTTTTAGATGGTTTAACGCCGTTATGCGGAATACCCGTTACATCAGTCAATTCAACGATTTTGAAATCTTGAGAAATTAATTCACGAATTGATGATTCACGTCCAGGTCCAGGACCATGAATGAAAACAGCAACGGATTTTACACCATATTCTTTAGCAACTTGGGCTGCACGTTCTGTTGCAATTTGTGCAGCGTACGGGGTACTTTTACGCGATCCACGGAAGCCAGAACCACCTGAAGTTGCCCAGCATAAAGCGTTACCTTGACGATCCGTAAAAGTGATGATGGTATTATTGAATGATGCATGTACATGCACAATTCCATCTGTAACCACACGCTTAACCTTTTTACGAACTTTTTGTTGTTTCGATTTATTTATAGACATTGAACTAACCCTAATTACCCGTTAATTGACTTACGACGACCTTTTCTGGTGCGCGCGTTGGTTTTGGTACGTTGTCCACGGCAAGGCAAGCCTTTACGGTGTCTTTGACCACGATAACAACCCAAGTCCATTAATCGTTTAATGCTCATATTGATAACTCTGCGTAAGTCACCCTCTACTGTCAATTTTGCAATTTCTTGACGCAACATTTCTAATTGTTGCTCAGACAGTTGACCCACTTTGGTCATAGGCTCAAGTTGTGTTTGTTCACACAATTTATACGCAGTTGTTCGCCCAATTCCATATATACCAGTTAAGCCAATCCACAATTGTTTGTTGTCTGGTATATTAACTCCGGCTATGCGCGCCATTAAAACATCTCCGATTCAAGTTAAAAAAATGAATGATACACTGTTTAAAAACTGAATACAATATATCATTAACCTTGTCTTTGCTTATGTCTTGATTCTTTGCAAATTACACGCACAACACCTGCACGTTTAATAATTTTACAATTTCTGCAAATTGCCTTAACTGAAGCTCTAACTCTCATATTCATCACTCCAAATAGTACTGCTAAAATTTAAAAAAAGTTGGTTAAACCAAACCCTTTAGAAGATGATTTCTTCATTAATGATTCATACTGAAATGACATCATATGGGCTTGAACTTGAGCAACAAAGTCCATGATTACCACGACAATGATCAACAGGGATGTTCCACCAAAATAGAAAGGAACATGCCAGGTCGATGTCATGATTTGTGGTAATAAACAAACCAGTACTAAATACATTGAACCAACAACAGTTAAACGAGTCAGTACATTATCAATAAATCTAGCTGTTTGCTCTCCAGGTCGAATACCAGGAATAAAAGCACCAGATTTCTTTAAGTTATCTGCTGTTTCCTTTGGATTGAATACCAATGCGGTATAGAAAAAAGCAAAGAAAATAATACAAGCCGTGTATAATAATAAATACAAAGGCTGTCCAGGCGATATTGCAAATGCAATTTTTGCAATCAGACTATTGGGCGAATTTGAAAAAAATTGCGCCAAGGTAGCTGGAAGCATAATCAAGCTAGATGCAAAAATCGGAGGAATTACCCCTGACATATTAATTTTAAGTGGAAGATGGCTCGATTGTGCTGCATACACCTTTCGACCATGTGTACGCTGAGCGTAATTCACACGAATACGTCTTTGCGCACGTTCCATAAACACAACAAACCCAGTTACGATCATGATGGTTGCAAATATAAAAACCAAACTCAAGAATTGTAACTGACCTTCACGAACTTGTTGTAACACGCTGGCTACAGATGACGGTATATTTGAGACAATACCAGAAAAAATTAGCATAGATATTCCATTGCCAATACCTTTTTCAGTTATTTGTTCACCTAACCACATCAATGTCATTGTACCTGTAACTAAAGTCGTTACAGCTATCAAATAAAACGATACATCACCAGAAATCGCAATATGTTGCCCTACCAGCCATCTAGAAATACCAAAAGATTGAACAATAGAGAGGCATAGGGTTAGATATCTTGTATATTGGGATATCTTGCGACGACCAATTTCACCTTCTTTCTTTAACTGTTCAAGCGATGGCATCACGGTCGAGAATAACTGCATCATTATCGAAGCAGAAATATACGGCATAATTCCGATAGCAAAAACGGTCACACGAGAAAGTGCACCACCAGAAAACATATTGAATAAACCAAATATAGTATTCTGATGTTGATTAAAGAAGTTAGATAATTTTTCTGGGTCAAGTCCTGGTACTGGAATATGCGCTCCAAAGCGATAAACCAATATAGCAACCATCAAAAAAAGGAGCCGTTGTTTCAGCTCCTGAAATCCAGATAGAAATTGATCATATGATGGACGTGACATTAATTTTCAATCCTTCCGCCAGCGTTTTCAATTGCAGCACGAGCCGATTTCGTCACTTCGATACCTTTTAAAACAACCGGTTTGGTTATTTCACCAGTACCAATAATTTTCAAACGATTGATCTTGTGCTGAATAAGATCATGAGCTTTTAAAATTTCCAACGAGATCTCGTCAAAGCCCATTTGATTAATTTGTGCCAAGGTCAATTCATCTCTGAATTGAGCTGTTTGAGATTTGAATCCCATTTTTGGCAAGCGTCTTTGAATAGGCATTTGACCGCCTTCAAAATTAATCTTGTGATATCCACCTGAACGGGCTTTTTGACCTTTATGACCACGTCCGGAGGTTTTACCTAATCCAGATCCAATACCACGTCCAACACGGACAGCGGGCTTTTTAGAACCTGGAGCAGGTGATAAGGTATTTAAACGCATTATACCAACTCCTCTACTTGCAGTAAGTAACTAATTTTGTTAACCATACCACGAATACTAGGAATATCTTGATGACAAACCACTTGGTTCATCTTCTTTAAACCTAATACGGAGGCAATAACCTTATGTTCAGGTCTTCTGCCAGACAGAGACTTGACCAGTTTAATTTGAATTTTGCCGCTCATGCTTGCTCCGCTAAAATCATAGACACTTTTTTGCCACGTTTAGCTGCAACGTAATCAGGTGTTTGAACATTTGTCAAAGCACCAACTGTCGCACGAACAATATTGCTTGGATTGGTAGAACCAATACTTTTTGCAAGAATATTCTTCACACCTAAAACTTCTAGAACTGCTCGCATAGCGCCACCGGCAATAATACCAGTACCTTCAGCAGCAGGTTTCATGAAAATTTTGGATGCACCAAACGACCAGGTAATTTCATGGTGAATCGTGTGGTTATTCAAAGAGATACTAACCATATTCTTTTTAGCTTGTTCTAACGCCTTTTGAATAGCGACAGGAACTTCACGTGATTTACCACGACCAAAACCCACTCGACCCTTACCATCGCCAACAACGACCAAAGCCGAGAAGCCAAATACACGGCCCCCCTTTACGACTTTAGCGGTTCTGTTGACAGATACCAGCTTTTCAATAAAGCCTTCATTTTTAGGTTCATCAAATGCCATAACCGTTCCTTAAAAAATTAAGCCAGCTTCTCTTGCAGCATCTGCAAGCGCTTTCACCCGACCATGAAATTTAAAACCATTTCTATCAAATGCAATATTTGATACTTTTTGGTTTAAAGTTCTTTCAGCGATCATTTTGCCAACAGTTTTAGCCTGCTCAACCTTAGAACCTTCTAAGCTTGGACGGATTTCTTTGTCAACAGTAGATGCTTGTGCAATTACAACATCACCTTTTAAAGTAGGTTGTAATACCTGGCAATAAATATGATTGATAGATCGAAAAACCACTAATCTAGGTAAGCCTGAATGTCTAATAACATGCTTGGCTTTTGTACCACGGCGTTTTCGAGCTAGAAACTTACTAGATTTCATCTTAGCGTATTCCTATTTTTTCTTGGTTTCTTTAAGAGATATATGTTCACCCTGGTAGCGTACACCTTTACCTTTGTAAGGTTCTGGTGATCTAAAAGCGCGAATTTCAGCAGCAACCTGACCTACCTGTTGCTTGTCTATCCCTCGAATAATAATAGTTGTGTTATTGGGGGTTTCAGCAGTGATATTTGCTGGCAAGTCATATTCAACTGGATGTGAAAATCCCAAGGATAATGAGAGTTTATTTCCAGCCGATTGTGCTCTATAACCTACACCAACGAGTTCTAATGTCTTCACAAAGCCTTCTGTCACACCAACCAACATGTTGTTGGACTGAGCACGAGCGGTTCCCGCTTGAGCCCATCCTTTAGGATCTGAATTTGCAGGACGGAATTCTAAAGTTTTACTAGTCTCATCATGTACGATTTGTACTAGTGAGTTAAATTCTTTAGATAAGGTTCCTTTAGGTCCCTTAAGGGTTAACATCGCACCTTCTAAGGTCACTTGCACGTTATTGCTTAGATCAATTTGCTTTTTTGCAACTCTTGACATAATACGCCTCCAATTAAGCAACTTCGCAAATGACTTCGCCACCAACACGTTTTTCTTTTGCTTGGTGATTGGTCATGACGCCGGAAGATGTAGAAAGAATTGCGACACCAAAACCAGTAACTGGTTTCAATTGGTTAACGCCCCGATAAATACGAAGACCTGGACGGCTAATACGTTTTAAATTACGAATAACCGGTTGACCTTGAAAATATTTTAATTTCACATGAATAACAGGATGGCCAGATTCAGAAGTCCCATTGTAGAAATCTTCAATATAACCTTCGTCTGTTAAGACGCGACAAATTTGTGCTTTTAATTTTGAAGCAGGAAAAGACACTTCTACATGTCTTGCTTGTTGACCATTTCGTATTCGAGTCAACATATCTGCTATAGGATCGTGCATACTCACATTCGTTCTCCAAAAATTACCAAGAGGATTTTCTTCCGCCTGTGACATTACCGAACATTAATTGTTGGCGTAAACAAATACGACACAATCCAAATTTACGGTAAACAGCATGCGGACGACCACATTGTTGACAACGACGTGTATGTCGAGTGGGATTCGAGTTTTTTGGCAATTTTGCCAACTTAACTTGAGCCTCTTGAACTTGATCATAATCCTGTGCGGATTTGATAATATCCTTCAACGCTTTTCGTCTTTCAAAATATTTGTCAACGAGAGCAGCTTTTTTATTTTCGCGGACAATAATAGATGTTTTAGCCATAGCAATCCCCTAATTTGTGCGATCTTTCAATGGGAAGTTAAAAGCTTCAAGTAAAGCTTTTGCTTCTGCATTGGATTTAGCTGTCGTTGTGATACAAATATCTAAACCACGAATGGTATCGATTTTATCAAAATCAATTTCTGGGAAAACGATTTGTTCACTTAAACCAAAGGAGTAATTGCCTGTTCCGTCAAAAGACTTGGCAGATAAACCACGAAAGTCTCTAACACGAGGTAAAGTGATCGTTACTAAACGATCTAAAAATTCGTACATGCGTTGACGTCTTAAGGTCACTTTACAGCCAATGGGCCAGCCTTCACGAATTTTAAATCCAGCGATTGATTTTTTTGCCATAGTTGAAACTGGTTTCTGTCCAGAAATGCGTGTTAAATCTTCTAAAGCAAAGTTTAATACTTTCTTATCTGCTACAGCTTCACCGACTCCCATATTCAGTGTAATCTTGGAAATTTTAGGGACTTCCATGATTGAAGAGTATGAGAACTGCTTCATTAATTGAGGTACGACGACCTCATTATAATATTGTTTTAGACGTGCCATTTACATTACCTACTATAGTGGGTTGACAAGCTCTTGATTAGACTTAAAAAATCTAACCTTTATTTGCTGTCCATTATGTTCGACAAACTTAAAGCCAATTTTATCTGGCTTGCCTGTAGAAGGATTATAAATAGCCAAATTTGAAACATGAAGAGGTAATGATATCTCTTTGATACCGCCTTTCTCATTCAAATTTGGATTTGGTTTTACATGCTTCTTCACAAGGTTTGCACCCTCAACAAGAATTTTCTCGTTAGAAACAGAAAGGACTTTACCAATGTGTCCTTTGCTCTTTCCGGTACAAACAAATACGGTATCGCCTTTGATAATTCTTTTCATAACATTCCTCTCTATAAAACTTCAGGTGCTAGTGAAATAATTTTCATGAAGCGATCACGTAATTCTCTGGTCACTGGGCCGAAAATACGAGTACCAATGGGCTCCTGCTGATTATTTAACAATACAGCTGCATTATCATCAAATCGGATTAAACTTCCATCTTGACGACGAACACCTTGAGCTGTACGTACAACAACCGCATTCATAACCGCGCCTTTTTTAACTTTACTGCGTGGTAAAGCATCTTTAACGCTGACCTTAATAATATCGCCAACACGTGCATATCTACGATGTGAACCACCAAGAACCTTGATGCACATTAATTTCTTTGCACCGCTGTTATCTGCAACTTCTAGCAGTGTTTGCATTTGGATCATTATCTACTCCAAACATTTTATTTATATAAAAAGCTGGGTATTATAACAAAAATAAAGGAAAAATCAATGCCTCATTGGTTATAATATCTCTACCAGTTTCCAAGTTTTAGTTTTTGAAATTGGACGGCATTCTTGAATCTTTACCATCTGCCCCATTTTCGCAGAACTGCTTTCATCATGAGCATGTAATTTTGTTCTACGTTTGATGATCTTTTCGTATTTAGGATGTCTAACAGATCTTTCTACGAGAACAACAATGGTTTTATCCATTTTATCGCTCACAACTTTGCCAGTTACAGTTCTAACTGTTTTTTGTTGTTCAACCATTCTTTACCTCTTCTTTCTGCGTGATCAAAGTTTTAATTTGCGCAACTTTTACTTTTGCTTGTCTCAGCAAATGAGTTTGCGCCAAATCACCACGAGATTTTTTAAATCTTAACTTAAACTGCTCTTCGCGAGTTTTCGCGAGAGCATTATTTAATTCGTCAAGATTCAGATCTTTGATAGTATCAATTGTTTTCATTACATCACCTGACGTTCAGCAAAAATTGTTTTGAAAGGAAGCTTAGCTTGAGCTAATTGAAAGGCTTGTTCAGCCAATTCTTTAGGTACGCCTTCCATTTCAAATAGAATTCTACCGGGTTGAATTTGTGCTACCCAATATTCTACGTTACCTTTACCAGAACCTTGTCGAACTTCTAAAGGTTTCTGTGTAATGGGCTTATCAGGGAATACACGAATCCAGATTTTACCACCACGCTTGATGCAACGAGAAATTGCTCGACGCGCAGACTCAATTTGTCGAGCGGTCAAACGACCATGCTCAACAGCTTTCATTGCAAACTCACCGAAGGAAACAGTAGAACCGCGATGAGCTAAACCACGGTTTTTACCTTTCTGTTGTTTGCGAAATTTCGTTCGTTTAGGTTGTAACATTTTATGACCCCGTTACTTATCTGCAGCCAGACGCTTCTTAGATGGAAGCACTTCGCCTTTGAAAATCCAAACTTTGACGCCAATGATACCATAGGTCGTCTTAGATTCTGCAACACCATAATCAATATCCGCACGGAATGTGTGTAGAGGTACACGACCTTCACGATACCATTCGCTACGAGCGATCTCAGCGCCGCCGAGACGTCCACTTACGCAAATTTTGATACCCTTGGCACCAGCTTTCATTGCAGAAGTAACAGCACGTTTCATCGCACGACGAAACATTACACGTTGCTCCAATTGCTGAGCAATCGATTCTGCAACCAATGTCGCATCTAAATCAGGCTTTTTGACTTCCTCAATATTTAAATGAACAGGTACGCCTAAAGTATCAGATATTTCTTGTCGAAGACCTTCAACACTACCGCCCTTCTTGCCAATAATGACACCTGGTCGTGCTGAGTGAATAGTCACTACAGCGTTATTAGCTGGTCTCTCAATTTGAATATAACTTACACCTGCAGCATATAATTTCTTTTTTAAGTCTTTGCGGAGGTTAATATCCTGATTTAATAATGTAGGATAATTCTTGGACGCATACCAAACTGATTTCCATGGTTTGGTGAAACCCAAACGGATACCTATAGGATTAACTTTCTGACCCATAATTATTCCCCATCCGAAAGCTCAATGAATACATGACATTGACGCTTAGATATTCTATTGGCTCGGCCTTTAGCACGAGGACTGATTCTTTTTAATGTTGGTGCTTCATCAACCATAATTTTTGATATGGTTAATTCATCAATATCTGCACCAAAATTATGTTCTGCATTTGCAACTGCTGAGCTTAAAAGCTTGCGAATTTTTTCGGCAGCTTTCTTCTCTGTAAATTGCAAAATATTCAGAGCACTGGACACGTTTTTCTTTCTAACCAAATCAGCAACTAAACGAGTTTTTTGCGCTGAAATAGCTGCATATCTTAATTTTGCTGTAACTAACATAAAAACCTCTACTTGCCTTTGGTCTTACGGTCGCCAGAATGCTGTTTAAAGGTACGAGTTGGTGCAAACTCACCAAGCTTGTGCCCTACCATGTTATCAGTAACGAAAACAGGAACATGCAATCTACCGTTATGAACAGCTAATGTTAAGCCGATCATATCAGGAATAATGGTCGAACGTCGTGACCATGTCTTAATAGGTTTCTTGTTGTTAGACCTAACTGCAGTTTCAACTTTTTGCAGTAAATGAAGATCAACGAAAGGACCTTTATATATTGAACGTGGCATAATTTAACCTCATTAATCTTATTTTTGATGTCGCGAACGAACGATAAACACCTGAGTGCGTTTGTTTGTTCGTGTCTTGTATCCCTTTGTTGGTACGCCCCAAGGAGATACAGGATGACGTCCACCAGAAGTACGGCCTTCACCACCACCATGAGGGTGATCAACAGGGTTCATGGCAACACCGCGAACAGTAGGTCGAACACCTCGCCATCTTGTAGCACCAGCTTTACCAAGTGAACGAAGATTATGTTCGCTATTGCTGACTTCACCGACAGTAGCACGACAGGTTGTATGTACTTTTCTCATTTCACCTGAACGTAAACGAATAGTTGCAAATGCACCATCTTTCGCAATTAACTGCCCACTTGTGCCAGCACTTCTTAACATCTGTGCGCCCTTACCTGGTTGCAATTCAACAGCATGAATGACTGTACCCACTGGAATATTTTTCAATGGAAGACAGTTGCCTACTGCGATTGGGGATTGCTCACCGCTTAGAATTTTATCACCAGCTTTTAAATTAGCAGGAGCTAAAATATAACGTCGTTCACCATCACGATATAACACAAGGGCAATCAACGCTGTTCGGTTAGGATCGTATTCGATTCGTTCAACAGTCGCTTCGATGTGATCTTTGTTTCGTTTAAAATCGATCATACGATATTTACTACGAACACCACCACCAATATGACGAACTGTAATACGGCCCATATTATTACGGCCACCTGTCTTGGGTAGAGTTTCTACCAATGAACGTACAGGCTTGCCTTTATGAATTTCTGAATGTACAACTTTTACAAGGCCACGACGACCAGGCGAAGTTGGTTTGGCTTTAACTATTGGCATTTTCTATCACCTTAATCCACTAACGCTACATCAAGATCATATCCAGCTTGGAGCGAAACATATGCTTTTTTCCAATCATTGCGTTTGCCTGACCGGCCACGAAAGCGTTTGCTTTTACCCTTAACATTCACAGTTGATACTTTATCAACCTTAACATTAAAAATCGATTCAATAGCAGATTTAATATCAAGTTTAGTTGCATCAGTAGAAACTTTGAACGCATACTTTTTTAACTTATCCGCAAGGATAGTTGTTTTTTCAGAAGTATGTGGTTCTCGCAAAACGATAAATTTTTGCTCTATATTCATTGTAAAAGCTCCTCAACAAGTTTTAGGGCTTCTGCAGTGATGAGAACATGCTCAAAACGTAGTAAAGAGTATGGATCCATAAATTCAACATCACAAATGTCAAATTGCGGAAGGTTGCGTGAAGCCAAGTATTCTGTTTCACCAAAATCGTGAACTAAAATTAATGCATTATTTAATTGAAAGCCATTCATTAATTTTAAGAACGCTTTTGTTTTGGGTTCTTCACAAGAAATATTTTCAACAACGTGTAAACGCTCTTGACGTAACAATTCAGAGAATATTGCACTCAGAGCTGCTTTATACATTTTCTTGTTTAATTTAGGTGTGTAGTCACGTTTTTTAGAAGCGAATGTTACACCACCACTTCTCCAAATAGGACTGCGGATAGTACCTGCTCGTGCACGACCTGAACCCTTTTGGTTCCATGGTTTTCGACCACCACCACGAACTTCAGAGCGAGTTTTTTGTGCACTGTTACCAGAACGATAGGCATTGAGTACTGCAGTAACGGTTTGATGAACTAAACCTTCATTATACTCACGGTTAAAAACTTTTTCATTTACACTAATATTCTGATTGGTGTCTTTGGTTATAATATTCATGGTTTATACTCCCACCTTCTTAACCGCATGGCGAACTTCAACAGAGCCACCTGGTGCACCGGGAACAGCACCTTTAATCATTAAGACATTCTTTTCTTGATCAATCTTAATAATTTCTAAGGTTTGAACTGTACAGCGTACATTACCAAGATGTCCCGCCATCTTTTTACCTTTAAAAACGCGGCCAGGGGTTTGGTTTTGTCCGATAGAGCCAGGAACACGATGCGAACGAGAGTTACCATGTGTTGCATCCTGAGTTCTAAAATTGTGACGTTTAACAGTACCTGCAAAACCTTTACCTTTAGAAGTTCCTGCGACATCAACAAATTCACCGACTGAAAATAAATCAGAGATTACAATTGAATCACCGACTTTATATTGTGCTTCATCACCCAATCGAAACTCGGCAATTAAATCACCGGCTTCAACATTAGCTTTAGCAAAATGACCTGCTAAAGGCTTATTGACACGAGATGATTTTTTTTGGCCAGAGGTTAATTGTAGAGCATGATAGCCATCCGTCTCAAAGTTTTTAACCTGAGACACAAAATTGGGCTTAACTTCGATTACTGTAACAGGCACAGCTTGGCCATCTGCGTTAAATACACGCGTCATACCAAGTTTGCGACCTAATAAACCTAGTTTCATTTTTAAATTACTCCATCATCAACTGATACGCCTATCAGTAGCTATAACAAATGTTATAGCTTACTTTTTATCGTCTAAACTGATTTGAACATCCACACCTGCAGCTAAATCTAGCTTCATTAATGCATCAACGGTTTTATCAGTTGGATTGACAATCACAACCAATCTTTTATGAGTTCTTAACTCATATTGATCTTGTGCATCTTTGTTTACATGCGGGGAAATCAAAACAGAAAACTTTTCTTTACGAATAGGTAAAGGAATGGGGCCCTTAACCTGGGCACCCGTTTTCTTTGCTGTTTCTACGATTTCTTTGGTTGAAACATCAATCATACGATGATCAAATGACTTCAACCGAATTTTTATATTTTGGTTCATAGTATACACCATTACTCAATAATTTTGGCAACAACACCAGCACCGACTGTGCGACCGCCTTCTCGAATCGCGAAACGCAAGCCTTCATCCATTGCAATAGGTGCATGTAAGTTAACTTGTAATTTCACGTTATCACCAGGCATCACCATTTCAATACCTTCTGGCAAATCACATGTTCCGGTTACGTCTGTGGTTCTAAAGTAAAACTGAGGTCTATAACCATTAAAAAATGGAGTATGACGACCACCTTCATCTTTAGATAACACGTACACTTCTGCTTCGAACTTAGTGTGCGGCTTAATTGTACCCGGTTTTGCTAGTACTTGTCCACGTTCTACTTCATCACGCTTGGTTCCGCGCAATAATACACCAACGTTATCTCCTGCTCGACCTTCGTCTAACAGTTTTCTAAACATTTCTACACCAGTACAAGTTGTCTTGGTTGTATCATGAATACCAACGATTTCAACTTCATCACCAACGTGAACAATACCACGCTCTACACGACCGGTCACAACAGTACCACGTCCTGAAATAGAAAACACGTCTTCAATTGGTAATAAAAAGGGTTTATCAATATCACGTTCTGGTTCTGGGAAGTAAGCATCCATTTCAGCTACTAACTTCTCTACAGCAGCAACACCAATTTCACTGGTATCACCTTCTAATGCTTTCAAAGCTGAACCAATAACGATTGGCACATCATCGCCAGGAAATTCATAATAACTTAATAAGTCACGAACTTCCATCTCTACCAATTCTAACAGCTCTTTATCATCGACCATATCCGCTTTATTTAAAAATACAACGATATAAGGTACACCTACCTGACGTGCCAACAAAATGTGTTCACGTGTTTGTGGCATAGGACCATCAGCAGCAGATACTACTAAAATAGCACCATCCATTTGAGCAGCACCAGTGATCATGTTTTTAACATAGTCAGCATGTCCAGGACAGTCAACGTGCGCATAATGGCGGTTATCTGATTCGTATTCAACGTGCGCAGTAGAAATTGTAATACCACGTGCTCTTTCTTCTGGTGCAGCATCGATTTGGTCATAAGCTTTCGCTTCACCACCAAATTTCTTTGCCATAATTGTTGTAATCGCAGCGGTTAATGTTGTTTTACCATGATCGACGTGGCCAATTGTACCAACGTTAACGTGCGGCTTTTTTCGCTCAAATTTTTCTTTTGACATAATATTCACCAACCATTCAGTTATTGTTTCTTAACAATTGCATCAGCAATATTTGCTGGTGCTTCTGCATAACGCGCAAATTCCATTGTATAAGTTGCACGACCTTGGGTAGCTGATCGCAGATCGGTTGAGTAACCAAACATTTCAGCAAGAGGTACTTCTGCACGAACAAGTTTACCAGCAGGTGATTCATCCATACCTTGAACCATACCACGACGGCGGCTTAAATCACCCATGACATCACCCATATAATCTTCAGGCGTAACCACTTCAACGCTCATAATTGGTTCTAACAAAGCTGGATTGGCTTTAGAGACGCCTTGTTTAAACGCCATAGATCCAGCAATCTTAAAGGCCATTTCTGAGGAGTCAACATCGTGGTATGAACCATCAAATAAGGTCACTTTAACGTCAACAAATGGATAACCAGCTAATACGCCATTGGCTAATTGTTCCTGAATACCTTTATCAACAGCAGGTATATATTCACGAGGAATAACACCACCTACGATAGCATTAATGAATTCGTAACCAGTGCCACGCTCTTTAGGTTCCAGCTTAATAACAACGTGACCATATTGACCACGACCACCTGATTGTCGAACAAATTTACCTTCCTGTTCAACTGCATTTCGCAATGTTTCACGATATGCTACTTGTGGTTTACCAACATTAGCTTCTACAAAAAACTCACGACGTAACCGGTCAACAATAATCTCCAGATGTAATTCACCCATCCCTTCAATAATTGTCTGTCCAGATTCTTCATCAGTATGAACTCTAAACGATGGATCTTCTTGCGCTAGCTTACCTAAAGCAATACCCATTTTTTCTTGGTCAGCTTTGGTTTTAGGCTCAACAGCAACAGCAATTACAGGATCCGGGAAGTCCATACGTTCCAAGGTAATGATTTTTTTCTCATCACACAAGGTATCACCTGTTGTTACAGCTTTCAGACCGACGCAAGCAGCAATGTCACCAGCGCGAACTTCTTTAATTTCTTCTCTTGAGTTCGCATGCATTTGTAATAAGCGACCAATACGTTCACGCTTGCTTTTAACAGGATTGTATACAGTATCACCTGATTTCAATACACCAGAATAAACACGTATGTAGGTTAGTGTTCCAACAAAAGGGTCGGTAGCAATTTTAAATGCCAAGGCAGAAAAAGGTGCTTCGTAGGATGTTTGTCGACTATCTTCTTCACCATCATCATCAAGACCTTTAACAGGCGGAATATCTAATGGGGAAGGTAAAAAATCAATTACACCGTCTAGTACCGCTTGGACACCTTTATTTTTGAAGGCTGAGCCACAATAGACTGGAACAATTTCATTAGAAATAGTACGTTGACGTAGTGATTTTTTGATTTCTTCTTCAGATAGTTCTTGACCATCTAAATACTTATCCATCAACTCTTCACAGGATTCTGCAGCCGCTTCTACTATAAAATGACGATAATCTTGACACATACTTAGCATATTGTCAGGAATATCCATATATTTAAAAGTCATGCCTTTGTTATCTTCATCCCAGAAAATAGCCTTCATCTTAATTAAGTCAATAACGCCTTTAAATTCCTCTTCTGCGCCGATGGGTAGTTGCAATACGACAGGATTTGCACCCAATCTTTTTTTGATTTGTTCAACGACTCTCAAAAAATTAGCACCCATTCTGTCCATTTTATTTACAAACACAATGCGAGGAACACCGTATTTATTGGATTGTCTCCACACGGTTTCAGATTGAGGTTCTACACCAGCTACAGAGTCAAAAACAACCACTGCACCGTCTAATACACGCAGCGACCGTTCCACTTCAATCATGAAGTCAACGTGTCCAGGTGTATCAATAATATTGACGCGGTGATTATCATATTGTTTGTCCATACCAGACCAATAGCAGGTGGTCGCAGCTGAAGTAATTGTAATTCCACGCTCTTGTTCCTGAACCATCCAGTCCATGGTTGCAGCACCATCATGAACCTCACCAATTTTATGTGAAGTCCCGGTATAGAATAATACGCGTTCGGTGGTGGTGGTTTTGCCTGCATCTACGTGCGCAGCAATACCTATGTTTCGATATAAATGAAGTGGTGTAGACACGTCATAATCCCCTAATTAATTCCAACGGAAGTGAGCGAAAGCTTGGTTAGCTTTAGCCATACGATGTGTTTCTTCACGCTTTTTAACAGCTGAACCACGGCTTTCAAAGGCTTCAAGCATTTCTGCCGCTAGTCTTAAGACCATACCTTTTTCACCCCGATTACGAGCAGCTTGTACCATCCAGCGCATACCTAAGGCCATTGAACGTTTAGGACGAACTTCAACGGGAACTTGATAAGTAGCACCACCAACACGTCGTGAGCGCACTTCAACCGTCGGACGTACATTGTCCATTACTTTCTCAAACAGGTCGACAACGGACAAGCTTTTCATTACCTCTTCGCCCATTTCGTCGGCTTTCTTTGATTTTTTCATTAATTTCTGAAATTCATCTAATGCGCCATAAACAATGTGTTCTGCAACTGATTTTTTACCATCATGCATCACAACATTAATAAATTTTGCAAGAATTTCACTCTTAAATTTTGGTTCTGGCAGAATAACTCGTGCTTTTACCGCTTTTCTTCTAGGCATAATTTACATTCCTAAGGTTATTTCTTATCTTTAGGTTTCTTAGTACCGTACTTAGAACGACCTTGCTTTCTGTCATTCACCCCTGCTGTATCCAAGCTACCGCGAACTGTGTGGTATCGAACCCCTGGTAAGTCTTTTACACGACCACCACGAATCAAAACAACCGAGTGTTCTTGCAGGTTATGCCCTTCACCACCAATATAGGATGAAACTTCATAGCCATTGGTTAATCGTACACGTGCAACTTTTCTTAAAGCCGAATTAGGCTTCTTTGGCGTTGTAGTATATACACGAGTACATACACCACGTCGTTGTGGACATGCCTCTAAAGCAGGTACGTTGCTTTTACGTTTTACATCTCGTCTTGGTTTTCTAACCAATTGGTTAATTGTTGCCATTTATTTTTAGCTCCGAACGATCGAAATTTTTTTTAAAAATATCGCAAGGACAAGGAGGTCGAATTTTAAACGACCCTTGTCCATATGTCAAGTTTTAAACTACCAAAGATATTATTGAGCTATCTTGGCGGCTGTTCAGCATTAAGTGCTTCACTCAATGCATGCTCAACATCACTTGCTGTTAAAGTTGGCGTAACTGGATCAGTAGCCATTTTACGCGCCCTTTTTTCTTTTCGTTTTTTATGATATGTATATCCTGTTCCTGCTGGAATCAATCGACCTACCATCACATTTTCTTTTAAACCTCGCAACTCATCCATTTTCCCACTAACCGCAGCCTCGGTTAACACACGTGTGGTTTCTTGGAACGACGCAGCCGAGACGAAAGATTCAGTTGCTAAAGATGCCTTGGTGATACCAAGTAATATTGGATATCCACGAGCAAATTCTTTGTTTTCTTCTTTCATCTTGTCGTTTTCTTGTAGTAAAGCAACATCTTCGATTTGCTCGCCTACTAAGAATTTCGTATCTCCAACAAATGTAATCTCTCGCTTTCTTAACATTTGTCGAACGATGATTTCAATGTGCTTATCATTAATTTTTACACCCTGTAATCGATAAACATCTTGAACTTCATTTACAATATAATTAGCCAGTGCGCCAACGCCTAGCAATTTTAGAATATCATGAGGATTTGGTGGACCATCGGCTATCACCTCTCCCTTTGCAACATGCTCCCCTTCAAATACAGATATGTGTCTCCATTTAGGAATCATTTCTTCGTGTATTTGTTGTTCGGGACCTGTGATAATCAAGCGACGCTTACCCTTGGTTTCTTTACCAAAACTAATAATGCCAGAAATCTCGGCCATTACAGCAGAATCTTTAGGTTTTCTAGCTTCAAATAAATCAGCTACACGTGGCAGACCCCCTGTAATATCTCTGGTTTTGGTTCGCTCTTGAGGAATTTTAGCAACAACATCACCAGCACGAACCAATTGACCGTCTTCAATATTCACGATGGCATCAACTGGCAAGAAATAATGAGCTGGGACTTGCGTACCAGAAATAAACAGATCATTGCCTTTTTCATCAACCAACTTAATCATCGGTCTTAATTCTTTACCAGTATTACTGGTACGAAGTTTAGAATCAATAATAACCATACTGCTTAAACCGGTAGCTTCGTCGGTTTGGCGATTCATGGTTATACCTTCCATCAAATCAACAAACTGAACTCGACCATCGATTTCTGAAATAATCGGATGTGTATGTGGGTCCCATGTTGCAATAATTTGACCTGCTTCAATAGATGCCTGATCTTTAACGGACAAAATTGCACCATATGGCAATTTATAACGTTCACGTTCACGACCAAATTCATCAGAAACAGTCACTTCACCAGAACGAGAAACGGCGACAAGGTTTCCATTTTCCTGTTGTACTGTTTTTAAGTTTTGAAGCTTGATAGAGCCTTTATTCTTAACTTGAATGCTATTTACAGCAGAAGAACGAGATGCAGCACCACCAATATGAAATGTACGCATGGTTAACTGTGTACCGGGTTCACCAATAGACTGCGCAGCAATAATGCCCACGGCTTCACCAATATTTACCTGATGTCCCCTGGCTAAATCGCGACCATAGCACTTTGAACATAATCCGAAACGTGTTTCACAGGTAATCGGTGAACGAACATAAACTTGATCTACACCTTTCTTTTCTAATAAATCAACCCATTTTTCATCTAACAAAGTGCCTGATGTTACAATTGCTTCAGAAGATGCAGCTAAATAAACATCTTGAGCAACAACACGACCCAAAACACGTTCGTGTAACGGTTCAACGACATCACCACCTTCAATCAAAGGTGTCATGAGGATTCCATTAACAGTACCGCAATCTTGTTCAGTAATAACAACATCTTGTGCTACGTCAACCAAACGACGAGTTAGATAACCCGAGTTTGCAGTCTTTAACGCAGTATCAGCAAGACCCTTACGAGCACCGTGAGTTGAAATAAAGTACTGAAATACGTTCAAGCCTTCACGGAAATTAGCCGTAATAGGTGTTTCAATGATCGAACCATCGGGAGCTGACATCAAACCACGCATACCGGCCAACTGACGAATCTGAGCTGCAGATCCTCGCGCTCCCGAATCAGCCATCATAAAGATAGGATTAAAAGATGGTTGAGTGGTTGTTTCACCCTTATGATCAATGATGTCATCTGTAGCGATGTTCGCCATCATCGATTTAGCAACGATTTCTGATGTTCTTGACCAAATATCGATCACTTTATTGTATCGTTCCCCGTTTGTGACCAAACCTGAACGATACTGGGCTTCAATTTCACGAACTTCATCGTATGCTTGCTCAATAATGACAGGTTTGTCTTTTGGTATTTCCATATCATCAATACCAATAGATGCAGCAGCTCGAGTAGCGTATTTAAAGCCCATGTACATCAATTGATCAGCAAAAATAACAGATTCTTTAAGTCCATAATGACGATAGCAATAATCCAACACTTTTGAAATTGCTTTCTTGGTCATGGGCTTATTAATTAAATCTATTGACATGCCCTGCGGTAAAATAGTAGAAAAAATAGCACGTCCGGAGGTTGTTTCCACCATTCGATATTCTTCGCTATCTGGATGGTCTCCATCTACAGGGACACGCAATTTAATTCGAGCATGTAATTCTACCATTCCTAGTTCGTAGGCATTAAGAACGTCATCTGGATTAATATAAGCTGTACCCTGCCCCTTTGCATTCACTTTATCACGCGTCAGATAATAAAGACCTAATACGACGTCTTGGCTTGGAACAATAATCGGTTCTCCATTGGCTGGAGATAAGATATTGTTGGTTGACATCATTAAAGATCTTGCTTCTAACTGGGCTTCTAAGGTCAAAGGTACGTGAACGGCCATTTGGTCACCGTCAAAGTCAGCGTTATATGCGGTACATACCAAAGGATGTAATTGAATAGCCTTACCCTCAATCAAAACAGGTTCGAATGCCTGAATACCTAAGCGGTGAAGCGTTGGTGCTCGGTTTAGAAGCACAGGATGTTCACGAATAACTTCTTCTAGAACGTCCCATACAACTGGTTCTTCGCGGTCTACCATTTTCTTGGCAGCCTTAATAGTGGTTGCCAATCCTCTGAATTCTAACTTACTAAAAATAAAGGGTTTGAAGAGCTCTAGTGCCATTCGCTTGGGCAAGCCGCATTGATGTAATCTCAAGGTAGGACCAACAACAATCACTGAACGTCCAGAATAATCGACACGTTTACCGAGAAGATTTTGACGAAAACGACCTTGTTTACCTTTGATCATGTCAGCGAGTGATTTCAAAGGACGTTTATTGGTGCCAGTAATAGCGCGACCACGGCGACCATTGTCTAATAAAGCATCGACAGCTTCCTGTAGCATTCGTTTTTCATTACGAACAATAATATCAGGCGCATTTAAATCTAATAATCTCTTCAATCGATTGTTTCGATTAATCACACGACGATAAAGATCGTTTAAGTCAGATGTTGCAAAGCGACCACCATCTAAAGGTACAAGTGGTCTTAAGTCTGGCGGAAGCACAGGTAGAACACTCATAATCATCCAGTCAGGATGATTCCCTGACTCTTGAAAAGCTTCGAGCAATTTGAGGCGTTTGGTAATTTTCTTAATTTTGGTATCAGAATTTGTTACCGGTAACTCTTCACGAAGCGATTTAATTTCTTCATCAACATCGATTTGCTTAAGTAGGTCCCGAATCGCTTCAGCCCCCATTCTTGCGTCGAATTCGTCGCCATGTACCTCTAAAGCTTCAAGATAAGCTTCATCATTTAAAAGTTGTCCTTTTTCCAGATCGGTCATACCCGGATCGATGACGACAAACGCTTCAAAATAAAGTACGCGCTCAATATCACGTAAGGTCATGTCAAGTAGCAAGCCAATACGAGAGGGTAAGGATTTTAAGAACCAAATATGCGCAACTGGACTTGCCAATTCAATATGACCCATACGTTCACGGCGAACTTTGGTCAATGTGACTTCTACGCCACATTTTTCACAAATAACACCACGATGTTTGAGTCTTTTATATTTACCGCATAAGCATTCATAATCTTTAGTAGGCCCGAAGATTTTAGCGCAAAAAAGTCCGTCTCTTTCAGGTTTGAATGTTCGATAGTTGATGGTTTCTGGTTTTTTAACTTCCCCATAGGACCATGATCGAATAAGTTCAGGAGAAGCTAAGCCGATTTTGATTGCATCAAACTCTTCAGCGTAACCTTGATTTTTGATCAAACCAAGTAAATCACTCATTACCGGTCTTTTCTTCATGGGTTCGTTCGTTAAACTAGCCAAGTTTAGTCTCCCATTAATTGAATTAATAAAAAAGTTTATTTATCATGCTCACCCTTCTGGAGTGAGCATGTGTCTTATTCATGACTGAGATCAATATCGATACCCAATGCTTTAATTTCTTTTAACAATACGTTAAAGGATTCAGGCATTCCGGCATCCATTCGGTGATCACCATCAACAATATTTTTATATATTTTGGTACGTCCATTCACGTCATCTGATTTGACAGTTAACATTTCTTGTAAGGTGTATGCAGCACCATAAGCTTCTAAAGCCCAGACTTCCATCTCACCAAAACGTTGACCACCAAACTGGGCCTTACCACCTAAAGGTTGTTGTGTTACAAGACTATAGGAACCTGTAGAACGAGCATGCATTTTGTCATCAACCAAATGGTTTAACTTCAGCATATACATGTAACCAACAGCTACAGGGTTATCAAATTGTACACCAGTACGACCATCAGTCAGTGTCAGTTTGCCGCTCTCAGGGACATCCGCTAATTTTAACATCGCTTTAATTTCAGCTTCGCTTGCACCATCAAAAACCGGTGTTGCCATAGGGACACCATTTCTTAGATTTTGTGCAAGTTCTTGAATTTCGTCATCATTTAAAAATGTCAAATCAATACGTTTTTGATCATGATTATAGATTTGATTCAAGAAATCTCGAATTTCTGACATATTTGCTTTACGACTTAACATTGCATCAATTTTATTACCCAGTGCTTTAGCAGCTAAACCCAAGTGTGTTTCTAAAACCTGACCAATGTTCATACGTGAAGGAACGCCTAGGGGATTCAATACGATATCCACAGGTGTGCCATCAGCCATGTAAGGCATATCTTCCATTGGTACAACAACAGAAATAACACCCTTATTACCATGACGACCAGCCATTTTATCACCAGGCTGTATCCGACGCTTAACCGCCATATATACCTTAACAATTTTAAGTACGCCTGGTGCCAAATCGTCGCCTTGTACAATTTTCTTGCGGCCATCATTAAATCGTTTTTCAATTTCTTTTTGTAACAGTTCAATTTGACGAGATAACTGTTCAATTTGTTCACTAGAATTTTCATCAGAAACGCGGATATCAAACCATTTTTGACGAGGAATTTCTTGTAAAAGATCGATTGAAATGATTGATTTTGGTTTTAAAGGAGAAGGACCACCGACACATTCGCGCCCAATTAATAAATCACTCACGCGACTAAAAATATCTTCTTCTCTCAAACGTCGTTCATCTTGTAAGTCTTTTCGAATCTGTGACAAATGAGCTTCTTCTATGCTCTTTGCTCTAGCATCCTTCTCGATGCCGTCACGAGTGAAGATCTGAACATCAATAACTGTACCATTCATGCCAGAAGGTACTCTTAAAGAACTATCTTTTACATCAGAAGCCTTTTCTCCAAATATTGCACGTAACAGTTTCTCTTCAGGGGTTAGTTGAGTTTCACCTTTAGGTGTCACTTTTCCAACCAAAATATCGCCTGCACGAACTTCTGCACCAATATAAACAATACCTGCCTCATCTAGATTGGCTAAAGCTGATTCACCAATATTGGGAATATCAGAGGTAACTTCTTCAGAGCCTAATTTAGTATCACGAGCTATACATGTCAATTCTTCGATATGAATAGTAGTAAAACGATCGTCACGAGCAACTCGTTCTGATATTAAAATAGAATCCTCAAAGTTATAACCGTTCCAGGGCATAAAGGCGACCAAAAGGTTTTGGCCTAAAGCCAATTCACCTAAATCTGTACATGGGCCATCTGCGAGAATATCGCCACGTTGAATTAAATCACCTTCATTTACGATAGGTGTTTGATTCATACAAGTATCTTGGTTAGAACGAAAATACTTTGTTAAATTATAAATATCAACACCGGTCTCCCCTGCAGTTGTTTCATCAGGGTTTACTCGAACAACAATACGGGAAGCGTCAACTAAATCAATCACACCACCACGCTTTGCAACAACTGCAACTCCAGAATCGGCCGCAACCGTTCGTTCCATACCTGTGCCAACAAATGGCTTTTCTGCACGTAATGTAGGAACAGCCTGACGTTGCATATTAGAGCCCATTAATGCGCGGTTCGCATCATCATGCTCGAGGAATGGTATTAGTGAGGCAGCAACTGATACGATCTGCTTAGGAGATACGTCCATAAAGTTGATATTATCAGGAGTAGTCAGTGAAAACTCATTTTGATGCCGACATGGTACCAAGTCAGTCTGGATTCGACCATCAGAATCAAGTGGGATATTCGATTGCGCAATATAGTGATCAACTTCTTCAATAGCTGAAAGATAAACAATTTCATCTGTCACTTGACCATCGACAACTTTTCGACAAGGAGTTTCAATAAAACCATATTTATTGGTTCGCGCATACACAGATAAAGAGTTAATCAAACCAATGTTTGGACCTTCAGGTGTTTCAATAGGACAGACACGACCGTAGTGGGTAGTATGAACGTCGCGAACTTCAAAGCCTGCTCGTTCTCGAGTCAAACCACCTGGTCCTAAAGCTGAAACACGACGTTTATGAGTCACACCAGATAAGGGGTTAACTTGATCCATAAACTGAGACAATTGGCTAGAGCCGAAAAATTCTTTAATTGCAGCAGATACTGGTTTTGCATTAATAAGATCTTGAGGCATCAAATTTTCAGATTCTGCAAGACTCAAACGTTCCTTAACTGCACGTTCAACACGAACTAAACCTACTCTAAATTGGTTCTCAGCCATTTCACCAACGCTTCTTACGCGTCGATTCCCAAGGTGGTCAATATCATCGACAATTCCCTGACCATTTCGTATGGCGATAAGGGTTTTGATTACATCTAAAATATCTTCTTTTACTAATGTACCTAAACCTTCATCATTCGTCCGACCTAAGCGTCTGTTAAATTTCATACGGCCGACTTCAGACAAATCATATCGCTCTGTTTCAAAAAATAAATTTTGAAATAAAGCTTCGGCAGCATCTTTAGTTGGGGGTTCACCAGGTCGCATCATGCGATAGATTTCAACGAGAGCCTCCAATTGAGAAGTTGTAGAATCGACACGCAATGTATCCGATATATATGGACCATTATCGATGTCATTGGTATAAATAATTTCAAAATCTGAAACTTGATTTGCTAAAAACTTTTCGATCAAATCACTAGAGATTTCAGAGTTTGCCTCAGCAATAACTTCTCCTGTTTCGCTATTGATTATAGATTTAGCAAGAACTTTATCTGAAAGATATGAAGCAGGGACAAGTAATTCAGTCATACCATATTTTTCCATGGTTTTGACATGACGAGCAGTAATTCTGCGACCTTGTTCAACAATCACTTCACCCGTGGACTGATAAATAATATCAAATTGTGCAATTTCACCACGTAAACGAGATGGAGTTAAATCCATGTGAAACTCGCCTAAGCGAATATGGCAACCGATAGTCGAAAAAAATTGTGATAAAATTTGTTCTGTATCATAACCCAGTGCGCGTAATATGACAGATACAGGCAATTTACGACGTCTATCGATCCTTGCAAACAAACAATCTTTAGGATCAAATTCAAAATCCAACCATGAACCACGGTAAGGAATGATACGAGCAGAATATAATAATTTACCAGATGAATGAGTTTTGCCTTTATCGTGCTCAAAAATAACACCAGGTGAACGATGTAACTGAGAAACAACAACCCGCTCAGTACCATTAATAATAAATGTACCATCTTCAGTCATAAGGGGTAGTTCACCCATAAATACATCTTGCTCACGAATATCTTTAATGGGCTTAGGATCCGTTGATACCTCTTTATCAAATACAGTTAACCGGACCTTCACTCGTAATGGCGCGGCATAGGTTAAACCTCGTAACTTACATTCTCTAACATCAAAAGGTGCTTCACCCAATGAGTAGGACACATAGTCTAGTCGAGCATTACCTGAAAAACTAGCAATAGGGAAAATAGATTGAAATGCGGCGTGCAAACCCGTTTTAGAAAAATCGGTATTCGAATGACCTGTACCTATGAAACTTTGATATGAATTCAGCTGGATTTCAAGTAGGTTTGGAATTTGTATTTGGTCACTCTGCTTGCCAAAGCTCTTGCGAAATCGTTTTTTTTCAGCGAAAGAAAAGTTAGTGTGAGCATTTGCTTTGGTCATATTTATTCCTCTGTCAGATGATCATTATCAATTTACAATTTTTAAAATACATATAACCCAGTCGTGAAAATCACGACTGGGTTTATAAAATGAAGAGATAAAATTATTTAATCTCTACAGTAGCACCAGCTTCTTCAAGTTGTTTCTTGATAGAATCTGCATCTGCTTTAGAAATACCTTCTTTCACAGAAGCAGGAACAGCTTCAACTAGATCTTTAGCTTCTTTCAAGCCTAAACCAGTGATTGTACGAATTGCTTTAATTACTTCTACTTTCTTTTCGCCGAAAGCTGTCATGACAACATTGAATTCGGTTTTTTCTTCAACAGCAGCAGCAGGTGCAGCAGCTGCAGCAACAGGCATAGCAAAAGCAGCAGCAGAAACATTAAATTTTTCTTCCATTGCTTCGATTAAATCCACAACTTCCAATACAGACATATTGGCGATGGCATCTAAAATATCAGTTTTTGAAATAGCCATTTAAGACTCCTAAATATAAAAAATTACACAACTTGGACACTAAGCGGACTTAGCATCTTTAATAGCAACCATTGTTCGAACCAGTTTTGCTTTAGGCTCAGCAATTGTACGTACCAATTTCTCAACTGGTGCACGCATAACATATAACAACTTAGCAAGTGCTTCATCACGTGTCGGTAAGCTTGCAATTGCTTCTAAATGTTCTGCTCCATATGCGCGACCACTAACAGACAATGCTTTAACTTCTAACTTTTCGAAATCTTTAGCATAATTCTTTAATAATCTTGCCGCGTCACTTGGTGCTTCCATAGATAAAGCAATAAACAAGGGGCCAACTAATTTCTCACTTAAGCAAGCAAATTCGGTATCTTCGAATGCACGACGAGCTAGTGTATTAGGTACGACCCTCAAATACACATCTGCTTTACGAGCAGCTGATCTTAACTGAGTCATTTGATTCACTGTTAAGCCGCGATAGTCAGCAACAACTGCTGACACAGCCTTTTTCGCTACTTCGCTAACTTCTTGAACAACTTGTTTTTTAGCAGCTAAAGACAATGTCACGTTACGGACCTCCTACGTTAACAAATCATAATGATTTGTGATAATGGTGCGTGTGTTTTTTTACACGACACCGTCTGCGCAGGATATTAAGCTTTCGCACCTGCGGTCTTCGACGGCATCAACAAGTCAATGCCGTGAAAATTTTTTAAATGGTTGAACATTCTACACAGATAATGAGGATAAATCAAGTGTTAATCCTGGACCCATTGTAGAGGATAAAGCGACCTTCTTAATGTATATACCCTTGGCAGACGCAGGCTTTAATCGTTTTAAATCAGCAATAAGCGCATTAACATTTTCAACGATATCTTCAGGATTAAAGGTTACCTTGCCAACAGAACAATGGATAATACCATTTTTATCGGTACGGTAACGTACCTGTCCAGCTTTGGCATCACGCACAGCATTTTCCACTTGCATGGTTACAGTACCAACTTTAGGATTTGGCATCAAACCACGTGGTCCTAATATTGTACCTAACTGACCAACAAGTCGCATTGCATCAGGAGTAGCAATGATGACATCAAATGGAATGTTACCGCTCTTTAATTCTTCAGCTAGATCTTCAAAACCAACTTTATCGGCTCCAGCTGCTTTAGCTTTTTCAGCTGCATCACCCTGAGCAAATACAGCAACGCGTACAGTCTTACCAGTGCCTTTAGGAAGCAGTGTTGAAGAACGTACTACTTGATCGGATTTACGAGGATCTACGCCAAGATTAATAGCAACATCTACGCTTTCATTGAATTTTTTTGAAGCGAATTTTTTGAGAACTGCTACAGCTTCTGTTGCTTTATATTCAGTATTAGGCAGAACAGATTCACGAATTAATTTTTTCTGTTTGGTTAACTTCGCCATCATTATTCTCCCATATCCACTTCAACGCCCATGCTACGTGCAGTTCCGGCGATGGTATTAATTGCTGCATCTTCAGAAGCTGCTGTTAAGTCAGGTTCTTTGGTTTTTGCAATTTCTAGTAACTTAGAACGACTAATTGTTCCAACTTTTTTGGTATTCGGGTTTGAACTGCCACTGGTAATACCAATTGCCTTTTTAATTAATACAGATGCAGGTGGTGTTTTTAATTGAAAAGTAAAAGAACGATCGCTATAAACACTAATGACTACAGGAATAGGAAGACCTGGTTCCAGATGTTGTGTTGCAGCATTAAATTCTTTACAAAAACCCATAATGTTTACACCTCGTTGACCCAACGCTGGACCAACTGGAGGACTTGGATTTGCCTTACCTGCAGGAATTTGCAGTTTTATATATGCATCAATTTTCTTAGCCATAATGGACTCCTCTAAATGGGTAAACGTTGACTACAAAAGTAATCAACTCCCCGTGCTTCATGTTACTTAAGACTTTTCAACTTGACTAAATTCAAGCTCTACTGGTGTAGAACGGCCAAAGATAAGAACCGATACACGCAGTTTATTTTTTTCATAATTAACTTCTTCAACAACGCCATTAAAGTCTACAAATGGACCTTCCTTGACTCGAACCATCTCACCTGGTTCAAAAAGAATTTTAGGTCTGGGTTTTGATGCCCCTTCAACGACACGTTGTAAAATGGAATTAGCTTCTTTTTCTGAAATGGGTGTTGGGGACTGACTAGTTCCGCCGATAAAACCGAATACTCGTGGTATGGAACGGATCATGTGCCATGTTTCATCATCCATCACCATCTGAACAAGAACATAACCGGGAAAAAACTTTCTGGTGCTTTTTCTTTTTTGACCGGCACGCATTTCAATCACTTCTTCGGAAGGAACGACAATTTCACCAATTTTATGTGTAAGATTCTGTTGATTCGCTCTTTGCATAATTTCGCGCATCACAAAATTCTCGTAGCCGGAATACGCATGAACGACGTACCATTGCATTAATTTTTGTTCATCCACGGTTTTTCTCACCCTAAACGTGTTAACTTCGCAATCATCCATATCATGGCATTATCAAGTAGCCATAAAATGACGCCTGTGATTGCAACCATCACTATAACAATCATTGTTGTTTGAATTGTTTCCTGTTTTGTTGGCCATACAATTTTCTTGGCTTCTTGGTAGGTTTGGTTCAGCAACTGTTTTAGTTGTAAACCTGTTTCAGTAAAGAAAAAAGTGATAAATACCAACGCAAACCAACCCACCCATACAATAGCTTGTAAAGATGAACTGAAATTAACATAAAACTGAACTGAAAGGTTAATAATAGTCAATAATACTATAATTGTCCATAAATAAATGTTTTTTGTCAGCATGTGTTTTCTTAATTAAAGGTTTGGCAGGCCAGGAGGGGATCGAACCCCCAACCTGCGGTTTTGGAGACCGCCGCTCTGCCAATTGAGCTACTGGCCTAGGATTAGGGCAAGATTATAACCTTGCCCGGAAAATTATTCAATGATTTTTGCAACAACACCAGCACCGACTGTGCGACCGCCTTCTCGAATCGCGAAACGCAAGC
>CAZNFJ010000004.1:0-64992 GCA_964572685.1 uncultured Legionellaceae bacterium
AGTTTGCCCAAAATAAATCCGACCATCGCTCACGAAATCTTTTGCGACAGAACCATATATTTGACGGGTATGAATCGTTGTTTACACAAAGTATTAAGGCATGAGAGTAACGACCCCTCACTAAAATCTCTGGACATGAAAACTTCCATCTCAAGAAGTCCCTGCAAACATTCATCTGGTGTAATTTCTTTTAGATTATTCATTTTTTTCCTATATATTTTCGTTGAGCCACTGAAAAATTATTTCTGCTTTCCAGACAAGAACTGAATGCTTGATAGGTTTAGGGAATATTCCCTTAGTCCACCACCGTCTGAGCGTTATAGGGTGTTTTCCCGTGAGCTTAGCAACGTCTTGAATGTAAAATAGTTGTTGTTAGAGTGCCTCAGTCATCAATGCCCCTCCACTTGTAGAACGGGGTCTACTCGACATTGAGAAAGATAGTTATCCCAGTCAGATTTTAGATAAATAAACCTGCGTTTTCCTATACGATAAAAAGGCAATAGAATTAGGCTGCGATTGCGCCATTCCCATAAGGTTTTGGGCTTTATGCCCAAGTACTCGGCTGCTTGATTGGTATTATATCGTTGATCCACTGCTTGCCCCCATTAGTTCGATTGAGTCAGTGGACAAATTAGCTTATTGTTAATTAGAGATAAAAAAATCTGCGGAATATGACGAATATGACGATTTTTCTGAGCATTTGGTAATATTAGTACGATAGTAACTTAGAAGATTTAAACCAAATAATTACTTTCTCAATATGTTCACGTGCTGCGTGGTAGTTTATTGTATCCCCTGATATGAAGGTAATAGACCAACTTCGTGTACTGATTTGTTGAGTAGATTCAATTTTATAAGTTTTATCTTCCTTTTTGATAAGAAGCGTTTTCCACAATGCTGTAGATGTAAGCTCATGTTCCGGATTTTCTTCCAATAGTCGCTCAACAGCCATGTAAAAATTTTTGGTGGTCGCATTACAATAATGAGATAGCTTGCTAGCTTGATTTTTATGCTCTTTGATTTTTTTAGGCTCATCTTTTTTAAAATTAGCATTACTATAAATTTTTGCTGTCTCTGCATCGCGTTTCTCCTGATTTAGAACTGTTTGAAGTAACTGAACAGCAGTCGGCAAGAGAATTTGATATATTACATTTTCACCAGCATCCATTTCTCCCAAGGGCAGCTCCTTTTTAATATCATATTTTTTCAGATCGCTAATAAATGCATCTGCAAGTATCTGTCGAAAACTCTCTTGCAATGCATGAACACGTGCAATTAAATTTGTATCCCACGGAGGAATAGAATCGAAAGCTTGAAAATCAAACTCAGTTACAGCTTGCATCCATGCTAATTGAATATGGCTTATTCTTGGGTTTTCAGGCAAAGCTGCAGCAGCGCGCATTTTTGCGCGACAAATAGTTAATGGATTCTCTGTGCAATAACTATAAATAGGTGGTAGCACTTTCGTAAAATAAAATTCAATATCAAAAGAAACGTTCATTTACATCTCATTAAGGCAGCACTATCAAAAAACATGCTCAGTAAAAATCGGACATTATAATTGATAATATAAACGCTTAGGTATGTATTTTTATCGCGCTTTACTTTGTTGAGCAGCCCATTTAATCGCAGGATGATTTTTGACATTTTCGATGAAAAGCACATCATCAGAAAGTAGCTCTGGCCGAACTATTCCTTGATCCAATAGTTGATTTAAAAAATCATGCTCGTTTTCTGTAAGCGGTAAGAAGTGCTGAAATGCCTTTTGGCATGCTTGTGTTAGATTTTCTGCCCATGTTGAAGCACGTCCCATAGATGAAAGCTCACTTTTTCTCAGCAAAGGAAGTAACCGATTATTTAAGTCCGTTATATCCACTGAAATCGCTTTCGGTGTTAATTTTCGCAAATCAGCTTTTCGGCTGATCGCTGAATAAACAATCAATGCCAAACGTAATTTAGGCATATCCAAATCAGTTTTAGTCAATAAATGATAGGCATCAAATAAATCACGCCCCGTCTTTCTATCGATTAGTGCGGCCAGTTTCCCAGCAGACAATTCATGTGGATCCAATATAGGAATATTGTGCACTTGTTTACTGCCAACGATAGAAGATGATTTAAGCTGTACCGGCCAAAGAGGAATGCGATACATGAAATTAAGGTCAACTTCTAAATTCCCCATTTGTCCCAATGCACTGGGATAACGCCAAACCATTTTGCCACCAGCATGGCGATTAGGATTGCGATCCAATGTTAACCCATGGCGTTCACAAATTGCGGAAATGGCCTTCTGCAATATTGGCTTTTCCGATAGCATCGCGTCTCGATCAACAGCTCCTATGTAATTCAAATCAATATCAACCGATAGGCGCGGCAGGTTAAAAAAGAATAGATTAAGGGCGGTGCCTCCCTTTAAAACAAACTTATCTTTAAGCTGAGGAAACGAGGCAATGTCTTCCAGCAAGTCCATAAGCATATAGACTTTTTCCAAATGCTCCATTTTAAAGCCTGTGTTTGCTGCTTCTTGTTGTAGTTTTTCTTTAGAAATCTTCATTAGGCTCTTCCCAAGCGCGTTCAAGGATATAGTTTGGAACGATAAGGTTCCATCGTTGCAAACAAGTCCCTGACTCTCGCTTGCCTCGTTCTAAATAATGCATCCCACTTGGTTTTTTCGATTCCAGATGCTTTAACGTGTACTCATCAATGCTAAACTCCTCTTTAAATTGCTCAAGAAAAAAACCAAGTTTGGCAATAGTCGTTGCGTTATCCAATAGCTCTGCATATCGAATAACCTTATCCAGATTTAAAATAGAAATATGTTCTGCTGTGCGCCATATTTCTTCCCAACCACCCCCGTGATTTGGGCGATCCAGCACATCGACTACCGTACGCTCTAAGCTTGTGACCTGTATTGCAAGGCCTTGTCGCTCCGCTGAAATCACTTCGACATGCGTCGCATGATGTTCAATCAATGTTTTAGGAAATGCTAAATCAATAAATTTAGTATCGTTGAATATAAAGGGACGAACAGGGCGGTCGGATAGGGAGAGATACTGATGGTGCAGCGAATACGAAACTCCATGCAAATCAAACGCTGATTGATAAGCAATAACAGCATTTTGATTAATACGCCCAGCGATTAAATAGGGATCCACTGGAAAATTTTCCATGGAACCTCGAAAGGCATAGGGGATACTCGCAAAAAAACCTCGCTTTATCCGTAAAATGTGTTGTTTTTTTAAATGGTAGGCCAGCAATTCTCTTTGAGTATTGGGGTTCGTTGATCCAATAGATAATAAAAATTGATTAAATTCTTTTTTCGTAAATACTGGATGTTGCTCAAAAAAATGTGCGACGTTCATATTTGACATTCAATTAATTGTTACTCACTAATTTAGTAGTAATCACATGTAATGTCAATTTTAATTTGACATTACAATACAATAATACTAATTAATTTAGTTTTATTGCTATTTTTTGTCAAAATTTATCCGATATTCTCAATGATTGTATTCAAATGATTACAATTTATAATCGTTTTGCCTCCTTATTTCATGATTTCCTTTTTGGAAAGGATAATACCTCAATTTTAATAGCTGGGTTTCTAATAATAACTATATATTCATGGAATGAGATAGTTTTAAAGCACCCCATTCTTCGGCCGTCATTTCATAGCAGCAATGATCAACATAATGATCATATAACCATTCTTTTTGAGGAATAATTTTTTTCCGTACAAATCCTAGTCGCTCTGGTACTGCCATGCTTTTTATATTAGCTCTCCCACAGCTAATTTTAATTTCAGCGAGATTTAAATCATTAAAACCATATTGAATTAAATTTTCACAAGCTAGTGTAATAATTCCCTTACCCTGATGATCATTATCCAGCCAATAGCCAATCCCAGCACTTTTAGAATTATGATCAAAAGCATGAAAACAAATAACACCGATGATCTGGTCAGTCTTTCGAATACAAAGTGTTAGAGCTGTGTTTTCATTATTTTCAATGGTTGTTTTTCGTATAAATTCCTGGCTATCTTCGATTGACTTGCAAAAATCGAGCCATGGCAAAAATTCTTTTAAGTATGCTCTATTTTTACTAATTAATTGGAAAAGCACTGGCGCATCATCGTCTTTAAAAAAATCAAGTGTAAGTGTATCTGTTAGTTGATATGGAAACATGAGCTAACTCCATTAAGTTAAAATTCTATTAGGATGGTCTTTTAAATAGATAACTGTCGCTATCATGATTGAAATAAACGTTAATATAAATACATATTGGAGCATGTCGTTATTTATTAATAAAGAACATAAAAATAAAATAATCGTACTAAAAAGCCTTCCAAGTACGTTCGATAGTGATATAACCGTAGCAATTTGTTGTTTTTCTGTACCTGCAATGAGAACGCTTTTCGTTAGATTTGAAAAAACGGTCATAAATCCATGAGCGCATGAAAATACAGCAATCAATAAAAATAATCGTGTCTCAGGCACAAATATCATCACGAGAATTGATGTTAATAATAAAAAAGAAACTAGGGTCGTGGTACGAAACGAATCATTATTGATAGACAATTTATTTTTTGCCACCTTATTAGCAATATAGTTTGATAGGCTATAAATAAAGAAAACGAAGGCCAATATTATTGCGGTATTTTTGTTTTTATCTCGTAGGAAAAGTGAAGGAAAATTTCCTCCCGAGAATCGAATAAACAATGGTTGCCAAAAATGGTAGATTGGTTGATATGCTATGACCACTAAACTGGAAACTGTTATATAAATAAAATTGTTATTATTAAGTAATATATTTTTGAAATATGACTTATTAATTGTTTTTTTGATTTTTTTTGTATGCAACGAAGTTTCATCAATTTTGTAAATTAAACAGGGTAAAATTAGAACAAAAATAAAAGACAATAAATAAATGCTACGCATATCTCCATTTAAAATAAAAATTATAACGCCTAGTGGTGCTGCGATCATACTGCCAATGGACATGATTTCACCACTTAAAAAATAAAAATAACTTATCTTTGAATTCCCATCTTGATACTCATTCCTTACAGAAAAAACAAGCAGAGACTCTAATGACCCGGATATTAAACATAACCCCATAGCATAAAAAGATTCAGCAATAATTAAAAAAGTTAGATCCGGAGAATATAAAGAAAAAAAGTAATATAAGGCCACAAATATACATGAAAAATAAATACAAATCTTATTGCTAATAAAATCGCCCAGCATACCAAAAGGAACATCAAAAATTAAAACAAGGAGCGCAAAATACGCTTTTAAAAAAGCCAAGTTATTTAATGATACGCCGGTTTCTAATAAATAGAGTGCCTGAAGTGCCCCGATTAGCATTCTCGTTGAGTGAAATACGCCTGAGAATAGTGCAAGCTTATGGCTATTATTTATTGTGCGCATAATGTGCACTCAGGATTTTGTTGATAAGTTTGATACTCTATTTTTAAAGTGTCTGTCCATATGCCAACGCGTTTATTTAGGCTCTGGATTTCGCCAAATTCACCTAAATATTTTATAATATCGAGTGTTGCAGACGCTGCTGCTAGCATATTAATCCCTCCAAAGGATGGGGCTTTATATCCTTTGTTAATACCCTCTATTAGAAATTGAAGCTCATTTTCTTGATTAGCGATGTTGTTGCAAGAAAAACACTCGAAACAAGACGTTTTTCCTGGAATAATAAAAGGCCCCCAACAAGCAATATCTTGAATATATCCAACATTAACAAAAGGTATCTTATTACTGAAACTGTATTTGTTCAAATAGATACAAATATTATCAGAGTCACCTGATGCTACAATAAGATCGCATGCGGGAAGCTGTTTTATCTTTTCTTGACTATCACAAATAATATTCAGTGTATCTATGGATACATTATTGTTTCTGGATAAGAGGGCTTCTTTCAAGGTGGAGGTTTTTTTATTACCCACATCGGCTTCACAAAATAAGATTTGTCTTGTTAAATTTGAGAGTTCAATATCATCATTATCAACAAGCGTAAGTTTGCCGATGCCAGATGTTGCTAAATTTGTGGCGATAATATTGCCAATTCCACCGCAGCCTAAAATAACAACGTGTTTACTTTCTAATTTTTTTTGAGCAACCTTAGGATCTGCACCAGAAAGATTATAAAACAGATGGTCGCGACTATATCGTTCATCTGGATCGTAAGCATTTTCTTTAATGAGAAAATTTTTCAATATAAAATTTTCATATACAAGCTCTTTATTATTTGCACGTGTTTCATTAAATATGAACTCTTTAAATTCATTTAATGTTCGTGGATTTTTTATAAAAAAAGTGGCTTTTAAATAAGCTTCTTGATCAATTTTGTCCGTTATTGTTATTAAAATAGAACCAAATCCTATATCAAGCTCATTGTTACAAAAACCGCATGAAACATACGGAGCTAAAAGATATTTTTCCATGTTACTCATCCCTGCAATAATAAAAATACTAATGTGGCTTGGTAAAAACCAAGCCACCAAAACTAAGTTGATTAGTTATGAACATATTTGCGCATTTCACACCTCCTGTATTGACTGCTAATTAAGTAGTTATTTGTTAAAAAATGGCGCAGAAAAAACTGGAATGTGTTTCCAATGATATTTAATTGATAGCTTAACGATGGAGTAATTTGAAGTTTTCTTTTGTTTCTTGAAACGACTTTCAGGGCCGAAAGATTTATGCGTTGTTTGATAATGTATCTAGCGAGATATTTTTTTCCGATTCCATTCATGATAATACTCTGAATTTATAATATTTTCACTCCAGTAAACTGTATTCCTTTCAGTCTAGTTTTGAGTGAGTGATACCCATTTATTTTTACCGACAGCTGAAATCTATTATAAAAGCGCCTAGCTGTCAATCGACTAATGCCATTTATCTATTAAAATAACACGCCCAAAACACAAAGCTCTTTAAGAGGCTTTTTGAGATTGCATCTGTTTAATATCGGTATGAATCAAATCTTCAATAAATTGTGCCCACTGATTTAAAGCCTCTCTCCGCTGTGATAGCATTTCGTTTTTATTGTAAGTGGCCATAATTCTTGGCATTTTATGACCAAGGCATTTTTCAATGACAACCGGATCAACATGCAATGCCTCACCCAATTGCGTAGCAAATGTGCGCCGTAAATCGTGCGCTGTCCAGCTCGGTATGCCAATACGATCTTCTATCCGCTTAATTGCTCGTGGTAATGCATTTTCAGTTAATGGCGTATTGGCTTTAACACCAGATAAAATATACCGCGAATTACTCATTGCTTTAAGCTCCATAAGCAACGCTTTCACTTGTGGGCTTAAATGTATTTTCATAACACTATCGATCTTCGAATGCTCAGCTGGAATTGTCCACAACGACTGCTCAAAATCAAATTCATCAATTGTTGCTAACCGAAGCTCGGCTGTTCGCACCCCCGTTAACAAAATGATTTTTATAGCGCATTTCGTTTGTAATGCCATTTGGTTTTTATCACTATCCAAAAAACGCCAAAGCGTTTTTATTTCATCTAATGAAAGATAGCGTTCGCGAGGTTTTTCGGTGCCACCAATATCTTTTGCGCCAGAACCGGGAAAACTGCTGTCAAAAATCATCTTTTTGCTGCCATCTGTGGCTACGTGGAGCTTCAACGACTAAAAGCTGTTGATATCATCAGCAATTGCTACAGATTACGTCGAGAATTATTCAATGAAATTATTTCTTCGTTTATTGAAGTATTCGCTCAAGGAAAAGAACATTTGAATCCAAAATTTTCTGGTGTTGTCAATGCGTAACTTCTATATTTGATGTTTCACTATTTTATTCTCCGTCTATTGTTATCTTGAGTATAGTTGACATTATGATTATTCGCAGAGTTTTCTCTTTTTCCCATATTCATCGATAGCGACATAAACAAATGTGCCAGTAGCAACTTGATGTTTTTCTAGTGAATCAAATTTTTCTACCCATACTTCAATTTGCATATGCATGGATGTTTCACCTTTTTTAAGCAACTCTACATAACAGCTAACAAGATCCCCAACTTTGACTGGTGCAATAAATTGTAAATTATTGATGGCAACTGTTGCTGAGCGTCCACGTGATATGGTTTTAGCCAGAATACCAACCGCCAAATCCATTTGTGAGACCAACCAGCCACCGAAGATATCACCATTAGCATTGGTATCGGCTGGCATGGCCAAGGTTTGTAAAGTTAAAACACCTTTTCCCTTAGTGTTCATGAATATCCTTATTTTTTGAGCTTAGCAAAAGCCAATTCCATGGCTGAAGGCCCAATTAAACCGGGTTTTTTTATTATAGCACTTGGTTTGGCTGGTGGCATTTTTTTAGTTGTCACTTTTTTTGTGTTCGGGATATATTTTAATTTTTCAGCTTGTAGGCTGAGACTTAATCGCTTTTTCTCTTCATCATATTGTAACCAATCAACACTTATGACTTCTCCGGGCTGAAAGATAAAATTTAAATCATTAATGAAGCAATCGCCAATCGCTGAGATATGTAAAAGACCCTCAACACCTTCACCTAAATCAACAAAACAACCATAGTTCATAATCTTATGAATAGTGGCTATAAATCGAGTACCTGCTCTGATTTGAGATAAATTTTTCTTGGATTCTTTCGTTAAATGGTGTTTAGGTTTTTGATGTTCCTGAATATGCCATAGAAGATTTTGAAGACGGAATAATCGTTCATAACCAAACTCTTGTAATAATTGTTGATTGAGCATTGCCTGTTGGATTTTACTAGGAATTTCAAGTAACTCATTAAGACTACATGATTGAGTTGCCAATATAGCATCGATGAGTGGTTTGTCTTCTTCTAAAAATGGTGTGCGATTAAAATCTTCGCCCATGCGAAAGAAAGGCGCCAGTTTTGCATACAATTGAGGTTCTTTTGAAAGTATCGTTTGCATTTGTGCATGAGATGTTATGGGATGTAGAGTGCGAGCCTCGATGATTTTCTCAATATCTTCCGGGTGCAAAATTTCTAAAATTTCAAAAATAGCATGAGGCGCTTGATTCACATCTATACCTTCTAATAGCAATGTTTCTTGTAATAAGGTATGCCATAAGAAATGAAGTCTTTCTTTGGGAAGTGTACGTAGAAGAGGATGAAGAAACTGTTCTGGTTGGTAGTTTTTCCAAAAAATCCAGGGGTTTTGCAGAAACTGAGGTGCTTTAATGACTTCTTCTAAATCTGGATTTTTCTTGTCACTATGTGCAAATAATGGAGTTAATCGATTGGATAACCAATGAGTATGACAGTGTATGTCTGGATAACGTTCTTGAACCAGTTTTAAAAGTTTGTGTATGGATTTTTTTGTTTCAGGTTGCATGAGCCACCCAATGTGCTCAACAGGATTTCGAGTTAAAATTTTAGCTACTTCTGCCACACTATTTTCGATTTGGTAATCAGGGGCATGTGGATAAATGGTAAAATTTTGTAGTGCTTCACCTTGTTCATTAACGTGAACCACCATCACACCCGATTTGCCATGAGGATAAAACATCAAGACTTGTTTTGCGCCAATCGCTTTTTGTTTCAGTAATTGTCGCCATTGCACTTCAACCAGTGGTAATAATTGATCAACCGCATGATCGAAACATAATGCCAGCAAGTCTCGATGCAGTTTTGGATATAAATATACCTTTATTATCAATTGAAGAGCTTGTTCAATCCATTGATCTCCCGCTTGATTTTTTGGAAACCAACCAACATGTTGTGCCAAGCTATTAAAAAGCCAATTTGAATTATCAGGAAAATCAAATAAAACATCCAATTGCTTATTTTTTTTCGCTTGCCAGAATTTTAAAAAAAGAAGTGCATCGACTTTTTTGATGAAAGGTGCTGGGGTGGGCCATTGTTCTAGCAAGGCTTTTACATGTTCGTTTTGTCCAGCAGGGGGAGTGAGATTAAATGTGCCTTTCTCCCAGAGCGTTTGACGTAACTGATGTAAAAGGGGGGCTTGTTGTATCAAATCGATGGCTAGAGCATATTGAATGGCTTTGGAGGCTTGCTCTATATCGGATATTCCTGATTCTTTAATGAGCGATTCAGGATCGATGTTGGGATGTTGGATGATTTGATAGGCCAAATTACATAAAGTATTTTGATCATAGCCTTGTGCCATAGCAGGTAATGTTGGGGCTTGGCCTAAAAGTTTATCATAAGCATAAAATTTGTCAGAACCTTTTAAGAATTCATCAATCGGTTGATCGCACAATTTTTGAGAAAGAAAATCATATTCATTTTTGAAAAAACATGCTTTCATCCATTGTAAGCTTGATAAACCCAACGCGTGTCCTTGAGCAAAAAATTTAACATAAGGTAGAAATACATGTTGGCCAAGCGCTTCATCACAGGCTTTAGCTTGTGATAGGGTTAAACCACTGCGTTCGGATATTAAACTGATTTTGGGATTAAAAGTTTCATTAACCATTTGAAAATATTTTCCTATTCTACTGTAACAGATTTTGCTAAGTTTCGGGGTTGATCAACATCAGTACCTTTTGCCACCGCAATATGATAAGCCAACAATTGCATTGGTATACTATAGATAATTGGGGCGATGATACCGGCGCATGTCGGAATATTGATGATATCGACTTGATCGCCAAATTCATTTTGAGGCCAAGTTGAATCTGCAAAAATAATGATTCTTCCGCCTCGAGCTTGAACTTCTTGTACGTTGGAATGAAGCTTCTCCATTAGGTCATCTTTAGGTGCAATGACAACCACCGGCATGTTGTGATCAACTAAGGCCAAGGGACCATGTTTAAGTTCACCTGCAGGATAAGCCTCTGCGTGAATATATGAAATTTCTTTTAGTTTTAAAGCACCTTCAAGAGCGATGGGGAATTGAATCCCACGCCCTAAAAATAAAGTGTGTTGTTTATGCGTAAAATTTTGCGCATAATGACGAATTTGTTGATCAAGTTCTAGTACCTGCTCAGCGATGGGACTGATATTTGGTAATTGTTCACAAATTTCCTGTGCTTTTTCATCTGGCGAAAGAGCCGCAGTCAGCATTAATAATCCCAATAGTTGCGTGGTGAATGCTTTCGTAGAGGCAACACCAATTTCAACACCTGCGCGGGTTAGAAATGCGCTTTTGGATTCTCTTACCAAGGTACTGCTGGCGACATTACAAATAGCAAGACTGGACAAATAGTTGAGTTTATGTGCTTTACGAAGAGCGGCCAAGGTATCCGCCGTTTCACCGGACTGGGAAATGGTTACCAGCAGGGTGTTGGGTTTAACAACGACATGACGATAGCGATATTCGCTTGCGACCTCAACAGAAACCGCGATATTGGTGGATTGTTCAATCCAATATTTTGCAATTAAGCCTGCATGATAACTAGTGCCACAGGCAACGATATGAATTTGTTCAATTTGAGGCAAAATTTCAGACAATTCAACCCCAAAACTGGCACGTAAAACCGCAGGTGTTGTCACTCGTCCGGACAGTGTTTCTTGCAACACATGGGGCTGTTCAAATATTTCTTTCAGCATAAAATGTCGGAATGTGCCTTTGGATACCATGATGGCATCATCAGATAAGGGATGCTCAGCACGTTCAACAATAGCACCATGAATATCATAAACATGACAATCGGAGGCCGTGAGATGAACCAGATCACCTTCCTCGAGAAAAGCGACAGTTTGAGCAAAAGAACGAAGCGCTAAGGGATCTGAGGCAATAAAGTTTTCGTGTAGACCTTTTCCAATCACTAAGGGGCTTCCTTGGCGAATGGCGATTAATTCTTGAGGATGCGAGCGATGGACAACGCCTAGAGCAAATGCGCCCTTCATTCGTTTAGATGCTTGTTGTACAGCTATTAGTAAGTTCTGAGTTTGTTGATAGTAAAAATGAATCAGGTGAGCGGCAACTTCAGTATCGGTTTCAGAATCAAAAAGATAAGATTTTTTAATAAGCTCTTGGCGAAGTTCTTGATGGTTTTCAATAATGCCATTGTGAACAACCGCTAGTTCTTCATGAGACCATAGAGGATGGGCATTATGTTCTACAGGCTTGCCATGTGTTGCCCATCGCGTATGTGCAACACCAAGATATCCAGGAATGGGGTTTGCTTTGGCTTTATGAACTAGGGCTTGAACCTTGCCTTCTGTTCGCAGACGTTGCATGTTTCCTTGAGCATTGACGGTGACGAGTCCAGCGGAATCATAGCCTCGATACTCCAGGCGTTTAAGGCCTTCTAATAAAATGGGACTGATGTCACGTTCGGCGATTGCGCCAATGATACCACACATACTGACTCCTCTATTGTCTGATGCTAAATATTATAAACAACATCGCCATTTATGAATAGTTTTCTTTTTTCATTACGCGAGAGCGTTCTCTTTGCCATTCTCGGTCTTTAATAGCGGCGCGTTGATCATGGGTCTTTTTACCTTTTGCTAAAGCAATTTTTGCTTTAACCCATTTTCCACTCCAATAGAGACTGAGGGGAATCAGCGTGTATCCGTCTCTTTCAACGTAACCTATCCATTGTTTAAATTCATGGGCATGAACCAACAGTTTTCGGTTGCGAATGGGATCGGGTTGAATATGAGTGGATGCTGTTGGCAACGGTTGAATTTGTGCGCCAAATAGCCATGCGGCGCCATTTTTTAAAAGTACATAGCTATCAACGAGTTGAATACGACCTGCTCGCAAGCTTTTGACCTCCCAACCTTCTAAAACCAAACCGACTTCCCACTCTTTTTCAATTGTATATTCAAAACGGGCTTTTTTATTAATAATAATCATGCCATTTTTTGACTTTTCTTGTTTTGACATTGTCGTACTCAACTAAAATTTAAAAAATATGTTGTCTATTTTCTCAAAAAAATTACCAAATAAAAACAACTTGCTCTTGACTATGGATGATAGCATGCACAAAATGAGGTTGAACTTTCAAAAGGATCCTTGAATATGACAGCAACAACCAAATTATTTGTGCTCGATACGAATATCTTAATGCACGATCCCAATGCTATTTTTCGCTTCCATGAACATGATATTTTTATTCCCATGGTGGTTTTAGAGGAGTTAGACAAACACAAAACGGGTTTATCTGAAGTCTCTCGCAATGTTCGTCAAACCAATCGCATGCTAGATGAAATTCTTAGTCATTACAAGCCAGAGATCATTTCTCAAGGAATCCCTTTAAGCCAGGAATTTTTAGGTCATAAAAAGCAAGAAGGACTTGGTCATTTATTTTTACAAACCGATTTGCTTGATGACACACCTCCTGGTATGTTGCCAGGCCAAAAAGCTGATAATCATATTCTAGGAATTGCTTTAAGTTTACAGAAAAAATATCCTCAACGCGAAATTATTATTGTTTCGAAAGATATTAATTTAAGAATTAAAGCAACAATTCTTGGTATTTTAGCAGAAGACTATTATAATGATAAAGTTTTAGACGACGTAAATCTTTTACACAGTGGTTTACATCGGTTGCCCAGCGATTTTTGGGATGCTCACAGCAATAGTATTGAAGCATGGCAAGTGCAAAATCAAATCTTTTATAAAATTATGAGTGAACATACCGAGGATTGGTGCCCGAATGATTGCTTGCTGAGTGAGGATGGCTCTTTTAGGGCGATTGTTAAAGAAGTGAATTCACAAGAAGCATTAATTAAATTGGCCAAAGATTATTTTGTGGATAAAAATGCTGTTTGGGGAATCACTGCTAAAAATGACGAACAAAATTTTGCATTAAATTTATTATTAGATCCTGATGTTGATTTTGTCACTTTACAAGGTCCGGCGGGTACGGGTAAAACCTTGTTAACGATTGCAGCGGGTTTAACTCAGGTATTTGATTATAATATTTATAATGAAATTATTATGACGCGTGTAACCATCCCTGTTGGAGAAGATATTGGCTTTTTGCCAGGCACAGAAGAAGAAAAAATGACACCTTGGATGGGTGCCTTGATGGATAACTTGGAAGTATTGCATGGTCGACAAGATGGCGGTGCCTTTGGTCGAGTAGCAACCGAAGATTTGTTGCGTAATAAAATTAAAATACGTTCCTTAAATTTTATGCGTGGTAGAACATTTCAAAAACGTTTTATTATTATTGATGAGGCTCAAAACCTGACATCCAAACAAATCAAAACTTTAATTACGCGAGCGGGTCCAGGAAGTAAAATTATTTGCTTGGGCGATATCAAACAAATTGATACACCCTATTTATCTGAGACCAACTCTGGTTTAACATTTGCAGTGCATCGAATGAGAGAGTGGCCACATAGTGCTCACATGACGCTCTCACGCGGAGAGCGCTCAAGATTGGCACAATATGCCGCCGAAAATTTGTAAGGAGTTTTTAAAAAATGACAACAGCGATTACTTATGATGATGTTTTATTGGTTCCTGCCTACAATCATCACGAATCCAGACGCGTTGTGGATATATCCAGCGCCGATCGTCTAGGCAAACTATCATTAGAATTACCGATTATTTCTGCTAATATGGATACCATTACGGGTAGTAAAATGGCAAATTTTATGACCAGTAAAGGGGCAATCGGTGCTTTACATCGTTTTATGACCATTGATGAGAACGTGAGCGCATTCAAGGAATGTGTTGGTAAGGTATTTGTTTCTGTAGGCTGCTCCAAGGCTGAATTGGAACGTGCTGAGGCATTAAGAGATGCTGGCGCGCAATATTTTGTGATTGACGTGGCCCATGCGCATGCCAAATATGTTGGTAAAACCTTAAAGTCACTTAGAAAATTGATTCCTGAACAATGTCTCATGGCAGGAAATGTCGCAACTTATGCTGGTGCGGATTATTTGGCGTCTTGCGGTGCTGATATTATTAAAGCTGGTATTGGTGGTGGTTCGGTTTGTTCGACACGTATTAAAACCGGATTTGGTGTGCCGATGTTGACTTGTATTCAAGATTGCGCACGAACCGATCGATCTATTGTTGCCGATGGTGGTATTCGTACTGCAGGTGACGTGGTTAAGGCGTTGGCTTTTGGCGCGGATTTTGTGATGATAGGTGGGATGCTCGCGGGGACAGAACCTACGCCTGGTAAAATCATTACTAAACCCAATGGTGAGAAAGTAAAAGCTTATCGTGGCATGGCTTCCAAAGAAGCCCAAGAGGATTTTATTGGTCAAATGCATGAGTGGAAAACCTCTGAAGGTGTGGCGACAGAAGTGGCTTATCGTGAAATTGCTGATGAGATTATTGCTGATATAGTTGGTGGTTTGCGTTCAGGTTTAACTTACGCAGGTTCAAGCCGTATTAAGGAATTACAAAGAAAGCTTAACTACTATCTTGTAACGCCAGCAGGTCGTCATGAAAGCTTGCCTCATAAACTTTTAGATAAATAATAATAGGGTTAAAATATGTCTGCTTCTAATCCCTTACACGTGGTTATTCTTGCTGCCGGTCGTGGTACAAGAATGCGTACTCAGCGTCCCAAAGTTTTACATGCCATCGCAGGTAAATCGATGCTCAAACATATTGCTAGTACAGCGATGCATTTGGGGGCTGATGGTATTCATGTTGTGGTGGGGCATGAAGCAGAACAAATTCAGCAATCACATATAGATTTACCCATTAATTGGGTGATACAAGAAGAGCAATTGGGTACAGGTCACGCTGTTCTAAAAGCACTCCCTTCTATTCCTAAAGAAGCTCGAGTGTTGATTTTATCTGGGGATGTACCTTTAACACAATTAGATACGATGCAGGCCTTAAGTGGAATCGATGCGAGTCTTGTATTGTTGGTTGCAAAATTGGACAATCCTACAGGTTTTGGACGTATTATTCGTGATGAACGGGGTGATGTTAGGGCTATTATTGAAGAAAAAGATGCCTCTCCCGAACAGCGACAAATTCATGAGATTTATACGGGCTTGTGTTGTGCACGTGCGAGTGATTTGCAAAGATGGTTACCTTCGTTGTCAACACAAAATGCAGCCGGGGAATATTATCTTACTAAAATAATCGAGCTTGCTGTTGCCGAAGGTCAAAAAATTGCCAGCATTGAACCTGAGCATCTTTTTGAGGTACAAGGAGTTAATAATTTAGATCAATTGTATCAATTGGAGCGTCAATGGCAACATCATTTGGCGCAACGCTTGATGAGTGGTGGTGTACAAATTGCTGATGTGATGCGCTTAGATATTCGTGGTCAATTGACCTGTGCATCTGACGTGTTTATTGATGTCAATGTTGTATTGGAAGGTGTTGTCTCCATTGGTGAACATGCACAAATTGGTCCAAACTGTGTGATTAAAGATTGTGTTATTGGTCAAAATGTGAAGATAAAAGCCCACTCTGTATTGGAAAATGCAATCATCGGGGATTATTGTGAAGTAGGCCCTTTTGCTCGTTTACGACCTGGGACTCAATTGGGGGGCTATTGTAAGGTTGGTAATTTTGTTGAAATGAAAAATGTCACCATGGGTGAGCATAGCAAGGCTTCTCATTTGAGTTATTTGGGTGATGCACAAATTGGTCAGCATGTGAATATTGGTTGTGGAACGATTACGTGTAATTATGATGGTGTTGATAAAAATCCAACCATTATTAAAGATCATGCCTTTATTGGTTCGGATACTCAATTGGTGGCTCCTGTTGTGGTTGGTGAGGGAGCGATTATTGGTGCAGGTACAACTTTGAGAGAAGACGCCCCTGATCATGCTTTAACACTTTTACCCATTCGGCAAAAAAGTATTTTGGGTTGGAAGCGAAAGTCAAAATTAAAAACCTAATGCTTTAATGATTAGGAATTCTTATTTGAGTGTTGCTTTCCCTCTGAGGCACAGGTTTTAATTAATCCATCAATTATAAATTGACACCGACAACTAGTCAGAATGGCTACCCGATTTTTAGTAATAAAAGTGTCCGCGCATGGACTTATAATGCCCGAGGTTGCATTAAAATCCCAGCGAATCCTTCAATGCAACTTGTCGTAGGGTATGAGTGTCTTTTTCTCTAAGTCAGGCCTCGAGACTTGCCAACCTTCTTATACCAAGCTTAAATATAATTGGTGTTAATACCCTTTTAGTATCACTTAGTTATATGTCTTAAAGTAAACACAAAAATTCACGATTGTTTTCAGCGCTTAGCAGTTCGTTTTCGAGAATTTGCTCATGAGTCTCTGCACAAACCGCTTGGGTTTCAGGACTATCTTGAATATGTTTGGTGATTACAAATTTTGCCAACTCATAATACATCGCATGTTGCGTGACCTCTTGGGATTTGCAGTTCTTGGCCAGTTCATCTTTTTCAATAGATGACATATATTTTAATTGTAATTCTTTTTTGAAAAAACGGCCAATTTCATAGATCTTCTGGTGGGTGAATTGTGTGCCTGTATCAAGATATTCTTCTTGTAGATTTGCCAAAATAGTTTCAGGTTGACCTTGAGGATTGAAAATTGAATAGGGATTCGAAAGGATCTGTTTTTGACATAAAAAATGACCTAAGCATTTTAATCGAAAATCCGCGGTAATGGTTTTATTTTCTAACCATTCTCTAAATTCTATCAGCATTAATTGTTCTTTTGAAAGATTTTGATGATAATCCTGAATTTGATGAATGATGGGTTTAAATAAATATATCCAATAATATTTATCTAGACGCCAGAAAGGAAGAGCTTGAAGTGTATCTATATACATAATGAAAGCATTCATCGATTGATGCAAGGCTTTGAAATGTCTTAAACCTTTTTCTGAGTGAGCAGTTTCAAGATCTTTTTGAAGTTGTTGATAGAAGATGTTTGCTCTGGGATTAATAGTAAACATGATGGTTTTCAATTTATCAAAGAACAATTGAATGTAATAGTGAATCCCGGTTGCAATTTTTGATTTTTGTTGTTGTATATAATTGAAAAATTTATCTACTTTTTTACTCACAGCTCTTTGTAGGTTGTAAAACTCTTCATGTACTTTATCTTGTGTTTTCTGTATTTTTAAAAGTTGGGTAATTTTTTTCTCAAAATCTGTCCATGGTTTTAAAACACTGAATACTGGAAACCAATAATCGAGCCTAAATTCACCTTGTTGTTTCTGCATTTCATGAAGTTTTTTAGCGGCCAAAAGCCCCTCATATAGATATGAAAAATTTTCAGCCGTGGGATTTTTTTTAAAGATTTCCCAATCTTCATGAAGATAATGAACCCATTGACAACCCAAAGGATCTAACAAGTTTAAATTCCATTGGGGAACGGCTGGGGGAATAATTTTGGCAATAATCTGATAATCGAAGCATAAATCAGTTTGATGACTTAAGTTTTGAAGGCTTAAATAGCTTCGGGTATCCTTGGCCTTGATAAAAAACTGATGATTTTGTAAATCTGGATTGATCATTTGTTTCCAACCAAAAGATAGTTGTAATTCATTTTTAAAATCATCAGAACTAAGCTGAAATTTCGCATTTTTTTGAATATAAAAAAGAAGACTTAGTTTATTCCAGATACGTAACATCCATTCAATATGCTCATCACGGGGTAGTTTCGGCGATAAGGGAGAAATTTCCCATTGATGTTCAAATATTTTAAATAGCTGATAAGCATATATTTGCCTATCCATTATATTGGAGGTGGTGAGTGAGTTGTGTATTAGATCGAGCAAGTGAGACCAACACCATAAACGCAGTTGCTGAATATGACGTTGCTCAATCGTTTGTTTGATTTTATGTTTTTGCAGTAATGCTTTATGATGAGGTAATAATTCCTTGGAAACATGATAAATAGAGAATTTTTTCATTTTTTCCAAAATATCTTGAGTATTATAGATAGCAATGATTTGTCCCGGTTCTCCTGCTCGAGCTGGCCTGCCGTTTTGTTGTGTTTCAAGGCGTTCATTTTCTTCTATATAGGTCAAAATACCTAATAAACCTTTGGGGTGTTGGGGTAGATAATCAATACCTCGTGCTAGAATAGAGATTCCAATTGTGACGCAATGCGGTGCTCCGGCATGATGAGAGGCCTCTTGATTAAATAACCATTGTTCTCTCTCTTCCTTGGACTCTTGTCCTGTCAAGCACATGATGGTTTTATTAGGTATCGCGCAGATGTGTTGTAGTAGTTGATAAGTTTTTTTTATGTTTTCACAAAATATAACAATTGGCTGTTCATTTTGTTCAATAATTTGCTTTATGGCCTGGACTTGTTGTTGAGCATCAGAGGTAAAGATGCTAGGTAATTTTAAAAGTTTTTTGGGTTTGAACCGTCCTATACGAATAGATTGGGCTTCAAAAATTTTGGTTAATTCATTGAGCTCAATCACCTTGCCATTGGAACCACTTAAACCAATAAATCGAGTTATATTCTGATGATTAAAAGGATTGAGATATGCCGTTTTTTCGCAAAGATCCGGGAGTATAAAAGGAATATTCTTTTGATTTTCTAATCTTTTGGCGAGGCATTGTACTAGCCCATCTACACTTAACTGAAAATCAAATAAAGGTTTATTATCCAGATAAGGTACCAGTTGGAAGAATGTCCCATTGACGGTATTTATTTTTTGAGTGATGTAAACTTGGTTTTCTAATTTGAGATACTCGAGCGCCTGGACGGCGCCATAGAGAATTTTTTGCCATGGTGTGTTTTGATTTCTAATTTTTCGAAGGACTTGCACTCTTTCTTCAAAGCATCGATTTTTTTCTATAACGTAATCAAATGCCTTCGTTAACCACTCTGAAGGTGTGAGTCTGATATGGCTGTTGATAAATTGATCAACAAATTCATTGATGTCTTGATAAAGCCAATCGATATGAGTCATTTGAGGTAAGGGATGAGCAATTGATATCAGTCGATTTTGATCTAGAATCTCATCTACTTCGTCGGTAATCATGTCGAAATTTTGTTGATGAAAAACAGGAGATAAAGCATTGAAAATTTCAAATTTAAGATGTGTTGTATAGTAAATGCCATCCGGATTAAAACCTACAATATCTTGCATGTCCAGGAGTACATCACAATGACAACCTAAAAGCTTAAAAAACTTATTATGTTTTTTTTGATAAAAATCTTGGATAATTAAAGACTCATGTGTTGTTCGCACAAGAATGGTGTTCTTTTCTTTGCGCGTGTATTTTAAAACGGCCAGTAGGGCGGTGATGAGGCTTTTTCCTTCAGAAGTATCTACTTCATAAATTATATTTTTAGCACCATACTCTAGGGTAAGTAAGAGGCATAAAATTTGAGTTGGATAAGCTTGTTTTTGTAAGGTTTTTTTGTAAATTAAAATAATTAGACTAATGAGCTGATTTTCCAATTCAATCGAATGCGTTAAACCCATCATGAGTTTATTTTTGGTTTCATGAAATTTTTCTAAAAGTATAGTCATGGATTGTGGCAGATGTTGAATTGAGTAAACGATGTTTTGTAATCGATTCAACAGATATTCTTTTTTTGCTGAATCCCAATGAAGATGATCTGTATGAAATTCAATTTCTTCAATAAAGGGTTTAAGAGCATGTTTGTCCCAAGTTGTGATAAGGGGCTCAGCGTCAAGGTGCGCCCATTTATCAAATTCATCTAATTCTTCAGACAATATCGGGGAATCAGGAGACATACTCAACCAACGGTTGATTCTTTTTACAGGTGGTCGCAAAGGCCGCTTCCATAAATTCCAGGCTTTTTGTACTACTGGATGGGTTGGATGTGGATGAGCACTCACGGAGACTTGGTTTTGATCAGCGATATTTGGCTTATTCCATGTGATAAAAGGAAACATAAAAAAACTCGATGCCGTTGGAATTAAGGGGGCAACGGAAATATTTTTTAGATCGATGATTGGATTAAATTGCCATTTTGGCGACAAATTAGTCATGCTCTGGTGATATTCGATCATATCACTGATTATGCAATGCTCATCTTCATTGATAATCTCAAGTGCTGGAAACGGAATATCCGTTTCCAACCATTCAAAAATGGGTATGAGTTGATGGCTATAGGTATCAAAATCTGGAGAAAGCAAACATTTTTCAATAAATTGAATCCATTTTTTTTCGCCAGATTCTAATTTCATTTGTACCAATTTAAAAAATTCACCCAGAGTCGAACTGGAGGTTTGATTCTCTAGGAGATAGAGTAGTTTTTGACGTGCATCGCTTTGTAGTTTACTAAAAATTTGTGAAAATTTTTCAAAACAAAGCGGTTCGCCTGTTTTTAAAAAATGTTCAATGGCATATTCTAACATTAAGTCAAAAGATGCACTTTGGGGCATGTTGCTTTGAAAGTCTTTTTCAAGCTGCTTGAGAAGACTTGGCCAATGCGGATGTTCGATTTCACCATTAAAACTAAGTTTTTTAGGAAATGCTTTTTGGGCTTTGAGTAATCGGTGAAGAATATCACCTAAATTGGGGTTGTCGATAAAGGTTTCGATAAAATTTAAACATATATTCCAATGGGTGTTGGCATACTGTTTGCCGTTGATAAATTGATATTTTTCGCAGATAGACCAGATGTGTTGCGCAGAGATATTATTTTTTAATAAGCGCTCGGAAAGTAATGGCCATTGTGTGTTAATTTGTTCTAAAGCTTTAATTCGTTCAAAAAAATGTTCAATAGACTCGGGAGAAAGATGTAATTTCCCCAAAAATTGAATCAAGGGTTTTTGCATATTTATATCGAATTTCGATATGATGGAAAAAGAGATTTTTTCTAAAAGACTGTGATTAATAATGCGTTCTAATATAGGTTGTTCGGAATCATGCTGACCTAAAAGTTTTAAAATACCACGATCGAATAATTGATCGATATTGACGCTAGCCAAGCTTTGGAAATTTCTATCCATGACTGCAAAAAGTTGTTGAAAGTTTGCATGCGTATCCAAAAGATTCTTATCTAAGGCCAAAAGAAGATAAATATGATTCAAATTTTCATTAATATTTTTTTGTAAGAGTTCATCAATAAAAACTTCTAAGGACTTAAATTGAATGCATAAATTGGCAAACAGTTGAGGGCTTTGTGAATCTTCTAATTGATCAATGCTTTTTTGAATCTCAATCAATTGTTTTTGCATCGCAAGCAGTTCTTCAATTAGCGGAGCTTTGATGAAGTCTTTGAAAGAAAACTGAGACCAAAAAATTTTAAGATGGGGATTAGAAAACTTATCTAGTAATTGATGAAGATTTTGAATCATGCTTTTCATGTCATCAATAATCAAACTCCATTGGTTCCCTTTTTTAAAATACAAAAATGAATGATGAGGGAAGTGGATGTTAAAGGTTTCTTCTGTGTGTAGATTTAAATTAGGGGTATTGAATAAAGCAAGAATGCTATTGTTTTCTAAAGGTGCATTTAATAAGGTGCTTGAGAAAATTTGAATCAGTTTTTTTTGAAGAAAATCACTGTAATTTGAAAATGCTCTAAGAATTTCTATTGCGTTAAAATCCGGGCATAAAGATTGTAATAAGCAGCAAATATAGATTTCATTAAATGAGAGTTGAGAAAGAAAAGGAATATCAAAAAGCGGATTCTGTTCAATTTTTTGATAAAAATTCATGAATTTTAACCATGAATGAATTGCCAGTCGAGGGTTTTTGTCGCTCCAGAGGGTGTATAATTCAAGAAGATTTGTGAATTGTTGACATTTTTGAAGATTTAAAAAAACATCGCTTGGTAAGGTATGTTTTTGTGTCAGATTTTGAAGTTGAGTAAGAAGTTCTTGTTGATGAGGATATTGGGCAAACCATTGTGTGATGGATTCAATTTCCTGCGGACTTAGCAATGGTTTTAAGCAAGAAATGCAGGCAATCCACTCGGCAAAAGGCTGGTGTTTTTGTATTTGTTGATGAATCATGTCAAAAGACTGGATATGTTCATCATCTAAATATAGCGATAGATAAAGATGGGCTTGGTGTAATGGATGCGATGTATCCAGCATTTCTTTACTAATCCAGTGATAACCTGTATTTTTTAAGTTAAAAATATTATTTTTTTGATGCCAATCTAATTTAAAAATTAGTTTAAACTGAATTTTTTTCCATCTGGGTTCAATTTGCGTCATCAATTGTGACATATTTAAAAATAGTTTTGCATAATCATGCGACCCCTGAATTTTCAAACGAGCGACTTCGACATCTAAATCTTGATAAGGTTCCCAGAAGTTTTGCAAGAGATGAATGCTTTGGATAAAATCAATAGGGTCACCAATATGGTAGCTATACCAATCTAACCAATTATGAAAAAGATTTTTTGGCCAGGCCGTGATAATGTCTAAGAAATATTCGCAATGAGGGTGGGCTAATTGAAGAATATTTTGTTCTTGTTCTTTTCTAAACATCACCAAATGAAGATGAGACAATTGATCTTTATCTAGTTTTTTTAAACGATTTAATAAGTAAAAAAGTCCTTCGTGTCCCATATTTGCAAATAAAATGGTGAATATAGGGAAGAAAATATCTTTAACGTTGCGAAGTGCTTCATCAAATTGATTGATATTCTCATAAGTTTGCAAGAATGTTTGTACTTGTTTTTCGAGTGCGGAAGGATTCGATATGAGCGATGGATTAAAATGTTTTGTTGAGATTTGAGGGGTCCACTTGAGCAAAGGTGGGTGATTAATGGGTTTAGCATCACTTGGCAAATAAAATAATTCAGGCGTGTTAATAGATGAGACTAAATTTCTCAAAGAACAAGCTTGAATTTTTTTTTGTTTTTGAATTTGTGTGTTAAACCATTTTTTTAAGGTCTGTTGATAAATTTCGGAGAATTTTTGCTGGAGTGATGGATAGTTTTTCACCTCTATATCAAATAAAATCGTTTTGTGGCTTTCTATAAAATTTAGTAATGAGTAGGGTATGCAATCTTGCAGGGCAATTAATTGCATTGAGATGGAAAAAATTTTATCAGGTGCATGCAGTTCAATAAATTCAATAATCTTATGAAGCTCTAGTAACAACTCTTTGTAGTCTTGGTAAGTAGTTTTGGGACGATAGTCTAGAAAAATAGTCGCGGTATTTATTTCACAGTAAATCACAATAAATCCAGTTGAACACCAATGCACGCTATAATAGCTGGTTTTATTTAGATTTTCATGTTTCTTTTGGTTTTTTAAAAAATGTACATAAATCCTTAATCAGGCAACTTTCACATAAAGGTTTTTGTGCTTTACAAATATAGCGACCATGTAAAATCATCCAATGATGGGCATTTAAAAGATAGTCTTTTGGAACAATTTTCATGAGATCTTTTTCAACAGCCAAGGGCGTTTTCCCTTGTGAAAAACTCAAACGATGACTAACTCGAAAAATATGGGTGTCCACAGCAATCACAGGGATTTTAAAAGCAGTGTTGAGAACGACGTTCGCGGTTTTTCGACCGACACCGGGTAAAGCTTCTAATGCTTCTCTTGAATGAGGGATTAAACCTTGATGTTGTTCAATTAAAATGTGACTCATTAGCCAAATGGCTTTTGCTTTTTGTTGATACAAACCCAATCGCTTAATAATGCTTTTAACTTTAGTTAGATCTAGGGCTATCATCTTTTCAGGTGTAGGTGCGATCGCGAAAAGTTCTTCAGTTACCTGATTGACAGCTTTATCGGTGCTTTGTGCAGATAAAGTTACGGCGACTAATAATTGATAGTCACTATGATAATTTAGCTCAGTTTTGGGGTGAGGATTTTGCTCTTGCCAGCGTTTAAAAATGAGTCGAATGTTTTTTTTGTTCATGATGAGTTTTTTTTATTTTTCACTCGTAAAAGTGCTTCTTGAATATAATCTTTTTTGGAGGTCTCTCCGGGGGTATTTAATCGACTTTTTTCAAGATATTGTAGCTGTTTTTCTCTCTCATGTTGCTCTTTGCGCATTTGAGCGGCCTCAAAACGAAGACGTGCTTTTTGCTTGTCATATTGAATGGTTTCAGTGGGCACCCATTCGATACAATCTACAGGACAAGGCTCAATACATAATCCGCATCCTGTGCATTCCCAAGGGATCACTTGATGTAAGGTTTTGGCGGAACCAATGATTGCATCAACCGGACAAGCCTGAATGCATTTGGTACATCCAATGCAGGTTTTATCATCAATGATAATGCTACCTGCTGGACGTTGTTGTGTACGCATGTCTTTTTCAAAAGGTCGCCAGTCTTGATTGAGGCGTTCACCAAGTGCTTGTAAGGTTTTAATCCCACCTGGTGGGCATTGATTGATTGAGGCCTCTTTGGCGACCAGTGCTTGTGCGTAAGGGCGACATCCGGCATAACCACAAGCTTGACACTGGGTTTGTGGTAACAAATTTTCAATGTCTTGTATCAGACTCATGAGATAGCCTCGATATCATTGAGCATGGTTTGCCATTCCTCCAATTGCAAACGCATCAGTAGGGGTTCATAGTTTTGAATACTGTCCCCCAGCCGTGCTTTTATATCTTGCCATGACCAGTGTTCTTCATTAAAAAAGTTTTTAACTTTTTCAACCATTTGCGGCAGTACAGGTGCCAGTAATAGCATCAAGAGACGAAAGCCGTTAAGTGCCATGGTACAAACCGCTTGAACTTGTTCAATCTGTTCAGGATTTTTAGCCAGGACCCATGGTTTTTGTTGATCAACATATTGGTTGATTTTGTCAGCCAGTGTCATGATTTGTCGAATGGCTCTAGCATTATCGCGTTGTTGATATGCTAGGACAATCTCATGACGCTCAGCAAGCCATTGGTCAAAAAGTTCGGGATTTTCTAAGGTACTGGATAACTGACCTTGGAAAAGTTTATGAATGAAGCTCGCACTGCGGCTGGCAATATTAATGACTTTTCCAATCAAATCTGCATTGACTCGTTGGATATAATCTTCGCCCGCCAAATCGAGATCTTCCAGGCCGCCATTCATTTTAGCTGCAAAATAATAGCGTAACGTATCGGTTGGAAAATGTTTGGAAAACTGTTTTGCTTGAATAAAAGTGCCGCGTGATTTCGACATTTTTTGTCCATTGATGGTTAAAAAACCATGGGTAAAGATGGCATTGGGGCGTCGAAAATCTGCGCTTTTTAATAAAGCTGGCCAAAATAGTGCATGAAAATACATGATATCTTTGCCAACGACATGATAAAGTTCAATTTCGCTATCTTTTTTCCAAAAGTCATCAAAATGAAGATGGTGGATTTGGCAATATTTTTGGCAGGCCGCCATATAACCAATGGGAGCATCTAACCAAACATAAAAATATTTGTTTTCAGTCCCAGGAATTTTAAATCCAAAATAAGGGGCGTCTCTGGAAATATCCCAAGGTTTTAATCCGGCATCAAACCATTCTTGAAGTTTATGAGTCATCTCTTTGGGGATGTGGCCGTTTTTCGTCCATTCTTGGAGAAAATCCTGATATTTTGGTAAGTTAAAGAAATAATGCAGGGTTTCGCGATATTCGGGTTTGGTTCCAGTGACGGTGGATACTGCATCGATGAGTTCGGTGGTACGATAGGTCGCGCCACATTGTTCACAGTTATCGCCGTATTGATCAGCGGCCTTACAGCGTGGACAAGTTCCTTTGATGTAGCGATCGGGTAAAAACATTTGCGCTGTCGTATCATAGGCTTGTGATATAGACTCGGTGAGTATATCTTTTTTATCCAGTAATTTTTGATAAATCATGGATACCAATGCTTCGTTTTCCGTAGAGTGAGTCGTATGATATAGGTCATAGTGAACGGCATAGTCTTTTAAATCTTGTTCATGACTTTCTTGCATTTGTTGCGTGAGTGATTCGGGAGTGATGCCCATCTGCTGGGCTTTGAGCATGATGGGTGTTCCGTGAGCATCATCTCCACAAAAGCTTAAGCATTCATGGCCGGATAAGCGTTGGGTGCGAACCCAGATATCGGTCATGATATGTTCGACCATATGTCCTAAGTGTAGGGGGCCATTGCCATAGGGTAAGGCACTTGTCACCATCATTTTAGCGGTTTTTGACATGAAGTTTTCCCTAAAAATACTCAAAATGACACTATTATATAATATTGATGCCCAATAATCTAACGGATTTGATGAGTAGACAAAGAGGAGGTTATTTTCAGTTGTTCGGGAGATTTCATGATGACGTGATGATGATTTTTCTTGAAAAAAGCCCTTTGCAGGGCTTTTAATAGTTATTAATGACTTAAGATAATCCCAGCAGAATCTGCTTTAATCTCATCATTCTCTGATTCAACTTTTGGAGAAGTTGGTTTGCACGCAAAATATTTGCAAGCGGTATAAAGAGCTAAAGCAATTAATGCACCGATGATTGCAGAAGCCATAGCAATACTTGCCATTCCAACCATTGCACCAGTTGTAGCGCTTAAAAATGTTGCAAAAAAGCTAGCCGCAGTAAAGTTAGCAGCACCGATAATGGCAGGTGAAACGTAGTAGGTCGCAGCATAGGCTGAAAGACCGACACTAGCACCAGCAGCTGCGAAGAAAGAATAAGATGTTTCTTTACGATTTGAAGACATGTTGTACTCCTCATAGATTAAATTTCGAGGGCCATCATAACAAATCAATATTGGAAACGCAAACCTAGGTTGTCTTATTTTTTTTCTTTTTGTGTTTTTATGGGCTAGGTACGATTTTTTAAAAATTTGTTATAATACAGGATTGTTTTTAATGATGGTTTCAGAATGGCTAAAAAAATCATTGTCGGTATCACAGGTGCATCGGGTTTTGTTTATGCTTTAAGGCTTATTGCACATTTAAAAGCAGCGGAAGTACAGGTTCATTTATTATTAACCGATGCAGCTCAGATCACTCGTGATCAAGAGGTGGGGGTGAGTTTAGCAGATTTAAAGAAACAAGTGGATGTGTATCACCCTATTCAGGATGTTGGGGCTAATATTGCTAGTGGTTCGTTTCATCATGATGGGATGGTGATTGTGCCATGTTCAATGAATACTTTGGCAGAGTTGTCATGCGGCATCACGCATAATTTACTAACAAGAGCTGCAGATGTTTGTTTAAAAGAGCGAAGAACTTTGATTGTGATGCCACGTGAAACACCTTTACATCGCGTGCATTTACAAAACATGATGACTTTAAGTGAGCTGGGTGCGATTGTTTATCCGCCGATGCCGGGTTTTTATCATCGTCCTCAGTCCTTAGAGGAGATGATTGATCAAACATTGGGGCGTGTACTATCAATGCTGGGTATCGAGCAACACCTTACTCCGGCATGGCAAGGCTGGCGTTAGGCATAAACAGTTGGGTCAAGCGTTGCTAATTCTGCAAAGCCTTGTTTACGCAAAACACAACTGTCACAATGACCACAAGCTTTACCATCATCGGTGAGGCGATAACAAGATACCGTTTTGCTATAATCGACACCCAGGACTAAGCCTTCTTGGATGATACGTGATTTTGACCAATGCAATAAAGGAGCATGAATTCGAATAGCATGACCTTCAGTACCGGCTTTGGTGCCGAGCGCTGCTAATTGTTCAAAACTGGTGAGAAAAGCAGGACGACAATCGGGATAATTCGAATAATCGACAACATTTGCACCGATGAAAATATCATATGCGCCAGTGACTTCTGCATAAGCTAAAGCCAGTGATAGTAAAATCGTATTGCGAGCAGGGACATATGTATTAGGGATATTATCTGATTTTTGATAATTTCCGACTTGCAATTCCTCATCAGTTAAAGATGAACCACCGATGGTATTTAAATTGATTTGCATGATTTTGTGCTCTATGACACCAAAATATTTTGCAACGTTTTGAGCAGCTATTAGTTCTGCAATATGACGTTGTCCATAATTGACGCTCAAGGCATAACAATCATAACCTTGGGATTTGGCAATCGCTAAGCATGTTGTTGAATCCAAACCGCCAGATAATAAAATGATGGCTTTAGGTTGCACGAAATCACCTCTGTATAAAAAATGATAAATTTATCACGAAATGAGAGAAATGTTAAGGTTTTTAGGCAAATACATTGGCCTCAAATGCGCTTGTTCTCAAAGACATGCATAGATATAATATGAAGATGCATTTAACGGATATGCTTCATAGGTTATTAATAATTTTCAATATGATTAAAAAAATAATAAAATCCTTATATCAAAGTAACTTTTTTTTGTTTTTATCACGTTTGTGGTTTTTTACACAAACTTATCGATGGGGCTTATTATTGAGTTTGATTTTGATGTCCTTTGCTACACTCATATCGCTTGTGCCGCCTTATATCGTTATTTCTCTTATTAACGATGTCTTGGTGCCCATACAAAATGGCCAGATGCCTCTAGCATCAAAAATTCAAATTTATATTTATGAGCTGCTTGGAGCAGCAATATTAACCTGGTTTTTCTCATCTGCAAAAACGTATCTATTGGCCAGCATTAGTGAAAGAATGACAGCACGAATACGTATTAAAACTTTTACTCATTTAATGTGCCTTTCTTTAGAGTTTTTTAATCAAAAACGTCTTGGTGATTTGTTGTCAAGAATTGGTTATGAAACGGAGAGATTAAATCAATTTATATCTCTTTCTCTTTTAGATTTTATTCAAGATACCGTTTTGGTGATCATGATTTTTGTGATCATGTTTAAATTAAATTATCAGTTGGCCTTGGTAAGTTTACTGCCAATACCCTTTGTTTTTTTATTGATCTTTTTATTAAAAAATAAGATGTATCTTGGATTTGAGCGAGCTGATAACATTTGGTCGTATTTGACGAGTGTGCTTTCGGATACCATTCGCGGCATTCGGGTGGTTAAAAGTTTTGGACAAGAAGAGCATGAAATTGAAAAATTCACTAAAATTAATAAAAAAAATGTGGATATCAATAATAAGATGAACAAATTATGGTCTATTTTTTCTCCCACGAATACCGTGTTAAATGATATTGGATTAATATTTATTTGGGGATTCGGTATTAAAATGATGTTAAATCATCAGGCTAATTTAGGAGAGTTAACAGGTTTTATTGCCTATACAAGTCGATTATATACCCGATTTGAAGCCATGGCTCGATTTGTTGAAAGTTATAAAAGAGCTTTCGTTTCTCTTAAGAGAATTTTTGAATTACTCAATCAAAATACAAAGCTTTATGAATCTTCTTATCCAATACGGCTGTCGCATATAAAAGGCGAAATAAAAATTCAAAATGTGAATTTTTTTATTGAGCAAAAACATATATTGCGAGATATCAATTTAACCATTCACCCTAAAGAACAAGTTGGAATTGTGGGGTATAGTGGAGCAGGAAAAACAACTTTGATTAATCTGATATGTCGTTTTTTTGACCCGCACTCGGGTGATATTTTTTTAGATGGTAAGAATATCCGCGATATTCATATTAAAGATTTTCGTCATCATATAAGTATCATTTTACAAGATAATTTCTTGTTTTATGGAACGATTGCGGAAAATATTGCTTATTCGAAACCAAATGCGTCCTTTCAAGAAATTATTGTTGCAGCTAAGCTTGCGCATTGTCATCAATTTATTATGCAAAAACCGTTGGCTTACCAAACCATCATACAAGAAAATGGTAGCTCTCTTTCTGGTGGAGAGCGCCAAAGAATTGCGATTGCAAGAGCTATTTTATCTAATCCAGATATTTTGGTTTTTGATGAGGCAACTTCTGCTGTGGATATTCATACGGAAAATGAAATTCAAAAGGCTTTTGCGAATTTGGCAAAAAATATTACCAGTATTGTGATTTCCCATCGTTTATCTTCCTTACAACATTTTGATAAGCTTATCATGATGAATGAAGGGCAAGTGATCGAAATTGGTACACATCAGGAGCTGATGAATAAAAAGGGTTTCTATTATGAGTTTTTTGAAACACATAAAAAATTAAATCGTGAGCAATTATTATGATTCAGTTTTTCTATGATGACATGGGTGCATTATCTTGCCGAATCGGCCAACAAACTTATTATCAGATTTTATGCAAAAAGGCTTTACCGCTCGATTTGAATGTATTTGAAAATATTGGCATCTACGATACTCATCATAATGAAATTTACTGGTTAAATAATTTAGAAGAAATTAATCCAGATGAAAGCCAATGGATTATTCAATCTTTGAAAATGCAGTTTGTTTTTAAAAAAATTGAAAAAATCATTCATGTCTCAACTGTTTATTTTCCTAATATTTGGGAAGTTGTTGCGGATGGTGAGAACCATACCTTTGAGATAGATAGCTCAGAAAATTTTTTTGATTATACAAAACATGGCATTTTAATTCGAGATGTGAATAACTTGTTCTATTTATTACCCCCTTTTGATCATTTGGACATTCAATCCCAAAAGAAATTACTCCCTTTTCTGTAATCAATAGAGGGATTAAGAGATTAAACCATATTTTCAAAAATGAGACTTTGAGTCTGGTTTTGTTTTTCAAAAAACAATTGAACCATTTTTAGGCCTTCTTCAACATTATCGAGTAATAATAAGCCCAAATCATTTTTTTTCAAACGATTTAGAGTAAAGAGAAGTGCTTCTTTTTCATTTTTTATGATGTGAATTTTTTTTATTCGAGATGAGTTTTTAAAGCCTGTTTTGATAATTTCAATGATTTCGCCATCCTTTCTATTTCTTAAATCATCCTCTTGATAGATAATCACCTCATCAAAATGATCACTTAGGGCTTTCATTTGAGCGATAATGGTTTTTTCTTGACGATCTCCCGGAGAAGTTATCATTAAAAGTCTTCTTTGACTTGGAAAATATTGAAGTGTTGAGATTAATTCCAAAATTGCATTATAGTTATGACCATAATCAATAATTAAGGAGCGTTCTTCAATAGATAAAATATTGAAGCGACCAATCGATAGTTCATTTGAGGAACCCATTGCCTCCAGAATTTCTATTAAATTTTCAGGCTGTTCATGAATACCACAAATACCTGCAATTGCTGCCATTAAATTCATAATTTGAAATTTGATTGTTCCTTGATGCGTGATTCTGATATTTTTTACAGGAATGTTTTGTATGAATACATTTGATTTTAGAACGATATGTTGATGATTTGCATCATAATAAATGACTGATTGTTGCGCTTGAATATGTTGTTGGATATAAACATTATGCTCATTCATTGAAAATAGTATTTTTCGTCCCGTAAAGGTTTGCGCAAGGTCCATCAATACCTCATCATCAGCATTGAATACTGCGACGCCATTGGATACGGTTTTTAAAAGAGTGGCTTTAACTTTGCAAAGTTCTTCAACTGTATCAATATTGTCTAACCCCAAATGATCCCCTACACCTATATTGGTAAAAACCGCCACATCCGCTTGATCAAAGCCAAGACCTTTTCTTAAGATGCCACCTCTTGCAGTCTCAAACACACAAGCGTTCACATCTGGATGCATGAGAATGGTTTCGGCGCTATAAGGACCTGAACAATCACCGGAAAAAAGTTTTTTATTTTGAACATATACACCTGATGTAGAGGTTAATCCAACATGGTAGCCCATTTTTTCAAGAATAAATGAAGTGATTTTGCAGGTTGTGGTTTTTCCATTTGTCCCAGTGATGGCAATTATGGGAATTCGACCATTATCTTTTGGAAATAATAATTTCATGATAGCATCCCCAACCGCTATTGGTTGGCCTTCATAGGGCGCAATATGCATTCTGATGCCGGGTGCTAGATTCACTTCAATGAATGCACCGTTGTTTTGATTTAATGGCTCTGTAATATTTTTGCAGACCAAATCGATACCACAAATGTCGATTTGTAAAATTTTGGCGATTTTGATGGCTTGGGTTGCTATTGCAGGATGAACCTGATTGGTGACATCAATAGCGATACCGCCAGTTGATAGGTTCGCATTTTGACGCAGGAAATAAACAAATCCATCAGGTAAAACAGTATCAAGATGATAATCATTTGATTTTAATTGTGTTATTAAAATATCATCTATAACAATTTTGGATAAAAAACCGTTATGATCATCTTTGCGTCTGGGATCTTGATTAAGTTTTTCAATCAATTGCAATATGGTCAGATGTCCATCACCTTTGATGCTTGGTGGCAGGCGTTGACTTGCAGCAACCAACTGGTCGCCAACAACAAGCAATCGATAATCATTTCCTAAGATATGTTTTTCGATCAGTAAACTATCTTCATATTGTTGTGCATGAATAAAGGCAGCCTCTAATTCAAGTTCATTTTGAATATTGACCGTGACTCCTTTGCCTTGATTGCCTGATAAAGGCTTTATGACAAGAGGAAAACCCATATCAAAAGCTACGTATTTTGCCTGTTCTAAATCATAAACAATTTGACCTTCTGGCATGGGTATTCCATAGGGCAATAAGAACTTTTTAGTTAAGGTCTTATCCTGGGTGATATTATCGGTGATGGTGGATGTAGTATCAGTAATGGTTGCTCGGATTTTTTTTTGTTTAGCACCATGCCCAAATTGTATGAGGCTCCCTTCATTTAATCGTAAATAGGGAATTTTTCTTTGTATGGCTGCTTCAACAATGTGTCCTGTACTTGGACCAAGTCGATTGTCTTCATAATTTTTTTGAATATTTTGAAGAGTGAGGAAGTGTTTGAAAAATGCAGATTCTTCGCATTTCATGATGGCTTTTAGTAAGTCAATGAGCTTTTCACTGCTTATGGCATCCTGGTAGGCAATTAAAATAAAAGTTTTATTTTCTTTACAAGATTTTAAGTCATAGAAATCGGCACAAATGCCAATGATGTTTTGTAAGTAAATTAGCGATTGGGCAAAACATGAAAAATGATGGTTTTCATGATCTGAAAATGTATAAGCTGGATAAAATTCTTTAAAAAAAGATTGAATATTTTCTATTTGTTGAGTCGTTTTATGATTTTCTTCAATAATGAATTCGATGATTGGGAAGCTTTTCCAGTAATTAATAGTGTTCAAAAATTTGATTTTATGAAATATCATTCTAAGTCCTTGATTAAATTAGCTTCGACGAATAATTTTTCCTCCCAATTAAAATGAAGATTAAGGGCTGTGCAGACCATAAAATTCAAAATATTTTGAGGTTTGATGATGATTTTATTTAAGCATTTGATGGGATTTTTTTTGTCATGAAGAATCAATTCATGGGATTGATATGTCAAAATTTTAGAACCATTTTTGAGATATGGATATAAATGTATGGGATGAGCGTTTTGGGACAAAAATATCGCTGGAGCATCACAATTTTTATATAATTGGACAATGAATGGATCATCACCATTTAAAATGGCAATCCCATCTGATTTTAATGCATCTAAAGGAGTGCTCATGAGACGGTTGATTAAAGTCTCTTTTTTGATAAAAGGATGGCGAGAAATTTTTGATAAATCAATTGATAACATGATGACAAAATGAGGGCTTGCGATTAAGCCCTCATTCAATAAATCAAAATCGTCAATAAAAAATAATGCTGAGTCTAAGTCTTTGTTGGTGAATATCAATTTATTTTTTTCAGTAAAACTAAGTTTGATATCGATGATTTGATGCTCGGGATAAATTACTCCTTGAGGAGTGATAAATCCAGTATTTTTTTGATTTTTTTCAAAAAGTTGTTGGAGGTCAAATAATAAATTTTGGTCAAAAGATGTGGAAATCACATGTCCAAGCATAAACCTATTTTTGTCTTCAATGACATCCATATGTTTTAAAAGTATTTCTCCTAAATTTGAACTCGGTTCACCGATGGCTGGACCCAAAAGTCTACCCATGCCAGGACCAGCATTAACCTCTAAAACAACACCATTTTCTTCCGATAAAGGAAGAGAGGGATCTTTAATAATAAAATCAACAGCGCCAATATTTAAACCAATTATTTTTGTACATAACAAGGCTTGTTCAAGAATGGAAGAATGAAACTTATTGATATCAATGGTTTCAATAAAATCGTTGTTTTTGAGCACAATTTTTTGATGAGCGGGTAAAATTGAATTTAAATTCAAATGGTGTTGTATAAGTTTTATTTGAATGGCTTCATCTTGCTTGTCAATGAAAGGATAAATATAACTATCATCTTGGCCACGACGCGGATCTCGATTGAGTTCATCAATTAATTCAGCAATCGTTTTTTGCCCATTGCCGGTAATGATAGTTTTATATGCTTTGAGAATGCCTACCACTTGGTTTTCTACAATATTTATACAATACGAGTCTCCTGGGTAAAAACATTCAATTAAAACATCGTCACTATATTCAAGAGCAAACAAAAATGCATTTTCAATTTCATCAGAGTTATTAATGTTTGTCGTGATTCCATGTGAACGATTGGAGTCTAATGGTTTGATTGTTAGACTTTTGAATTTACTTAAAAGCGCAATAGCTTCTTCTTTTGAATGACAAATTTTTCCTTGAGCGACAGGAATACCAAAGCGCTCAATTAAATTTTTTGTTAAAACTTTGTTTTGACTAATGCTTAAACCAAGATAGTTGGTTTCATCCGTTATTGTCGTCCAGAAACTTTTTGCGAATTTCCCATGATTGAGTTGAAACCATTGATAGGGGGGCTCCATTTGTAAAATTGGAATTTTGGCTTTTTTCGCTGCTTCTGTTAATATGGCTGTTGATGGGCCGATAGAGAATTTTGAAACACAGTTTTTGATTTTTTGAATCAATGTTTCTAGGCAGATGGTTTCATCATTGAATACTGCCATAATGAGTTGTATGGCTCCTGTTAATGCCTCTTTTGCAATATTCTCATGAGGAGAAGAAAATACTACAAAATAAATACCTTTTTCAGATGTTTCCCGAGTTTGTCCAAATGCTCTTGATATCCCTGCTAATATTTGCAATTCAATGATGACATGTTCCAGAATGTGTCCCATCCAGGTACCTTCATGTAATCGCTCAATGAAACGTCCCTCATAGTCTGCATCACATCGATGTTTTTTCAATCCCGGTAATCGCTGCACAAGTTTATTGATAAAATCTGGATAATGCCGGCTTGATTTTTTTTCTAAATCATGAATATCAATAATTGATTCTAAAACAGTTCCATAGGCCCACATGTTAAATTTATTTAAAAACTGTGATTTTAAAACTTGAATGGAATAATAATTCATCGTAAGTGATTATTGAGAGATATAATGTAATATTAAGTCAGTAAAAGTTGAAAAAATGCAAGTATTTTTTAAGTAACTAGCTAGATAATCTAGGTTGAGTTAGTGTGTTTTGTAAAGATTTGCTGTATAATTAGCCCATGTTTTATATTTTAGTACAATTATGTTTTTTGAAAAAAGCTTTGATGTTATCGTGATTGGTGGTGGTCATGCAGGAACAGAAGCAGCTCTTGCCTCTGCAAGACAAGGTGCGAAGACTTTATTACTGACACACAATGTGGATACTTTAGGTCAAATGTCTTGTAATCCTGCTATTGGTGGTATTGGTAAAGGGCATTTGGTTAAAGAAATTGATGCATTGGATGGCGTGATGGCCAAAGCCATCGATCATGCGGGTATTCAGTTTCGAATTTTAAATGCCACAAAAGGTCCGGCTGTTCAAGCGACTCGCGCACAAGCAGATAGGCAGCTTTATCGTCAATATATTCGTAGTGCATTGGAAAATCAGGAAAATTTAGTGATTTTTCAGCAAGCAGTCGAAGATATTTTGATTGAAAATCAACAAGCAAAAGGTGTTGTGACGCAACTAGGCTTAAGATTTTTAGCTAAAAGTATTGTTCTGACCGCAGGCACATTTTTGGATGGTCGAATTCATGTTGGCATGACTAATCATGCTGGTGGTCGGGCAGGTTGCCCACCTGCAATACGATTGGCCGAGCGTCTTCGGGAATTGAATTTACCCGTGGGTCGATTGAAGACCGGTACTCCTGCTCGAATTGATGCCAGAAGTATTGATTTTTCGGTGATGACACCACAACCGGGAGACACTCCAACCCCTGTATTTTCCTTTTTAGGCCAGGTTGATCAACACCCACAACAAGTCAATTGTTTCATCACCACTACAACCCCTCAAACACATGATATTATTCGGGCTAATTTACATCAATCGCCGATGTATGCTGGTGTGATTGAAGGAATAGGCCCACGTTATTGTCCTTCGATTGAAGATAAAGTGGTGCGATTTGCGGATAAACAACATCATCAAATTTTTGTGGAACCAGAGGGTTTGCATACCCATGAAATTTATCCTAATGGGATTTCAACCAGCTTACCATTCGATGTGCAATACCAATTTATTCGGACTATCAAAGGATTTGAAAATGCACACATTACTCGTGCTGGTTATGCAATAGAATATGATTATTTTGATCCACGTGGATTGACGCATTATTTACAAACTAAACCGATTGCCAATTTATTCTTTGCCGGACAAATTAATGGTACTACCGGGTATGAAGAAGCCGCAGCTCAGGGACTTATCGCAGGTTTGAACGCAGGACGTTATGCTTTAGAGCAACCCATGTGGTATCCAGGACGTGATGAGGCTTATATCGGTGTTTTAATTGATGATCTAGTCACTAAAGGTACTCAAGAACCATATCGGATGTTTACATCGCGAGCTGAATATCGTTTATTGCTCAGAGAAGATAATGCGGATTTGCGTTTAACTGCAAGGGGTCGTGAATTAGGATTAGTGAGTGATGAGCGATGGGCATTTTTTGAAAAAAAACGTTATGCGATTGAAACGACACAAGCTTTTTTGAAACAAAAATGGGTGAAAGTCGATCAAGCACATTACTTGCAAGATGTTTTAAATCAACCCCTGTCACATGATACGCGAGCGGATGATTTATTAAAACGACCTGAAATGAAATATGCTGATTTACATTTGATACCTGAGTTCGGGTTACCGAATGTTAGTCAAGATGTAGCGATGCAACTAGAAATTTCTTTGAAATATGACGGCTATATTAAGCGTCAAATTGAAGATATTCAGCGCATGAAAAAATTAGAAAAAACCCGACTTCCTTGTCCTTTTGATTATAAGAATGTTTTGGGTTTGTCTTCTGAAGTGATACAAAAACTCAATCATATTCAACCTGAAAATATTGGACAGGCTAGTCGAATTTCAGGTATGACTCCGGCGGCTATTTCATTACTTTTGGTGCATTTAAAAAAGAATAAACTTACCGTAGAAGTCAACTTATGAGCACATTATTAAATCTTATAGAACAACAATTACCAGATGAATATCGCACGAAAGCGTCAAAATTTGAAAAATATTTAGCGCTTTTAGTACGCTGGAATAAAACTTATAACTTGACTGCCATACGTGATGTCCAACAAATGATTCCGCTTCATTTGTTGGATTGCATAGCGATCATTCCCTGTATTAAAGGACCTCGTGTGGTAGATGTGGGAAGTGGTGCTGGTTTTCCAGGGATTCCCTTGGCAATTTGTATGCCGGATTTATCCTTTACTTTGGTAGAAAGTAGTCGTAAAAGAGTACAGTTTTTACAAACGGTTAAGCATGAATTACAACTAAATAATGTTGAAATTTGGCAAGGACGTATTGAGCAGTACACTCCTGGGCTTGGCTTTGATACAATAACCTCAAGGGCTTTTACGCAGCTTGCATCATTCATGAGTTTAACACGTCATGTTTGTGCAAAAGATGGCATTTGGTGCGCGATGAAAGGTCAAATTCCTGAAGATGAATTAAAGGAAATTGCTTATCCGTATGAAATTTTTAAATATACCATTGCGCATCAACCTGTATCTCGGTGTTGTATTCTCATCAATAATAAGGAATAAATATGGTTCAAATCATTGCCATTACCAATCAAAAGGGTGGGGTTGGGAAGACCACGACTGCGATAAATTTGACGGCCAGTCTTGTTAATAAACAAAAACGAGTACTGCTCATCGATGCCGATCCTCAGGCCAATGCTACAACGGGCAGTGGTGTGGATAAGCATGGTATTAGTCTGGGTTTACAAGATGTGCTGTTAGAGCAATGTGATATCCAAAATGCTATTTTGCAAACGGTGCATGGCTATGATTTATTACCCACCAACAGCGATTTAACGGCAGCTGAAGTCGGCTTAATGCAACAAAATCAAAGAAGCCAAGTGTTAAAACAAGCGCTTGCTCAAATTGAAAAGCATTATGATTTTATCTTGATTGATTGCCCGCCAGCTTTAAACACGTTAACTTTAAATGCTCTGGTTGCGGCGCATGGCTTATTCATTCCGATGCAATGTGAGTATTTTGCTCTAGAGGGCTTGGCTGCTTTAATTGCTACTATGCAACAGGTTCAACAACATTTAAATTCACGATTAAAATTATTGGGTATTCTAAGAACCATGTATGATCCCCGAAGTCGATTATGCAGTGAAGTATCTAAACAATTATTACAACATTTTGGAGATAAGGTCTTTCGTGTGAGTATTCCCAAAAATGTTAAATTGGCCGAAGCTCCGAGCCATGGTATGCCTGTTAATCTTTATTCGCGCTTGTCAGTCGGATCAAAAGCATATATGGTATTGGCAGAAGAAATTTTAGCCAGGGAGGAGGTACGAGCATGATGCCAAAAAATCCAGCGTTAGGAAAAGGGTTGGCTGCATTGTTGGGGGATTGGCCTGTTCCCAATCAAACCACCCGCATGGAAATTACCATGCTTGCCCTCGATGATATTCAACCCGGCCAATATCAACCAAGACAATATTTTGACGAAGAACAATTAGATGCATTGGCACAATCCATTGAATCTCAGGGTTTAATACAGCCTTTGACTGTTCGCCCCAAAGGAGATAAATATGAAATCATCGCCGGTGAACGTCGTTGGCGAGCTTGTCAGAAAATTGGAAAATCGCCTATTCCTGTTATTGTTCAAACGGTTTCAGATGAAACCGCTCTTGCATTGGGTTTGATTGAAAATTTACAAAGACAAGATTTAAATCCTATTGAAGAGGCGGTAGCTCTTGGGCGTTTTATTGAAGAATTTTCATTAACACATCAAGATCTAGCGGGAATTTTAGGACAATCTCGTGCACATATTTCGAATCAATTGCGTTTGTTACAATTAGAGCCTGAAGTGCAAGTTCTTTTAGCTAAAGGATTGATTACTGTCGGTCATGCGCGATGTTTAATTGGTTTAGATACTCACACACAAATTCAATTGGCAGAAAAAATTCATCAATGTCAATGGACTGTGAGAATGACCGAAAAATGGGTACAAGATTTATCCAAACCAAAAATAGATTCTTTGAAAAAAAACATTACTATCACGCCGCAACATCAAGTACTGACTGATAAATTGGCTTTGCAGTGGCAAGCTCAGTTTGAAATTAAAACCTTGCCTAAAAACAAAGGAAAAATGATCATTCATTGCGATGATCAAGCTCATTTGGATAAAATTTTAGAATATTTATCAAATGCACAATGAGTCATGTTCTTTGGAATATGGGGATATGATGCTTGTATAATCTAAAATGCTAGGGTAAGATCTGTGCGTCTTATTCGAGCGCACAGCACTAGCGTGTGACCTCAATCATATAGGCGGTCAGTAGCAATAACCTCCTTTAGGTGGGACTCCTCATTTTCACATGGGGTGGAAATCAATGCAAAAACAGAGCGAACATGTCTAATTCTTTAGAAGAATATGCGCAACAGTTATTTGCGCAATACCTTGAGTCCCAGATGAGTTTAGCGGATTATCTGCCTGAGAAATTGGCCGAAGCTGCTCAAAAAATCGTGGGATGCCTATTACAAGATGGTAAAATTTTAATTTGTGGTCATGGCGCTTCAGCTGCGAATGCTCTACACTTTTCAACGGCCTTGATACATCAATATGGCGTTGAAAGACCGCCATTACCCGCAATTGTCTTATCGCCAGATGTGAGTGTTTCAGCAGAACAAACACAGGTCTTTTCAAGACAGATTCAAGCCTTGGGTCAATCCAATGACTTATTACTCATTTTAACCACAACAGGTGATTCGAATAGTCTTATCCATGCAGTAGACGCAGCTAAAGAACGTGGTATGGATATTGTTACACTCAGCGGTAAAAATGGTGGAATGCTCAGTAATCATTTGGGGCCTGAGGATTTAGAAATTCAAGTTAAATTGGATCATGCTGCTCGTATTCGAGAGGCTCATTTATTTATTCTACATGGTTTATGTGATTTAATTGATCAATCATTGTTTGGAGTTATAGGATGAGAACGTTTTTGAGTTTAACGATGTTGTGGATGTCATTATCTGGTTGTGTGCCAGCGCTTTTGGCAGGTGCTGCAGGTAGTTATATTGTTTATGATGATCGAAGTATGCGGGCTCTAGAGAAAGATGCCCGAATTTTTCATGTTATTCATAAAGGATTGGTACGAAATCGACAACTGCAAGGGAGTCGTATTCAAAGCAACAGCTATAAACAAGTGGTTTTATTGACCGGGCAGGCTCCCTATGCTTCTCAGCGGGCGATTGCCGAGAAAATTGCTAGAAGCGCCCCGAATGTTCGAAAAATTTATAATGAGATTACTATTCAACATCCGATTGGTATGCTGCAGCGCACGGAGGATTCTGGTATCACCAGTAATGTTAGAAGTCATATGCTTGCGAAAAAAGGTTTAGAATCCGGTGCTATTCGAATCATTACCGAAAATGGTGTTGTCTATTTGATGGGTGACGTCGCGCATCCCCAAGCAGATTTGGCAGTTGAAGTAGCCAGAGAAATTCGTGGTGTGCAAAAAGTTGTAAAAGTTTTTCAATATTTAGATAATTAATAATGGGACATATTATACATAAATGGATGAGCGTATTTTTCACCTGTGTTTTGCTATCTGGCTGTTTAGGTAGTGTTTGGACAGGTGCAAATTTATTTTATGGACGCCATCATGTGTTTAAAAAAACCACTGATATGTACATTGCAGCCAAGGTTGGACATGCCATTAAATTGGAACCTATATTAGATTGTCCAAGTCATCATTGCTTTGAAATTGCTGTTTTTCATGGAGATGTCTTGTTATTGGGATCGGTGGATAGTCTTGAGAAAAAACAAAGAGCAACAGAAGTTTCAGAGCATATTAGCCATATTCGTCATTTGTACAATTATATTGATGTGACCGAGCAAATGGGTACAGATGCGAATATTGAAGATCATTGGATCACAACCAAAATTAGAAGTCAGGTGATGGCAAATTCAGATATCGATCCGGATCCATTTAAAGTGGTGAGTTATCAGCAAGTGGTTTATTTAATGGGTGATGTTTTGGATGATCAGGAAAAATTAGTTGTTGATATTGCCAAAGATACAGATGGTGTAAAAAAAGTTATCAATTTAACACAAACATACACATTAACGCATCAACCTAAAAAAGCCCCGCCGACTCAAAGTTTTGAGCCACGATTTCCACAGTCCCAGCCGCTGGATACAGCTCATTAGACTTTATTGTCTATTTGGTTTAAAATTGCCCAGATCTGACTGGAGTCTCACATGACCGAACATCTCAATATATTAAGACGTTTTGCCATCGAATTTTTGGTTGTATGGCTGAGTTTATTTGTTTTCGTTTATTGGAAAATTGATTGGTTTTTTCATCTGTTACTTCAGAAGTTTGGTCAGTCCATTCCAATTATTGCACCACAAATTTTATCTCCGATTTTAATTCCGCTAGATTTAGCCATTGATATCAGCCTTTTTATGGCCATGCCATTTGCCCTTACTCAACTTTGGCGATTTGTCGCCCCGGCACTATTTGTAGAAGAAAAAAATATTTGTCGATTGATTTTGTGTTTCAGTATTTGCTTATTGTTTTTCGGATTGTTATTTTGTTGGTTTTGGATTTTACCATTTTTATTTTCCATATTAAATCATGGTGTCCCTAAAGAAATGGTTTGGATGCCTTCCTGGCAATCTTATTATGAGTTTATTTTGCTGATAGAGGCCTTTTTTTGTCTTTCTTTTCAAATTCCTTTGGCCTTGGTGCTACTGGTTCGATTAGGGATTATTTCGTCTCAACAACTGACGCAATCTCGCCCTTATGCCATCGTTATTGCCTTTACAGTCGGTATGCTGGTGACGCCCCCTGACGTCGGTTCTCAGATTGTGGTAGCCATTCCCTTATGCGCATTATATGAGCTGGGAATTCGATTAAGCTTATGGATAGAGAGAAAATCTTACTCAATCAAATAGCCACTTTTTTGATCATGAAATATCGCTTGTAAATTTTTAAAAATATTTTTTGCTTCTTCTGCCAATACAAAGGGTGAATTGATAACAAAAAGGCCTGTGCCATACATACCATTGTCTTTTGAATTCTCCATCCAAAATTGAAGATGTAAGGTTTTTTCAGAAGGTATTCTCTTAAGATGTTTAATCAGAATTTGATGGGCTAAAGAATGCAACATGGGATACCATAGCACATAAACACCCTGCGGAAATTTTTTGTAATTAAGCGCGATAGCTTTTGGGATAGTTTGATACTCAGTTTTTAGTTCATAGGACGGGTCTATAAAAATTAGCCCTCGTTTTTCATGAGGGGGCACAACAGCTTTGATTTTTTCTATACCATCGGTTTGCTCAATGCTTATTTTCTTTCCAAGAGTTGGCAAGCTTTCTAAAGCTCTTAATTCTTGAGGATGGAGCTCACACAGCATTAGCCGGTCTTGTGGACGAAGATTGAGGATGGCCATTTGTGCAGAACCTGGATAGTACCGCAATTTTTTTTCGTTATTCACTTGAAGAATAGTTTGAATAAAAGGCGAAAATTCTGGTATTAAACGATCACGGTGTGGCCATAGTTTAAAAATGCCCTCTTGCGCTTCTCCAGTTTTTTTGGAAATTCTTGATTCAAGATCGTAGAGTCCGCGACCTGCATGGGTTTCCAAATAAACCATCGGCTTATCTTTTTGTGTCATATAATCCATGATACGACTCAAAAAAGTATGTTTGATGACATCTGCAAAGCAGCCGGCATGATATATGTGTTGATAACTTAACATAGGTTTCTTCGTGTTGGATTCATGATGGTCTCATCTTTTGAAAGTATCGATTGACGTTCTTGTTTTTTAGTAATCATGTCAGGGATCTTTGGAATGGGCGCATCAGGAAAAAATGAGCCTCTTAAAGCAGCGATGGGATCTGGACAAGATTTAGTATCGGATGTTAATTTTTTACATAGATTCTGAGCTTGTGACTCAATGGCTCTTTGCTCTTCTATGCTCAATATGGGTTTGCATTGTATACTTGAAATCTTTTGAAATTGGTGCATTTCAAGGAAAGCGTTATTCTCTGATTTATATAAGGAGGCGGCATTGACAAAATGTAGGTACGGATCAATGATGATGGCATCGCATGGTAATTGTAACAATGCGCTTTCTAAATCATCATTTTCTTTAGGCAAAGAGTTGCTGAGTAGAATTAAATAATGTCTATTTTGTTGATAATTTTCTATACTAATTACAGAAGTTTCCAGACTGGGATGGTTTTTTAAAAGCTGGTAGCTCACACCATGTGATAAAACATCACTTTCACCAATACCCATTTTTAGCATACTTAAATATTTAATTAAACGTATTTGCTCTGGGGTGAATAGGGTTAGTTTTTTGCTAAGTTCGGCAATGGTTTTTCGAACTTGATTACAATGGCTAAAGTAGGCTAAATATTGATTTAGTGTTTCAACGCCATGCTTTCTGACAGTGAAAAGTAACGAGATAAAGGATACGTTAAATCCACGATAGGGAAATATATCATTTGTTGAGATGGTTTGATTTGTCACTTGTGCACATATTTCTTTGCATATTTCGAGTTTTTCTTGCATATTTTTTCTCTATGATGAGGCTTTGCAAATTCTACATCAAATGAATGTAATTTCAATTGATACTATTTAATAATTCTTTGGCATTGTTGCGAGTTTGTTCGGTAATCGATAAACCACCCAACATTCTTGCGACTTCTTGTATACGACCATCTTGGTTTAAATATTCAATTGACGAAAACGTTTCTTGCTCTTTTGAGAATTTACGAACCAAAAATTGATGATGCGCACAAGAAGCCACTTGAGGTTGGTGAGTGACACAAAAAATTTGTAAACGTTCTCCAAGCTCTCTTAGTCTTTGACCAACTTTCATGGCTGTTGCCCCGCCAATTCCTACATCAACTTCATCAAATAGTAAAGTCGGTGTTGCCCCTCTTTGCGCCGTAATCAAGTGAATACTTAAACTAATTCTTGATAACTCACCTCCTGATGCAATCCTAGCCAAAGGAGCGGGTGGTAAACCGGGATTTGTAGCAATTAAATACTCAACTTTGTCGATACCATGGGGGTGTATGTCACCATGGGTTTGGATATCAACTAACAATTTGGCATGTGGCATTCCTAGTTCATGAATGATCTGCTCAATGGCTATTGCTAATTCTGGAGCATATTCGCGACGGTGAGTACTTAAAGCTTGAGCGGCCTTTGCATAAGTTTGTTTTGTGTTTTCAAGAGCTTCAATCAGTGCATTTTTTTCTTTTTCATGAGAGAGAATACGATCAATTTTGGCTTGCAATTTCATGGCATATTGAGGGAGCTGCTCTGCTTCAATATGAAATTTACGCGCCAGTTGATGCCAGCGACTCATGCGTTCTTCAACTCTTGCTAGACGCGGCTGATCGACCTGAACTTGTTTTTGATAATCACGAATTTCATTAAGACATTCCTCTAATTCAATTTGAGCTGAGTCAAGGAGTTGTAATGCGTTTTGAATGGTTGGGTTGTCTTTGGGTAGCTGATGAAGAAGTTGAGCAACATGATGGAGTTGCTTTAAAATCGCAAATTCATCGTGTTCGGTCAGTTGATTCTCAACTGTATAAAGTGTTTCTAAATATTGTTTGGCATGATGTTGCAGATGATGTTCTTGGTAGAGTGCTTCCAACTCGCCTTCTTTGGGTTGAAGTTCTTCGAGTTCATTAAGTTGATATTGCCAAAGTTGAACTTGTTCAAGTGATTGATTTTCTTTGGTTATTTCTTCTAATTGTTGTTGAAGATGAATATAGGTTTGATATGCTGTTTTAACGTTTTGTTTTAATAGTTGAGCATGCGAGAAATGATCGAGGTGTTCTCGATGATTTTGATGTAGCAACAGGCTTTGTTGCTCATGCTGGCCATGAATATGTACAAGCATTTGTCCAAGCGTTTTAATTTGCAAAGCCGTGCATGCATGGCCATTGATGCTATATTTAGATCGCCCTTCTTTGGTGATGATACGTCGAATGAGGACTTCATGGGGTTCTTGCTGAAAATCGTTTTCTATTAACCAGTAGGCAATAGGAGAATTATCTTCGTACGAAAATAAAGCAGAAAGATCACATTTATCAGCGGGAGTTCTGACCACTTTGGCATCGGCTCTGGCACCTAGAAGTAAATCGATGGCATCGATCATAATAGACTTCCCTGCGCCTGTTTCTCCGGTAAAAGCCGACATTTTATCTGGGCAGTCTAAGTCTAATTCGGATACGATAGCAAAGTTTTGAATTTTTAACCAATTAAGCATTATTCTTCTGAACCCCAACCTAATTTGATCCTGAGAGTATCATAATAGAGATAGTTACTCGGATGCAATAATTTTAGGTTTTGGGGATGTCGATCGATGACCAACGTTTGACCGGGATGTGCAACATGAGATTGATGACCATCAAGGTATATGGCAAGGGGGGCAATATTATCAGGACTAATTTTAATTTCAATTTTACTTTGATGAGATAAAACCAAAGGACGAGCATTTAATGAATGAGAAAACATAGGGACCATACTAAATGCCAGCAGTTGTGGGTGTAAAATAGGTCCTCCAGCTGAAAGATTATAAGCTGTAGAACCCGTGGGTGTTGATAAAATAAGACCGTCTGCGCGATAGTGTGTGACGAATTGATTATCAACATAAACATTAAACTCAACCAGATAGGCACTTTGACCACGACTTAATACTAAATCATTCAAGGCCCGACCTTCCATTAGCAATTGCTTATCATCAAACAAACGTACACGTAACAATAATCGCTCTTCAAGAATATAATCACCGTTCAAAACATGTTCGAGTGTGCTTATCATTTGATGAGGCATGATATCAGTGAGGAATCCCAAGTTACCACGATTGACACCAATCACAGGAATACCATTTTCGCTTGCAAGACGTGCTGCAGATAAAAGACTACCATCACCACCGATGACAATCAAAAGATCTTGATTTTTATCAAAGGCATTATGGGCAAGGGTTGGAATATTCAAGTCAAATTTAAAACTGGTAGATGCTTCCAGAAAAACCGGCAAGTTCATTTCATTAAAAAACTTAATGAGTTTTTTAATAGAAGTCATCACCGTCCGATTGGAATGGTGATGACGAGCATATAAAATGACGCGTTTAAAATGCCGATTTTTTTCGGTCACGATGCATTGTCCTCTTCTGAATTGAGTATTCGAGAAGCGCGTTTTCTGTCATTTTCAGCCAACATTTTTTTACGTAAACGAATGGACTGAGGCGTGACTTCAACCAATTCATCATCAGCAATAAACTCCAAAGCTTGTTCGAGAGTCATTTTGATAGGCGGGGTAAGAATAATATTTTCATCAGTTCCAGATGCCCGCATATTGGTGAGTTGTTTTTCTTTGGTGACATTGACCACTAAATCATTATCACGTGAATGAATACCCACAATCATGCCTTCATAACAAGGCGTTTGTGGTTCGACCATCAGACGACCTCTCTCTTGTAGATTAAACAAAGCAAATCCACGAGCATTACCGACACAATTGGCAATCAATACACCATTTTTACGAGCGGCTAATCGACCAGGAATGGCAGGACCGTAGTGATCAAAACGGTGATACATTAAACCTGCACCAGATGTAATGGTTAAAAATTCAGTATGAAAGCCGATGAGGCCACGTGTAGGAATAACGTAATCTAAACGTACACGTCCTTTACCATCAGGTAGCATATCTTTGAGCTCACCGCGTCGTTCCCCTAATTTTTCCATGACAGAACCTTGATTATTTTCTGGAACGTCAATGGTTAGTTGTTCGTAAGGCTCTAATTTTCGACCTTCCTCTTCTTTACAAATAACTTCTGGTTTTGAGATGGCCAATTCATAGCCTTCGCGACGCATGTTTTCAATCAGAATACTTAAGTGTAATTCACCACGACCAGCGACACGAAATTTATCAGGATCTTCTGTTGGTGTGACTTTTAAGGCCACGTTATGAAGTAATTCGGTGTCTAAGCGTTCTTTGAGTTTTCGACTGGTGACATATTTCCCTTCTTTACCGGCAAAAGGCGAATCATTGACTTGAAAGGTCATAAAAATGGTTGGCTCATCGACTTCTAAAGCAGGAAGCGCTTCAACATGATCTGGGTCACACAAGGTATCTGAGATTTTTAAATCAGCAACCCCTGTGATGGCGATAATATCACCTGCTTGTGCTTCACTAATCTCTTGACGCTCAAGACCTAAAAAGCCTAAGACTTGTAAAATACGACCGGAGCGGACTTCACCATCGCTATTGATGATTTTGACGTTGCTTTTTGGAGCAATTTTTCCACGTGTAACACGTCCAATACCTATTGTACCCACATATGAAGAGTAGTCCAAAGACGTGATTTGCATTTGCAAAGGGCCTTCACTATCGACTTTAGGCGCCGGTACTTCGTTGATAATGGTCTCAAGGAGAGGTGTCATATCTGTTGAAGCGTCATCTAAATCTTTTTTAGCAAAACCATTAAGAGCCGATGCATAAATCACAGGGAAATCTAACTGTTCGTTGGTGGCGCCTAAGTTATCAAATAAATCAAATACTTGTTCAACCACCCAGTCTGGTCTTGCGCCCGGACGGTCTATTTTATTAACGACCACAATCGGATTTAAACCTTTAGCAAAAGCTTTTTGGGTAACAAATCGTGTTTGTGGCATGGGACCATCAACAGCATCAACGAGTAATAAAACGCTATCAACCATCGATAAGATACGTTCAACTTCCCCACCAAAATCAGCGTGTCCAGGGGTATCGACCACGTTAATTTGGGTGCCTTGCCAGTGCATACAGGTGTTTTTGGCTAGAATGGTAATACCACGTTCTTTTTCAAGATCATTGGAGTCCATGACTCTTTCAGTTGCAGGCCCTCGTGTATCTAAAGTGCCGGTAAATTGTAATAGTTTATCGACTAAAGTAGTTTTACCGTGGTCGACGTGGGCAATAATTGCAATATTTCTAATATTTTTCATAAGGATGTTATCATTTAGGAGTTAGTTGAACAAATCGTTGATATTGTACCTGAATTTTACACAATAACCCAGAGATGTGGTGAAAAAAAAGAATTTCTTTTCATTTACATATGTGGAGGTTGTCTTTTGCTTTCTTCTTTCTTCTGATTAAAGCGCCATACCCATCGAGATGCAGACATTGTTTTCTTAATGGTATTGGCCAGCTGATTTTCTGGATCTTCGAAGTCAAAATTTTGAGGATTTGGGATATCATCGAGTAATGTTTTAATTGCTAGGCCTTTTTGAATGCCATTCCAATATACGGGAATGGGAATACAAAAAAAATACCAAATGGTTTGAAGTTCTTGAGCAATTTTTTGAAGTTCATCGATTTTTTCTAAATTTAAAATTTGTTGATGAAAGGTATGCCAACTTTTTAAATTATCTGTGCTTATTGGAATATGAATACTAAAATTGCTATGATTGTCTGCATAGTGCTTAAATCGAGACACTTCTTGGACTTGTAGATGTGTTAAAAAGTTCTCCCAAATACCCTCATCTTTTAAATAGTTTAGAATGTTGGATAATTGTTTATCTTCAAATGATTGATAAATCCAGAGGTAATTTTGAAAATTATTCATCACCCATTGATACTCGGAAATGGTGAGATCATCTGGAAAAAAACAGATGATTTCTTGATGTTTTTGATGGATGTTTTTTTTCTTTTTCAGTGATTTTCAAAGTAGAAATAGCCCACAAGTATCTGTAGGTCCAGCTACAAATTAAAATTTGGGCATCCAGGCCAAGCTGATTCATATTTTGGAGCTTAATGCTTTTGGAATATTGTAGAATATTTTTTTGCAGAATAGCTCTCTTTTCTTCATTTTTTTCATGAATCATATTTGTAAGAAGTTCATTAAAAAATTCAATTGTAGTTGGCATAATTCAATCGACTCTTTCTATATTTACTTTAATTGTAGCTTATATATTAGAGATGACGTTCATCGTTCAACTTGATGAGGAAAATCATGAGAGGACTTTTTAAAAAATAAATTTTTGAAGAGTGCTTGCTCAAACATCCCAACATGCTATATTTTGATGAAAATAATCAGATACAAGGATGTTTTTGATGGAAAATATACCATTTTGGGTGCCCGATGACTCAGAAAAAACACAAATAGATGTTTTTATTCAGTATTTACAAGACAAACGAAGTTTGGATTTTTCAAATTATTTTGAATTGCATCAATGGTCAATTGATCATATTACAGATTTTTGGCAAGCATTATCCGATTTTTTTGAAGTGAATTTTACTAAAGCATCTGAAAACATTTTAAATGAAAGTGTGCATTTGTGGGCACACCGCTGGTTTGATGGTGCGTATTTAAATTTTGCTCAGCATATGCTTCGTCATGCCGATGAGGATATCGCTATCATGGCCTATGATGAATCCCAACATCGTAGCACATGGACCTATGGTCAATTAAAACAGCATGTAGCTTATTATGTACAATTATTAAAAGAATCGGGTGTTGTGCAAGGCGATCGAGTTGTTGGCGTTTTATCGAATACACCAGAAGCAATTTCGGCCATGCTTGCCACCGCATCACTTGGTGCTATTTGGGCAAGTTGTTCTCCAGATTTTGGAGAAACTGCTTTAATCGAACGTTTTTCTCAAATTGAACCGAAATGTTTGTTTTCACAAACACGCCATGTGTATGCGGGCAAAACTTCCTCAAATATTGAAAAAATGCAAAAACTCATGGAAGCCATACCTTGTTTAAAAAAACTGTTTTGGGTTGATAAGATTGAAATCCCTTCTAAGTCCTTTTCATTGGATTTTGTGAGTGTTGAATTCAATCATCCGCTATGTATCCTGTTTTCGTCAGGAACTACCGGCAAACCAAAATGTATTGTACATCGAACAGGTGGTGTGTTGTTACAGCACTGGAAAGAATTGGGATTACATACCAATTTAAAGGCCGGTGAACGTTTATTATTTTATACCACCTGTGGGTGGATGATGTGGAACTGGATGCTGAGCGCCATTGGTTTAGGTGTGACGGTGGTTTTATATGATGGCTCGCCGATGTACCCACATCCTTCACGTTTGCTAGAGGTTGTGGCTGAATCTAAAGCCCAGATATTAGGAGCAAGTGCTGCTTATTTTGCAAGCCTTGAGAAGAAGAGGATTGAAGTTAATGCTGCTGATTTTAATCATTTAAAAACTATTTTAAGTACTGGGTCCCCATTATTAGCGTCGCAGTATGATGATATTCAGTCTTTATTTGGTCGAACTCTGCAAGTGAGTTCTATCTCCGGAGGGTCGGATATCATTTCCTGTTTTGCTTTAGGAAATCCGAATTTGCCTGTATATCGCTCAGAATTGCAATGCTTGGGTCTAGGAATGGATGTGGATGTATTTGATGAATCAGGCCGGTCGTTGAGAGGCCTTCAAGGAGAGTTGGTTTGTAAAAAACCATTTCCTTCTATGCCACTTGGTTTTTGGAATGATGATTTATATGAACGTTATATCGCAACCTATTTTCAACGTTTTCCAAATGTTTGGGCACATGGCGATTATGCAGAAAAGACCAAACATGGTGGATTGATTATTTATGGGCGTTCAGATGCGACTTTAAATCCGCATGGGGTTCGTTTTGGTAGCGCAGAACTGTATCAAGTTGTTTTACAAATGCCAGAATTTGTGGATTGTATTGCCGTTGGTCAGGATTGGGATAAAGATACTCGTGTGATCCTTTTTGTGCAGTTGGCCATGGGAGTCAACTGGAGCGCGGAATTAAAGAAACAATTGGTGGTAGCTATTCGTCAGCATCTCTCTCCTCGGCATGTTCCTGCTAAAATTTTGCCGGTACGTGGTATTCCTAAAACCATCAATGGTAAAATCATGGAAACGGCCGTTAGGAAACTGGTAAATGGTCAAAATCTTGACAACGTATCAGTAATTGTTAATCCCGAATGCCTAGAAGATTTTATGCAAAGAGCAGAGCTTCAAGCTGACTAAGGATTAAAAACTTTTCTAGCTTGTTTTAAGATGGCTTGTAGAGTTAAAAACTCTTGACTTAATTCTTGATAAAGTTGGTTTTCACGTGCCTCCTGGGGCCCTGCGACACTCGCGTAGGCCATTTGACCTATTTGTGTGAAATAGTTCAAATCGACTCTTCGTTTTCGTGCGAGTTCCGGAAAAAACCCCGAAACTAAAAGTCCTTTATCCCCAATATCAATTAACATGGTTTTTTGAAGCTGACCAGAATGTTGCATGGCTTGCATCAAGTCCATGCCAATACTAGAATCAAGCCAGCCTGTGGATTCACTTGAGCGCATCAGTAAGAAAACCAGATAGCTTTCAGTGTCAGTGTTTAGGTTGACGTTAATTTGTGCTTCTGCTTCAATAATTAGAGAATACCATTGACTGGTGACAGTTGGGTTTAAAATAAGAGTCGTCATTTGATTTCCTTAATCGTTTGACCCTAATCTTATTTTAGCAAATCTTCTTGATTTTGATTGGGGTATTTAAAAAAAATTTGTTAGAATCAGCTTCAAAATCGTATTCATGAGAAAAAACTTGATTTTAAACCCACAACAAAAAGCTGCTATTGAGTATGTTACAGGCCCTTTACTTGTTCTGGCTGGGGCTGGTAGTGGAAAAACCCGGGTCATTACTCAAAAAATTGTTTATTTGATTGAACAACAAAAAGTTCCAGCCAAACAAATTTGTGCGGTGACATTCACCAATAAAGCCGCTCAGGAAATGAACCATCGTTTGGGATTAGCTATTCCTGCTTTACTCAAGAAGGGTTTGACAGTTGGGACATTCCATAATTTGGGTTTGCAATTTATTAAAAAAGAAGCAAAGTATTTGAATTTACCTCGTGGGTTTAGTTTATTAGATGAAGAGGATGCTCGACAACTCTTAAAAGGTGTCTTGCCACCAGCTATTGCTGGTGATAAAGAAAGCGTTTTCCAGATCCTTAATCAAATTTCATTGTGGAAAAATGCCATGCACTCGGTTTCAGCTTTGTTGAAGCTTTATCCTGAACAAGCTGATGTGATTGCCTACTATGAACGTTATCAAGGGATGCTTAGGGCTTGTCAGGCAGTTGATTTTGATGATTTAATTGTTTTGCCTGTTCAGTTAATGATGCAATCGGAAGAGGTTCGTCTTCGTTGGCAAAATCGCTGGCGGTATTTATTGGTCGATGAATATCAAGATACCAATTTAGCGCAATATCAATTAATTAAACATCTTATGGGGCCATACACGCAACTCACTGTTGTCGGTGATGATGATCAATCCATTTATGCTTGGCGCGGAGCGAATCCTGAAAATTTAAAACAGTTGGCCGAAGATTTTAAAAATTTAAAAGTCATTAAACTCGAACAAAATTATCGTTCTTCAGGTCATATTTTACAGGCCGCCAATCAGTTGATTGCTAATAATGAGCACGTGTTTCCTAAAAAATTGTGGAGTGAGTTAGGGTCTGGAGATTTATTGCGTGTGATTCAAGCAGGAGATGATTTACAAGAAGCAGAACAAGTGGTGATGGATTTATTAAGTCATAAATATCAAAATGCCAAAGATTGGGGAGAATACGCGATTTTATATCGAGGAAACCATCAATCTCGTCATTTAGAGCGTCTTTTACGACAGCATCATGTGCCTTATCAGATTTCAGGCGGACAGTCTTGGTTTGGACGTACGGAAATCAAGGATATGCTGGCTTATTTAAAATTGGTGGCCAATGGTGAAGATGATTCAGCATTTTTGCGAATTATCAATACACCCAAAAGAGGTATTGGTGAGCAGTCTTTGAAAGCCTTATCTGAATATGCTAAAAAACGTGGTTTACCCTTATGGGTATGTGCAGATCATTTGGCATTGAGCACTTTATTACAAGAAAATATTCAAGAAGCGCTCAAATATTTTAAACAATTCATCACATTGTGGTGTGATGAATTGGCAACAAGTAATTGGCCAGATAAATTATATGCCTATTTTACTGCCATTGGTTTTGAGGCCTATTGGTATGATTCTTCGGATAATCCCGTCCAGGTTCAAAAAAAACTTGAAAGAGTTCAGGAATTATTTGATTGGATGAAGCGTTTGCATGAGAAAAAACCTGATATGTCTTTGGCTGATGTGTTGCATAAACTGATGCTTATCGATTTATTATCGCAAAATGATGAGCAAGATGAAGGACGTGTCCAACTGATGACTTTACATGCAGCAAAAGGCCTTGAGTTTCCTTATGTGTATTTGGTCGGCATGGAGGAAGGTTTATTACCACATCAGCACAGTATGGAAGAAAATCAGCTCCCTGAAGAAAGACGTTTGGCTTATGTGGGAATTACGCGAGCACAAAAAGCATTGGTTTTCAGTTGTGCACAAAAAAGAAAACGAGGTGGAGAATGGGTGGTCTCAACCCCTAGTCGTTTTTTAAGTGAATTACCTGAAAATTTATTGGTTTGGCAGAGAGCCGAAAAGACTGATCCGATTTACTCGAAAAATCTGGCCAAATCACATTTGGCCAGTTTAAAAGATTTGTTGAGTTGATTTTAAGCTCTAAAGTGTGCAGAGCAAGAAGAAGCAGATGTTAGAATGTTTTGTAGATGCTCTAAACAATCTTCACTTGCTGTTTTCTCTGTTCTGAAAAAGCTTCTTTGTTTTTGGATGATATCATCATCTAAATAAGTTGTAATATTGTTTTTGACTAGAATGTTTACAGTAGATGGCTCTGATCTGTTTTGATGGAGTTGGTTATAAAGCTCTTCAAAAACCATTTTTTTGGCTTTAATATTTTCTCTGTTTTGTGATTGTTGGTTAAGGTAAGCCAAGTGCTCCTGGATCACAAATTGAGCTTCAGTTCTAAGCCAGCCTGAATCGGTGATAGTTTGTATTTGTTGAAAATCCAGTTTTTCATTATTTGATGTTTTACCCAATTGCAAATGATAACATTCCCAATAAGATTTTTTGTTCGTTAGATTTCTATCTTGGAAACCCCAGTGCCAAAGAGCAGATAAGCCGAAAATAGGTGAAAAGATGAGTTCCAGCATTTGATTAGGTAAGGCTGAATGTTCGTGGTGATGCGTGCTACAACAGTCATTTTGAGTGGTTTCCTGCTCTTCAAAAGCCGCTTGAAAACCTTCTGAGAATATATGGCCTAAGTGCGATAATTGGGGGCTTTCCAGGTTCTTTAAACAGTTTAATAAATATCCAATTGCCATAAAAGGACTGACGATGATTTTAATAGCTATAGCCATGGGTTTGAGTAATTTATCTAGATCAAAGAAGTAATGGAAATCTTCTAAGCCTTCGCTAATGATACCAAATAAAGCAGAAACAATGGCTGGAACGCCTGGCATTCTATCAGCGGTTAAACCAATACTAATCAAATGACCGAGGAAAAATAAGATGAGTAAGGGGGTGAATGTTAGTTTTAAAATGATGCGAAACGGGTTGAAGACTTGCCACCAGGTTTCTTTAGAAGACGTTGAGGGAACGTAGGTGTGGAGCCTTGCTTGTGCTTGTGGTTTTTCTTCAAGAGCCTCTTTAACTTCATTGATGGTTTCAATGGTATTTTCTAAATTAAAGCCCAAAGTTGAAATAGAGACCACAGGAGCGATGAATGAGCTAAGCATTTTGGTGACTGGGTGTTTAAGCCAGCGCCAGGAAGTCTGTGTGGCATTAACGACGGTCCACCATGTGCCTGCTGTGCATAGTGTTAAAGCGAGATTTAGTGCAAAAATGGAGGCACTTAATATGGCAAATGTCACATGTTTCCAATTGCGCTGGGGATTTTGAATTTGTTCTTTAACATCTTGCCACCAGTTTTGAAGGCTATTTTTTAATAAAAAATCAGTTAAGGAATTATAACTTAAAAAACCATAGGCAATACCGGCAACGGCCGCCATAGGTATAACCACATAAGGCAATACTGCAGGGGCAATCATGACAAAAGGTAGTGCTGGCAGTACATCTAAAATCAAGAAAATGGTGCCCAACGACATCAATAGTGCAGCGGTTCCCGAAAAAATTTGGATATAGTGATGGTGATTTTGAATTTGGCATGCGCGATCTTGATATTTTTGTATTAATTCATCATTGAGTTTAAGATGTTTAATAATTTTTTTGGCATAGGTGGAATCGGATTTTCCTTTCAAGAGAAGCTGCCCCAACCAGATTTCCATGGTTTTTAAACGTTTATCACGTGCAGGAGATGAAGGGTGGTGTGATAATTTTTGATAGCTTGCAAAAAAACCTGGTAGTTTTCCTTCCTCAAAATTAAAATTATTAAGAAACTCTTCGCCCAATAGTTGTTCGGTAAAGTAAGGTTCAACCAGTTTATCAAGTGCTTTAGCGATATTTTTTTGATAAATTTCACCTTCATAAATCACAGATAGCACAAATGCTGCAATCGATACACTTAATAAGGGTAATAAGACATACATGCCACCAAAACTGAGAAGGCCAAGTAGAAGACTTGCTCCTAGTGTGAGCAGAATGGTAAAGCTTTTTATGAGGAATTTTTTTGAACCAGACATATTTGTTTACTCAACACAACTAAAAAATTGGTTATATTTTTACACAAATTTAACGATTTGTAAATAATATGCATCCATTGATTAGGGTGATGAAGTTGGTTTAACATGGGTGAAGATTATGGGGAATTTTTAAATGAAACGATGGCTTTGGATGATTTTAAGTTTCAGTTTGCGTGTTTATGCAGATGAATTTGTTTGTGATGATTTGTCGGTTTTAAATCTTGCTGATAGGCCTACTTTTGCCTATGGCGCTTGTATTGTACCGAAATCTTCATCCATGCTTGAGTATGGAGCGAAACATTTTAAATTACTCGGCGGGGGTGAAACCAATTATTTGCCAGATGCCGAATATCGCTTAGGATTGGGATGGCATACAGAGTTGGATGTGAATCCACCGAATTATTTTTCTCAAAGTCTTGATCCGAAAGCAGGCTTTGGCTACGTTTCAGCTGGTTTGAAAAGTCTTATTTATGACAATGGGGCTTTTGTTTTGAGTGTCGAGGGCTTTGTTATCCCGCCCAGTGGCCATTCTTATTTTGGTTCGCCTGCTTTTCAAGGAGGCGCCAATATCATTACTCAGTATAATTTTTCTTCTAAATGGTCCTTGGCCATGGTCCTTGGAATGGCGAGCTATGGGCAAAGAAATGAAATTGAGTTTGAGAACTATAAAACCTTTAGTCCAGATGTTGCCTTGAGTTATATGTTGACTGATCAATTGGTTTTATATGGGGAGTTTTTTGGACAATCACACTCGGGTTTGAATAAAGGCTTGGGGGTGATCTTTGATACCGGCTTGATTTATCAGTTATTTTCCTGGGCCACTGTGGATATTGAATTTGGGCAGCGGGTGGTGGGTGAACTCAACAATGCTGCACATTATATCGGTGTGGGTAGCGCGCTTATGTTTGATTAGAGGGCGTGGGGCAACGGTATTCCGATATTTTTTCACCTTGTTCATTGATGGTTAATAATTGAACGGGAAATTTCCAAAGGGTGTGCAGGTGTTTGAGTACCTCAAGCGCCTGGTGGTCCAATGGAATTCTATCACGTTGATAATAGTGTAGAATCAAACTTCTATCACCCTCCAAATGCACATTAAAAATTTGTATATCAGGTTCATTGAAACTTAAATTGTATTGTTTAGACAAACTATTGCGGATTTGACGATATCCTTCTTCGTTATGTATGGCTTTGATGTTGATTTCAGGCTTTTGATCATGGTCTTCAATGAGAAATAGTTTGAGTTCTCTTATTAATTGTGGAGAAAGATATTGAGATATAAAACTTTCATCTTTAAAGTAACGCATGGCTTGGTCAAGTTGTATTTGCCAGTTGGTGTTCGCTAATTCTGGAAACCAAATTTTATCCTCTTCACTTGGATTTTCACAAATGCGTTTAATATCTTGCATCATGTTAAATCCGAGGGTGTAGGGATTTATTCCAGAGAAATATGGGCTTTTGTATTCGGGTTGATAAATGACATTGGTATGGCTTTGTAAGACTTCTAACATGAATTCATCAGTGACCAAATGATCATCATATAATGCATGGAGCAGTGTATAATGCCAAAAACACGCCCAGCCTTCATTCATAACTTTGGTTTGACCTTGTGGATAAAAATATTGAGAAATTTTTCGCACAATCCGAATGATTTCTCGTTGCCAGGGTTTTAATAGAGGGGCGTGTTTTTCAATGAAATATAAGATATTTTCTTGGGGTTCCTGAGGAAAACGTTCGGGTTGCACTAGTGTGCTATCATTTTTTGAGGCAGGAATTGTTCGCCACAATTCATTAATCTGAGATTCCAAATAAGCCTGGCGATTCTTTTGACGAATTTGTTCTTCATGAATGGATAAGGTGGGAGGATGTTTATAACGGTCGACACCATAACTCATGAGAGCATGGCAGGCATCTAAAAGTGATTCTACTTCTTGTTCGCCATATTTTTCCTCACACTCACTGATGTAATGCTTGGCAAAAACCAAGTAATCAATAATGGCATCCGCTTGCGTCCACATTTTAAAGAGGTAATTGTTTTTAAAAAAAGAATTGTGACCATAACAGGCGTGAGCAATCACAAGTGCTTGCATAGCCATGCTATTTTCTTCCATGAGATAAGAGATACAGGGATTGGAGTTGATAACCAGCTCATAGGCCAATCCCATTTGTCCTCGTTTATACATTTTCTCGATATTAAAAAAATGCTTGCCAAATGACCAATGGTGGTAGCCAATCGGCATACCGACCGATGCATAACAATCCATCATTTGTTCGGCACTGATAACTTCAATTTGGTTGGGATATGTATCTAAACCAAAATCTTTGGCACGTTGTCCAATTGCCTCATCATAGGCCTGTAATGTTTCAAAAGTCCATTCAGAACCAACAGATAATGGTTTGGTTTTCATGATATTTTCCTTTTGAACAATTCTCTAAACACCGGATAGATATCGCCCGTCTGGTGGATGGTTTGCGTGGCGAAATTCTTAAAATGGTCGCCTAGTCTTTGATAAATTTCCCATAAACTTTGGTGATGTCTTGGCATAATTTCAACATATGCAAAATATTGAATTAAAGGTAGAATTTTGTCAGAGAGCAATTGACCACAATAAGGTGAGTCGGCATTCCAGTTGTCTCCATCGGAAGCTTGAGCCACATAAATATTCCAAGTCTCACTTGTATAGCGGGTCGTGATGAGTTTCTCTAGCATTTCAAGAGCACTGGATACCACAGTACCACCCGTTTCTCTAGAATAAAAGAACTCTTGTTCATCTACTTCTTTTGCGGCCGTATGATGTCGAATAAAAACCAATTCAATGTGTTCGTAATTTTTAGTTAAAAATAAGTAAAGTAAAATAAAAAAACGTTTGGCAATTTCTTTTTTGGGTTCGTCCATAGAGCCCGACACGTCCATGATACAAAACATTACTGCTTGCGTGCTTGGTTTTTGAATTTTAGTAAAATGATTGTAGCGTAAGTCCATGGTATCAATAAAAGGAATATGGTCTAGTTTTCGTCGAATACCAGTAATTTTTTCTTCAATGGCTTGTTGTTGTTCTTTATTTTTAGTGCAGGAGAGTTCTTCCTCTAAAGCGCTTAATTTCTTTTTTAAACCGCTACCTAGAGAAAGACGTCGTCCAGATGCTTGGCGCATCGAGCGAGTAATGTTGATTTTAGCAGGTATTCCGCTTTTGATGACTCCCGCGCGAATGGTTTGCCAATCGGTCATTTTCGTTAACTCTTTTTGCACCAAATCTGGAAGTTCTAAATCATCAAAAAAGATTTCTAAAAATTCATCGCGATTAAGCTCAAAGACAAAAGGATCAATACCTTCACCTTCATTGCTGGCTTCTCCCTGACCACCTTGAGTTTGTCCTTTTTCTTGGCGCTTGATGGTGTCGCCTGTTTGAAAAATATCATTACCAGGTAGGATACGCTCTATGATGCCACCTTCACCAGTGGTAAAGTGGGGCTCCATTAAATCTTTTGCGGGGATGGAAATTTTTTCCCCTTGCACCATATCGGTGATACCACGCTTATTGACGGCATCGGATACCGCCTTTTTAATTTGCGATTTAAAGCGTTTGATAAATCGCTGGCGATTGACCATGCTTTTTTGTGTGCTCTGTGTTCTCTTATCGATGAACTGACTCATGATGCACCCCTTCCTTCATTATTGGGATTTGCGAACTCTTAAGTACCATTCACACAATAGTCGAACTTGTTTGGGGGTATAGCCTTTTTCTACCATGCGAGCAATAAATTCCTCATGTTTTTTCTTATCTTCTTCAGATGCTTTCGCATTAAAAGAAATGACAGGTAATAATTCTTCTGTATGGGTAAACATCTTTTTTTCAATTACCGAACGCATTTTTTCATAACTATTCCATCTTGGATTTTTACCTTGATTATTGGCTCGAGCTCTTAACACAAAGTTCACCACTTCATTTCGAAAATCTTTGGGATTGGAAATGCCGGCGGGTTTTTCAATTTTTTCCAAATCGATATTTAAGGCATTTCTATCGAGAATTTCACCGGTATCCGGGTCGCGATAATCTTGATCTTGAATCCAAAAATCTGCATAGGTGATGTAGCGGTCGAAAATATTTTGTCCATATTCAGAATAAGACTCAAGATAAGCAGTTTGAATTTCTTTTCCGATGAAATCTACATATTTAGGTGATAAATATTCTTTGATGAAATTCATGTAACGTTCTTGTATTTCGGAGGGAAATTGCTCTTGTTCGATTTGTCTTTCAAGAACATACAATAAATGTACAGGATTAGCGGCGATTTCACTATGGTCGAAATTAAAAACCTTGGATAGGATTTTGAAGGCAAAACGAGTAGAAACGCCAGTCATCCCCTCATCAACACCGGCAAAATCTTTGTATTCTTGATAAGATTTAGCTTTTGGATCGGTATCTTTCAAGCTTTCGCCATTATAGACACGCATTTTAGAGAAAATGCTTGAGTTTTGGGGGTCTTTTAGCCGTGTCAGTATTGAAAATTGTGCCAGCATATTTAATGTGCCCGGTGCGCAAGGGGCTTGATTCAAAGAACTGTTATCCAGTAATTTTTGGTAAATTTTAATTTCTTCAGAAACCCGTAAACAATAAGGAACTTTGACAATATTGATACGGTCAATAAACGCTTCATTGTTTTTGTTATTTCTAAAGCTTTGCCATTCTGCCTCGTTGGAATGAGCCAGTATAATCCCTTCAAAGGGAATCGATGAAAGACCTTCAGTGGGGTTGTAGTTGCCTTCTTGTGTGGCTGTTAATAAAGGGTGTAAAACTTTAATAGGCGCTTTGAACATTTCCACAAATTCTAAAATGCCTCGGTGCGCGCGACATAGCCCACCACTAAAACTGTAAGCATCCGAATCGTCTTGAGAAAATTCTTCAAGTTTTCGAATATCGACTTTACCCACTAATGATGAAATATCCTGATTATTTTCATCGCCAGGTTCTGTCTTTGCAATAGCAATTTGTTTGAGTCGGGAAGGAAAAACTTTAACCACCTTAAATTGGTTGATATCACCTTGATATTCTTCTAAACGTTTAACAGCCCAAGGTGATAAAACATAACGAAGATATCGCTGTGGAATACCGTATTCTTTATGAAGCAATTCTCCATCGATGTCTTTATCAAATAATGCCAAAGGGGACTCATAAATAGGAGAGCCTTTGAGTGCATAAATAGGCATGATTTGCATTAAATCTTTGAGTTTTTCTGCAAGTGATGATTTACCTCCACCGACAGGACCCAGGAGGTATAGGACTTGTTTACTTTCTTCGAGCCCTTGTGCAGCATGTTTTAAAAAACCAACAATTTGTGTGATGGGTTCTTCCATTCCAAAAAAATCACGAAAAACAGGATAATAAGGAATGACCTTATTGGAAAAAATTCTTGATAGAACCGGGTCGTGCCGGGTGTCAATCATTTCTGGTTCATCAATGGCCATGAGTAAGCGCTCAGCAGGATTGGCATAGCAAGAGGGGTCTTTCTGACAACGTTCAAGATATTCTTGTATGCTCATTTCCTCTTGTTGAGTATCCATAAAACGTTGGCGAAAATGATTTAAGACATTGTCGCTATTCATAGCCATCTCCTTGCATAATACTTTTTGAGTTACTATCAGTTTAGACTATTTTTGTAAATTTAACATATATGGTTTAGACTAGTTTTTTTAAATTTTTTTAAAGCCAAATGACAACTATTTTTTTAAAAGATTATAAGCCTTGTAATTTTCAAATTCTTTCTACCCACTTAACTTTTGATATTGAAAGTTTATATGATGTGGTGGTGACCAATCGTATGCACATTCGTCGTCTTCAACCCGGATCTTTGCTTTTGGATGGAGATGGATTAGAGCTTAAAGAAATCGCATTAGAGCACCAAATTTTATCGTCTTCGGCATTTAAAGCGACTTCGTCATGTTTAGAAGTTTTTGATGTGCCAGATGAATGTGTGTTGACTATCACTACTCAATTAAATCCTGAAAAAAACTCTAAATTAATGGGTTTATATGCAAGCCGAGAGATGCTTTGTACTCAATGTGAAGCAGAGGGTTTTCGCTGTATCACTTACTATCTCGATAGACCCGATGTGATGAGTTGTTTTACTACGAAAATTATTGCCAATCAAGAACAGTTTCCGCAATTATTATCCAATGGGAATTTGATTGAGTCTGGTAAGTTTGATGATAGTCGGCATTATGCCATATGGCATGATCCTTTTTTGAAGCCCTGTTATTTATTTGCATTGGTGGCAGGTGATTTTTATGTGATTTCTGATGAAGTTTCGACTTTGTCTGGCAAAAAAGTAGGATTGGATATTTTTGTCGAACATGGCGATGAAAAATATTGTGATTTTGCCATGGCGGCCATGAAAGATGCCATCCTTTGGGATGAACGACGTTTTGGTCGAGTGTATGATCTCTGTCGTTACATGATTGTGGCAGTTAAAGATTTCAATATGGGTGCGATGGAAAATAAAGGGCTTAATATCTTTAATGTTAAATATGTCTTAGCCGATGAAAATACTGCAACAGATGATGATATTTTAGGTATTCAAAGTGTCATAGGGCATGAATATTTTCATAATTGGACTGGCAATCGTGTCACTTGTCGAGATTGGTTTCAATTGAGTTTAAAAGAAGGATTGACCGTTTATCGAGACCAGGAATTTTCTAGTGACATGAATGATAGAGTTACCCAGCGTATTGCCGATGTTTCCAATTTAAGACGTATTCAATTTCCTGAGGATAGTGGCGCTATGGCGCATCCTGTGCAACCGAAGTCTTATCAAGAAATTTCAAACTTTTATACGGCAACAGTTTATGAAAAAGGTGCAGAGCTTGTGAGGATGGTAGAAACCATCCTTGGGATTGATGGTTTTCGAAGTGGCATGGACTTATATTTTTCTCGGCATGATGGGCAGGCAGTGCGAATTGATGAATTTTTACAAGCGATGAGTGATGCCAATCATGTGGATCTGTCTGCTTTTCGTCAATGGTATGATCAAGCCGGAACGCCTGTGATTGCAATATCAGAACATATGCAAAACCATCAATTGCATATTCATATCAAGCAATCTTGCCCCATCACTGCCGATGGTTCTGAAAAAAAACCTCTAATGATTCCTATTCGTTTTAGCGTATATCGCAAAGATGGCACTATTTTGAATCAATTACCCAAAATACTGATGTTAACTCAAGAGCAACAATCATTTGTTTTTGATATACCAGAACCCATCGTTTTAGTTAATTACTTGCAGGGATTTTCAGCACCAGTAATTTTGAAAAGAGAACTGACAATAGAAAATTGGTTGGATTTGATGAAAGTCGAGCAAGATGGATTTGCACTTTGGGATTTGAAACAACAATTTATGGTGCAATCCATTCAGCAAGCCTATTCAAATGAAAAAGCACCGCAACTGACAAAAGCATTGGTGGATATTTTTCAAAGCTGGATGAATAACACATCTTTTTCATTTGAGTTAAAGGCAGAGCTTTTCAAACTTCCTTCTATACAAGAATGTATGGTGGGTTTATATGAAGTGGATCCTATCGTGCTTAATCAGGCTCATGAAGATTTTGAGTATGCATTTTCTAAAGCGCTTGAGTCTATCTTACTGGAATTTTTTAATGCTCATGAGCATCAAGAAAATCGTGCAATTCGCGCGTTAAAAAATGTATGTTTGCAGTATTTGATGAAAGCGGCTCCTCAAAACTTTGCATCTAGGTGCTGGGCGTATTTTGAATCAGCCAAGAACATGACCAATCGAGTGGCGGCATTTTATGCCATGATGCAAACAAAAGATGATGTATTAAAGCAAAAGATATGTACAGTATTTGAAAAAGACTGGTCAAACAATGAGTTGGTGATGGATAAGTGGTTTTATTTCCAAGCGACTCAAAAAGGTAAAGATGTGCTAGAGCGGGTGCAACATCTGCTCAATCATCCGCTTTTTCATTGGACCAATCCCAATAAAGTAAGAATGTTAATTAGCGCTTTTACCCAAAACATATCTGCTTTTCATGATATCCATGGCAAGGGTTATGCATTTTTAAAAGATTGTATTCTTCAAGTGGATGCTATTAATCCGCAGATTGCTTCAAGACTATGTACACCATTGACGCGTTGGAAAACTTATGATTTGAAACGCCAATCGCAAATGAAAGCAGTTCTTCAGTCTTTAAAAACCCACTCACTTTCAAAAGATTTAGACGAGATGGTGACCAAGTCATTAGAACAAAGATGATGCCTTGAAAAAGCAAAAAATTTGGTTCTGTCGCAAAAGATTTCGTGAGCGATGGTCGGATTTATTTTGGGCAAAC
>CAZNFJ010000005.1:0-58537 GCA_964572685.1 uncultured Legionellaceae bacterium
ATTATGAGTCAACGATTGGTACCTTCGGTTACCTTTTTAAATGAGTCAACGCGGTATAAACAAATAAATTGATGATCATACAAATTAGAATAGATAATTTCCAGCCTTCTTCTTTTCTGGACTTCCTCTCTGAAACCATTAAAATATCGGCATTATTCATTCATTTAGAAATACGTTCATGACTTTTATCTTCATTGCAGGTGCTTCTGGTTCTGGTAAAACAACACTCACCAACAGACTATGCGAGCAATTTATGAATCAAGATATTCCTTTCGTAGTATTAAGAATGGATGATTATTCAAAAGAAGCTCCCGATGACATTGAAGACATGAGAAGCTATCGTGAAATCACTAACTTTGACCGAGTAGAAATGTATGATTTAGAGCTTCTTAAAACACATCTTTTAAAACTGGTGCAGGGAAAATCCATCGAAAAACCTGTATTTGATTTTAGTCAAAATAAGAGAACGTCTATCGAAATTATCTCACCCAAGCCTTATGTTATCATCGAAGGCTTATTTGCATTAAAAATTGCGAAAGACTGGAATGAAATTGGTGATAAACTCACCGTTTTCGTGGGACAAAGCTCCTATCTTGATTCAATTAAAATGAGAAGTACTCGAGACAGCCTTGAGAGAGGATTTTCTGCTGAACAAACTTCAAAGAAAGAGCGTAAATTTGTTGGCCCCAGTTTTTTTGATATCATTGCCAAAAGCAAACACAAGGTTGATATTGATGTGACCAATGATCCGGATACAAAAGATACGGGGTTGCTGGAAGGCATTCAACAAATCATAAGTGCCTTAAATATCCCAAACCCAACCCCGCAAAAAGTCAACTCAATTTAATGTATATGTGTTTTTTGATGAACATATTGAAGTAATTGAGTATCGTTATAATGGATTAAATCTTTACGAATATTTAAGTCCATTAAACGTTTAACATGCTTGTTTAAATGTTGCTGGATACGCCCTGACATTTTAGGTGGTGATATCAGAATAAAGTGATGATTTTGACTTTTTCTAAAATCATCAAGCGCATTGGCAATTTGTCGAGAAAAAGCGTCAATGTTATTTTTCTTCGGATCGGATGCTTCAAAGTTTCCACAACCTGCGTTATGTCGATTTCTACCACATTTATCCATTGCCAGATCAATATCTTTCAATTGATTCTCAGGATGTTTAAATTCCTTAATGAGCCTCATTTTTTCAGGATGAAAATCATACTCATAAATTTTACAGGCACTAGAATCAGCTACTACAATCCAACTTTGTTTTCCATTTAACATGATATGTACTCCTTAAAAATAATGTAGCTCTCACATCAATAATAGATCAAAAATTAAACATATTCCATTGCGTCAACTATTTTTAACCCTAGACTCTTGAGAATAAATTGATGTGAGGCTCAAAATTAGAAAGAAGTGACGCACGTCTATAAACGTCTTGTCATGTTATTCCCTCATCAATTCCATTTTCTACATTTCTGTTATTGCACGTTGCAAAATAATTTTACTGTACTAAGCTAAAATAGAAATTTCAAGGAGAAAAAATTATGAAATCATTATTAATTAATATTATTGCACTAAGCTTTATATCTTCAAGTCTATGGGCCGGTCCTGTTACAGACTACACATGAGATAAGGGCAAGGGAATAGGCTGCGCTAAGTTCGGCTCAAAAAAAACAGGTGATGGCGCGCACGTTGCGGGCGTTGTTGGTGTAAAAGATGTAAAAGCTAAAGTAGTAAAAGATGTAACAGCTGACGAAAATTTGTAATTCAACACTATTCAACTCTTACTTTTTTGAGTAAGAGTTGATTTCATTTTTGAGAAGCTGTTGAATGGTTGTTTCCAATGGAGTTCCGTCGGCTGGTTTCAATAATTCAGATAAAGTCTTCAAATGCTTGATAAGACTGGTACGCCAATTGGATTCCTCAAACAATGCCATCACCATCTTCATGATTTCTGTGGCTTGAAAATCTTTTTGTAATAATTCGGGTAAAATCATTTGATTAAATAATAAATTTGCCAAGCCTAAATATTTGACTTTCATCCAACGCATGGCCAAATAGTAATTAAGCCAACTGGATTGATAAACAATGCAGCTTGGTTTACCTAAAACCGCACATTCAAAAGAAGCTGTTCCAGAAGAAACAATCACCACATCTGATGCCTGAATCACTTTTTGGGCCTGTCCATCAAAGAGACGATATTCAAAAGGACAATCTTTTAAATATGGCAAAAATGATTCTCTATTCAGACTCTTAGCAACAGGGATCACCACTTTTAAATCTTGATAACTCGGATGTTGATACAATAATTTTAAACCTTCCATGATGACGGGCATATGACGTGAAAGCTCACCTTTTCGACTACCAGGTAATATGGCAAGCCAACGTTCATTTTGCAAACCATTTAAATCGGTGCGACATTCACTTTGACTAGGTATAGCCAGCAATTCATCACGCAAAGGATGTCCCACATACGTCACCGGGACATTTTCTGCTTCATAAATAGGTTTTTCAAACGGTAAAATCACCGCCATATGAGACACATTGGCCTTGATGATTTCAATACGTTTGGCCTTCCAAGCCCAAATTTGTGGGGAGATATAATAAACCACAGGACAACCAATCTGTTTTTTGATCCATTTGGCCATGCGTAAATTAAACCCGGGATAATCGATTAAAATGACCAAATCAGGCGGGTTTTTTAATAGATAAGCTTTGGTTAACTTAAACGCTTGATGAATATCACGCAAATGGCCAAAAACACCTGAAATACCGGTAATGGCCAATTGCGTTAAATCTAAAACATTTTTCATCCCTTGGGCTTCAAGGTGTTTGCCACCTAAACCACTGATATCTAAACCAGGGTCCATTTGCAATAGTCTTTTTACCAAAGCTGCTGCGTGTTGATCTCCCGATTCTTCACCTGCGATGATAAATATTTTTTTATCCAAAGCTTTTCTCTTTTTGAATATGTGATTGAATTTGTAGCGCCAAATCCAACGCATTCAAGGCCGCAGGTCCGTCGACTTGAATTGATGTTCCATTTTGAATGGCTGAAACAAATTCAGCAATTTGTGCATGTAATGCATCTTGAGCATGACATGAAATCTCTTCACTTTGCAAAAATACGCCATTTTGCGCCTCTGGATTAGGAATAAAACGCGTCAATTTTTGTTGGCCATAATTCAGAGCATAATAACCATCTTCTTGATAAATTCGCGTTAATCGTTCTGAACCTGAATAAACTCGACTTGCCGTTAGGTGGGCAACACATCCATTGGCAAAACGAAGACTGACATTGGCTAAATCGATCGCATCAGTCATCACCGATAATCCCTCGGCATGAATATGGATCACAGGACTTTTCACCAAAGACAACACCAAATCAAGATCATGAATCATCAAATCTAAAATAACATCGACTTCACTACCTCGTTTTTTAAATGATGCAAGACGTTGTGCTTCAATCAATCGAATAACTTTCATACGTGGTAAAAAGGCTTGATAGGCAGGATTAAAGCGTTCCAAATGGCCAACTTGCAAGAGGCATTGATTATTTTTTGCGAGTTCTATCAGAGTTCTTGCTTGCTCTGTTGTTTCAGTGATGGGTTTTTCAATCAGAACATGAAGCCCCTGTTGTAAACAAAAAAAAGCGACATCATAATGCGCCGAAGTCGTGGTCGCAATACTGACGGCATCGACTGATTGGACTAACTCTTCTAAATTCGAAAATACAGCAACATTGAGTTCTTGCGCAACCAACTCAGCTTGAGGTAAATGCATATCATATACCCCAACCAAATCCACACCGTCCAACGCTGCATACTTTTGCGCATGAAAGCGTCCCAAATACCCTACTCCGATCACTGCACAACGTAGATTTGACATATCAAACTCAAGTTAAAAATTTGCCAAAATTATCGCACGAAGCGATTAAAAAGGGAATGCCTCTAACCCCATCGATAAAAAATCCGAGTAAAAATACCATATAAAAATGGCATATAATCGGCAGAAGGATTTAGTTCTGATTCACCATCACCTGCGGTGTAAATAAAACCGAATTCTCCCATCCAATGCTCATTAAATCCATAATTAAGTCCAACACCAAAAGTCGGAGAAATGACTTCATTCTCAAGCAAAGTATCTTGTCGGTTCAACCAAGCAGCACCTGCTGATCCGAATATACGAAGAGGAGTATCCAACCAAGGGACTAAAAACTTACCCTGTAGCACCCAAGTATAGGTGTTGGTTTTAAAAGATGTCTGACCATCATTCTCAAAAGCATACAAACTATCCGGATCAAAGTTCACCACCGCATCCGGATAATTCCAATAATTAAATTCCACTTGAAATTGAGGAATCACTTCAATACCACCACCAACACCCCATAATAGACCACCCTCCTGCGCTTCTATCGGCGTGGACATCGATAATGCCAAATTTTGATTAGAGGTACGAGGCACCAAAGCATGCCATGTCGTTGAACCATACCCTAAACCCGCTCCAACATACCAAGGTGTCGGAGGCAATTGAGCATATAAATTGGTACTAATTAAACTCATGAGACCCAATAAGAATCTAAAGTTTCTCGGCACTATTCTTCCTTTTTGAAAAGATTACGAACAAGCTAAACCTGAACCATTACACAACTGGCCATTATTAGTTAAGCCACCCTGCTGATAGCAGCGCCAATCTTCTATACAGGTTTCATAACTTGTGTCTTTTTGATATTGGCAAGCTCTTTCTAAACTCCCAAAAGTATTGATCATGCGTTTGTAAACCATCGATACATTTTGACACATTTTAGCCGGCAACCCAGAAGCTTGACAATGGCACTGAGCCACTTGTTGAAAAGAACCACAAAATTCTGCTTCACTAGCAGAAACAGCCTGCGGACAATTGGCTGCAAATATAGTTGAAGATGCTAACATCGCACCAATTATAAATCCTCTTACTCTCATGATGTTATTCCCAGCAAATAACAAATCATACAATGAATTGCTCAAGACTTAAAGAGTACGATGACATAAAGAAAATCTTATCACCATAAAATAGATTCAAAGGAAAACTTTAATCCAAGGAGGAATGCACAAATGGGTCTCTTATCGCCTAAAAACAAAAAAACACCAGATGAAAATTCAAACTGGTGTTTTTTGACAGCAACAAAAAATATTATTCGTCAGTTAAACGAAAATATTTGGTCCCGAAATAACGTAATAATTTTTTGCGAATAGTTCCGCGACTGATACCAAGCAACTTAGCTGCTTGCAATTGATTTCCGCGTCTTTTTTCCATCACGGCCTGCAACAGTGGAGGCTCTACTTCAGACAAAATCATATCATAAAGGTCTTGAATATTTTTATTTTTGTTTTCAGCTAAAAAGCGAGAAACAAGATTATAAACCAACTCTTGTAAAGCAGGTTCTTTATGGATGACAGAGGATTCTGCTTGAGTTTTCATATCAGCTAAAGTCATTTGAACTTCCTTATCTAGGTTAAATCAACATCTTTTCCAAACTGCACACATTCTGTAATGCAGCGAATTTATTGTACATGAAGGAATTTATAGATGCTAGAGGTTTTTGACTAAAATTTAAAAAAAGGTGATGAATATGATTCAATCCTGAAGAAAACCTTAAAATAAATATTCAGGAACGATCAAATAATGGTCTTGTTCCAGAGGCGGCAATTCATCTAGATCTGCTTATAGCCAGATGGAATAATCAGAAAAGAAACAAACCATAATGCTTTTTTTATCTTGATGATGAGTTACAAATTCATAAGTTGCAGGATAAATCGGTGATTCCAATCGGAAATAAGCATTAAACATCCATTTCAATAATTGATTTCATAAAGAAAAAGAATATTTTAAAACACAGGTTGAAATGATCGACACCATTTTTTTACAAATAATGTCGATCGGCAGATATTAAATTAATTGCAAGATAATAATTTATTCACTCGTGCAACATAAAGCGCTGGATTTTCTAAATGCCCGCCTTCTGCTAACACCGCTTGCTCAAATAACATTTTAGCCCAATCTTCAAATTGCTCGTCATCGGTGACTTGATGCATTTTTTTGACTAAAGCGTGATGAGGATTAACTTCCAAAATAGGTTTAGAATCAGGAAGTTCTTGACCAGTGGCTTTTAAAATTCTTTGCATTTCTAAGCCCAAGTCATTTTCATCAGCCACAATACACGCAGGTGATTGCGTTAAACGTGTCGTGGTACGTACTTCTTTAACATCATGATTTAAAACTTTTTTCATTTGCTCAATCATTGGTTGCATGTCACTGAAATCTTCTTGATTATCTTCAGCTGATTCGGGTAAATCCACCTTGCCTTTAGCAATCGATTGCAACTTCTTACCAGCATATTCAGAAAGATAACCTACCAACCATTCATCAACCCGGTCACTTAACAACAATACTTCAATGCCCTTTTGTTGAAAAATCTCTAAGTGAGGGCTGGTTTTCGCTGCGTTATAGCTACTGGCAGTGATGTAATAAATTTTATCCTGCCCTTCTTTCATGCGCGCAATATAATCATCTAATGATACATTTTGTTCAGATGTCTGTTCATTCGTACTGGAAAAACGCAATAATTTAGCAATGGTTTCTCGATTAGCGTAGTCCTCCATCGGACCTTCTTTTAACACGTTCCCAAAATTTGACCAGAATTTTTTATAAAGTTCAGGCTGAGATTCACTCATTTTTTCAAGCATACCTAAAACACGTTTGCTGCACGCTGAACGAATAGCTTCTACTTGTTTATTCTCTTGTAAAATTTCACGAGAGACATTCAAAGGTAAATCACTGGCATCAACAATCCCTTTCACAAAACGCAAATAGCGTGGCAGAAATTGACTAGCATCATCCATGATAAACACTCGTTTCACATAAAGCTTCAATCCATGTTTGGCATCATGTTGCCAGAGATCAAAAGGTGCTGTTTCTGGAATATATAGTAAACTGATGTAGTGTTGTTTACCTTCAACATGGTTGTGTGACCAAGCCAATGGATTTTGAAAATCATGTGTTAGAGATTGATAGAAGTGCTGGTATTGCTCTTCGGTAATCTCTGACTTATTTAAAGTCCAAAGAGCTTGCGCCTTATTAACGCTTTCCCATTCATCTTGACCACTTTCTTCCTGGCCTTCCTCAAGTTTGCTAAGTTTTTTCATATAGATTGGCCAAGCAATATGATCAGAGTATTTGGTCACAATGCTTCGAATTCGCCAATCACTTAAAAATTCTGTTGCATCATCTCGTAAATGCAAAATAACATCTGTTCCACGCGTGGCTTTAGGATGATGTTCAATGGTGAACTCTCCTTCGCCATTGGATTCCCATTTAATGGCTGCTGCTTCTGAGGAAAGCGCTTTTCGACTCAGTACCGTCACTTTATCTGCTACAATAAATGCCGAATAAAAACCCACACCAAACTGACCAATTAATTGTGAATCTTGAGATTGTTCTCCGGTCAGATGACTCAAAAATTCTTTTGTTCCCGATTTTGCAATAGTACCCAAGTTAGAAACAGCTTCATCCCAACTCATACCAATCCCATTATCCGAGATGGTTAAGGTTTTTCGTTCCTCATTAAAACTTACAGTTATTTTTAAATCAGCATCATTTTCATATAGATTAGCATCACTTAAACCTAAAAACCGCAATTTATCTAAAGCATCGGATGCATTGGAAATTAATTCTCTTTGAAAAATTTCCTTATTACTGTAAAGCGAATGAATAACTAAATTTAACAATTGTTTGACTTCTGCTTGAAAGCCTAAGGTTTTTGCATCTGCCATGTTGACTCCAAAAAAATTAAAAGAATAATATCTTTTAAATAGGGGCTATTTATTAAAATTCAAGGGGTAAGATAAAAAATAGCTGCCTTTATTCAGAACGAATAAAGGCAGATGTAGATATTAACGACTATAATATAAGGCAAACTCTAAAGGATGTACCGCAAGACGCGCCATTTCTATTTCTTCTTCCATAAATCCAATAAGTGTTTGAATGACACTCGGACTAAATACACCGCCATTCATTAAAAATTCTGAGTCTTGTGCAAATGCATCTTTGGCCATCTCCAACGATGAAGACAATTGTGGAATCCGGTTTTCTTCTTCTTTGGATAAATGATAAAGATTGTTTTCCATGGCATCACCAGGATGTATTTTTCTTTGAATACCATCAAGACCAGCCATGAGCATCGCACTAAATGCCAAATAAGGATTGGCCATGCAATCAGGAAAACGCACTTCAATCCGTTTGGCTTTTGGATTGGTAACCAAAGGAATTCGAATAGCAGCCGATCGATTTCGATAGCCATAAGCCAAATTGGTTGGTGCTTCATAACCGGGCACTAATCGTCGATAACTATTAATGGTTGGATTGGTGATGGCATTTAATGCTTTGGCATGATATAAAATTCCACCAATATAGTACAATGCGGTCTCCGATAATCCACCATAGCCATCTCCAGCAAAAATGTTTACACCATTTTTTATCAGTGACTGATGACAATGCATACCACTACCGTTATCCCCCACCAATGGCTTAGGCATAAAAGTAGCCGTTTTTCCAAATTGATGCGCAGTATTATGAATCACATATTTCAGTAACTGTAATTCATCAGCTTTTAATGTTAGAAATCCAAATTGTGTGGCGACCTCACATTGATTGGCAGTTGCAACTTCATGATGATGAGCCTCCACCACAATACCCATGTTCGCTAAAATATTGGAAATGGTTGAACGAATATCTTGTGAAGAATCCACTGGTGGTACAGGAAAATATCCTCCTTTAACAGCAGGACGATGGCCTTGATTACCCCCATCTAATAATTTGGATGAATTCCATGCCGCTTCATGAGAATCGATATGATAAGACACTCGACCCATTTCATTTTGCCAACGTACATCGTCAAATATAAAAAACTCTGGCTCTGGTCCAAAGAATACACCATCGGCAATACCGGTTTCTTTTAAATAGCGTTCGGCATTCAAGGCGATGGTTCGAGGATCAAATTGATAATCTTGTTGGGTGCTTAAATCCTGAACTTTACAACGTACATTTACAGTTTTGTGACGATAAAAAGGATCAATCACCAAAGGAGCATCAAAACAAGGAATCAGTGCCAGATCAGAGCAATTAATATCCTGCCAACCTTTAATTGATGAGCCATCAATAGCCTTACCCACCATATCAAAATCATTTCCTACCATCGCAGATGGAATGGTGACATGGTGTTCTTTTCCCTGTAAATCGGTGAATCGCAAATCCACAAACTCAATGGCTTCCTTTTGAATAACATCTTGTAAATCTTGTAATGACATGAAAAACTCCTGAATATGTACCCACTGATTATCAAGCTTTGGTCATAAACTGTCAATTACACCTGCATAATTATTCAATAGGTGCGCCACCATCCATTTTTGATGATAATTTTAAAACCTATTTAAAAGAGATGAAAAAAGCAACCCCTAGATAATAATGATCTTTTTTAATTCACTCCGTTTTTTTATGTTATCATTAATATGATACAGCAATAAGCTATACAAACCGCCTTAGAGATGATTTGATGACCAATGAATTGATAGATTTATTCCAAAGTCATTTGGAAAATCATTTACATGAATTGAAAATACTATTAACGTCCAAACTTCAAAATTTGGGCATTAGCACAACTGTGGAACAAACAGACATCCCCGAAGAACTACGTGAAGTTCAACAACAATTATTAATCATGATTAGGTCTTTTTATCAAGATACTCAAGAAAATATCATGAATACTGTTGCCATTTCTCTTGAAATGAAAACCACAGAAAACACCTCTCTTCAAACCTTAGACTTTATTGAAAGAATAGAGGCCTTTCATCGAGAACTCAATGAATTTACAGCACATAATAACGTAAAACAATTTTTAGGTTATTCTATTGGAATACTTTCTTTAGGTAATGCGTTTTTATTTAAACACTATAATGATTTTTTCTTTCCTAAAGAACAACAAGTCATTGATGAAATATTGGAAGTCATTTCTTTAAAAAGCCCTGATAGTTGGGCAAGAAAAACAAGTGATACCATCGAATATTCTAGAAAAATATTCAATGATATAAACATCAACCATGCCATTCAAGCTGACAAATATAGCGAGGTTTTTCATATTCTTATCGATGCAAATAAATACACCTCGACAACACATAACGATCTAATTCAATGTGGGAAAAAACTAGGTTATTCATTGGATGACAAGGGCATATGCCAAGGTTATACCATGAGATGGATAGAGGCGACTCTTTTAAAGCAACAACCTAGATTTTTAAATAGAACATACAAAATCAAAGCATTCAATCGTTTATTGAATGAAGGTAAAACACTTGAAGAATTAAAAAAACAAACAGAGTGGTTAGATATATGGTGGGATATTAAAGCTTTCTACGAAAGTCTCTGTTTGTTTCAAGAAGCTAGCAAACACAAGTCAATCTTTGCAAAAAAACTTACACAACAAGATATTGCTGAGATCTCTGAATTGGCCTCTTCTGATGAGCTCTTAATGTTAGGCGGAATTAAACATTCTCCTATTCTTCGTTATGATGAATTTAGCAAAAAGGGATTATTAACCACTTTAGGCAAACTTGAGGAAATAATAATAGCATCTCAATATCAAGAGCCAGTATGTTTTATATTATCTTGTTCAAGAAAAGAAGCAGGTCATGCTATAAATGCAACTTATGATCCATCTGATGGTACTTGGCAGTGGATGGATGTTAATTTACCCATACAAAGACCTGACAGACTGCATCATTTAAAGTATGCTTTTAGCCATGAATTATTTTGGGAAAATTTACCCTACTTTGAATGTTTCGATAGTTTTTCCATTTCGGCAGTCTTACCAAAAGCAAACACGCTAAGCTTGGAAAATGCTTTATTAACAATAAAAAAATTTGAATGTACGAACATCAAAAGTAATCAATTAATTTTATTTGATGCCTTACACAAAGGTGATTTGGAAACAACTCTTGCAATACTAGCCCAAGAGGGAATTGACCCCAATCAAGTTAATACACATGGCACAACCCCTCTAATTATTGCTGCAGATTATGGCCGTCAGGATATCTTGACAGCATTACTGGCTCACAAGGATATCAATCCCAATCAAGTGGCTAGTGATGGTATAACCGCCTTGATGATCGCTATATTTAGAGGTCATCAGGAAGTGATAAAAATATTACTAGCCAGAGAAGATCTTGACCCCAATCAAGACCTTTTCTATGGCACAACCCCTCTAATTATTGCTGCAGATTATGGCCGTCAGGATATCTTGACAGCATTACTGGCTCACAAGGATATCAATCCCAATCAAGTGGCTAGTGATGGTATAACCGCCTTGATGATCGCTATATTTAGAGGTCATCAGGAAGTGATAAAAATATTACTAGCCAGAGAAGATCTTGACCCCAATCAAGACCTTTTCTATGGCACAACCCCGCTTTTTATCGCCACACTTAATAACAAGATTGAAGTTGTAAAACATCTTCTAAAACATAACAAAATTGATATAACCAAGCCTTTAAAAAAAACCCAAAAGGAACTCGAAATATTTGTTAGAAATACAAGGTCTTTAAACGATGCCATTATTAAGAGAATAGACGAGCATATATGGCAATATCAGCTAAAATATCCAGACGCAACCATAATTGAAATCACTCCTGTGGAAATTGCTATGATCATGGGACATTTAGATGTTCTAAAAGTATTGACGCAATTCTCTGAGCTTCATCAATCAATAGATGAAACGCCAACAAATCGACCTTTTGGACCATAAATTTTTAATCTCTAAAGTCATTTTCTTGAAAGCATCCAATTCTTTTGACTCTCACCATCAAACAAGGTTAGGATATATTCAACAATTCTTTTTTTTTAGAACCATGAAAACTTTTCAATACCAGGTTATCAATGAAAATGGCGAAAAACAAAAAGGATTGATTGATGCCTCCGGCCTTCATCAAGCGAAGATGCTTCTTAAAAATCAAGACTTTATCATCTTAAATATTCAGGAAAAGAAAGCGCAATGGTCTGCTTTTGAAAGACAACCAAAAATGCAAGATGTCTGTCTTTTCACTCGACAACTAGCAACATTTTTATCGGCAGGTATCCCTTTAACCGACGCATTGGCAGGCATGACGCAAGAGCAATCGCAAGCATTAATGCGACCTTTCATCCAAGGCATCTATCAAAAAGTTTTGGAGGGTTATTCGCTCGCCCAAGCTTTAAAACAATATCCCAAACTCTTTTCAAATTTGTATTGCGCAACCATTTACGCCGGCGAACAATCCGGAAAACTCGATCAGGTGTTACAACAACTGGCTGATTACATCGAACAACAACACACCGCTAAGCAAAAAATCCAACAAGCGCTCATTTACCCGAGTCTTATGATTGGTGTGGCACTTATCATCATTTTCTTCTTGATGACACAAGTGGTCCCAAAAATTTTATCGATTTTTGATGAAAACCAACAAGCCCTTCCCTTAATGACTAAAATCCTAATTAGTAGCTCGCATGTCATGAAAACCATATTTCCTTTTTTAATCTTACTCATTTTATGCATTGGATTAATCTTTTATCGCAAACGAAACGATTTAAAGTGGAAGCGGCAATGGCATCAAAAACTCGTTGAACAAAAGATTTATCAACAATTTATTAAAATGACACAAATTCCCAGATACTTACATACCATGCGAATCTTACTCTCTTCTGGGGTCAATGTCTTAGAAAGTATGAATGTGGCAACTCAATTGATCAATAATCTCATCATTCAAGATAAATTTCAGGAAGCCACACAAAGTGTGAAAGAAGGTGTTTCAATTAGTGCAGCACTGGCCAAAACAAACTGGTTTTCAGGCATGTCTATCCACTTGATTCAAAGTGGTGAAAAGAGCGGACAACTCACAGAAATGTTAGGGCGTGCCGCGCAGCAACTTGATACCCAAAGACAACAATGGATGGATACCAGTTTAAAGCTTTTAGAACCATTGATTATTCTACTTATGGGTGGATTTGTTCTTTTTGTTGTCCTGGCTATCTTATTGCCTATTTTTCAAATGCAACAATTGGTATAAAATAGTTAAACAAACACAAGAGGGGTCATTTATGTCAAAACAACAAGGTTTTTCTCTTATTGAAATTATGGTCGTGGTCGTCATCATGGGCATTTTAGCCGCACTCATCGTCCCCAATATTATGAATCGCCCCGATCAGGCTCGTTCTGTCAAGGCCAAACAAGACATTCTTGCCATTGAAAATGCCCTAGAACTTTATCGACTGGACAATGGTTTTTATCCCAGCGATGAACAAGGATTGGAAGCATTGGTCACCCAGCCAGATATTGATCCCATTCCTCTAAACTGGCGCAGCTACCTTAAAAACTTACCCAAAGATCCATGGGGACATCACTATCACTATCAAAATCCTGGAGAACACTCCGAAATTGATATTTTTAGTGAAGGTGCACCAGGTGAAAATAAGAAAACCATCGGAAACTGGTCCGATTAATGCAGAAACAAGCCGGATTTACCCTGATTGAAGTCATGGTTGCCTTGGTGGTGATTGCCATTGGATTAGGCGCATTGGTCACCGCCGGCTCTCAAAATATTAGACAATATCAACATTTAGAAAGTCATATGGCAGAAAACTGGGTTGCCATGCAAACCGTCAATCTTCTACGTCTGGGATTGATGCCTCTGCAAGACAATCAACCCTACTATTCCGTCACTCAAATCAAACATTTAAAAATTTATAATAAAGTAGAAAAAAAACCCACAAGTGAGGCTTTTTTAAAACAAATTAAAATCTCCACACGCGCTAGCAAAACTGGACCTTATGATCAAATTCGTTATACATATGCCTATGAACCAACAAATTAAACTACAAGGTTTTACCTTGATTGAAATATTAGTAGCGATGATGATTTTTTCAATTCTATCCCTCATCACCACCATGACACTTAAAAAAACCCTCACCCAATATGGCGCACTCAAAAATCATTATCAACACTGGCAACAACTCAATCGAATCATTGAAAAAATGAATACTCAAAGCGCACACCTCATTCAACGACCGGTTAAAGCTAATGATGAACATCTATTTCCTATTTTTATCGGACAGCGTGAATATGTAGAATGGACTCATAACGCAACCCCTCTGCAGACCTTGGATCGTATTGCCTATCTTTGCAAAAATAGACAATTGATTGAACGGCATTGGCAATCCTTAGATCCCCTTGAAAGAAACAAGTTTCGTGACACGATTTTATTAAAAGATTTAGAGGACTGTCACTTTCGTTATTTATTCCCCAATAAAGACATCCAAGCCATTTGGCAACCCAACCGGTTTTCGCCCTCTCCGCGTGGCATTCAAATGATGCTAACATTCACCAACCAGCAAAATCTGCAATTATGGTTTGCTCTACCCCCTTTTGCCTATGATATCCCTCAAAACTAAACAAAGGGGCTCTGCCCTCATTAGCGCACTGATTTTAATACTGGTAATTTCAAGTATCACAACAGCCTGGATAAGCCAAACACATCACCATATCCGCCAACAACAACGCCTCGAAGAAAATATGCAAGCAGAAAGTCTGACTGATGGTGCAAAAATCTGGACAGTCAGTATCTTGAAAAAAACCACCTTTCATCAAACCAAGGCATTGATTGCGAAACTACCCAACAAAGCTTTGCCTTTACCGCCTCAATGGCAAATGCAAGCACAACTCATCGATGCTCAGGCAAAACTCAACATCAATTCCATTATCGAACAAAATATGCGATTGGTTTTTTATATACTCTTAAAAGATATTTTACAAAGCACTGTAAAGGCCCCCATCAATGATATCTATTATGCAACACTCAGCTGGATTGATCCTAGTTTATTAAAACAACGTTTTATGCAATATCAGGCTGAATATGCCAAAGCCAATCCACCTTATCAAGCAGGTGGGCAACCGATGCAAACATTGTCTGAATTTAGAAAAGTCTATGGCGTCACATCGGCTATCTATCAAAAGCTCACACCCTATATCACTGTCTTACCCGAGAATGTTCCTATCAATTTGAATACCTGTGATGAGCGCATCATCCATCACTTAACGCCAGGACTCAAACCCTCACAAGTAAAAAAAATCCTGTTTGCTCGAGGTGATGAAGGCTTTAGCACCAATCAAGAGTTGTTTGCAATTCTTGAGGAATTTAAAATCCCCGTGCAAAACATCACCACTCAAAGTCAGTATTTCTGGTTAGACATCGACATCACTTCGCCCTCAAAACGCCATTTCCATTCAAGATATCTCCTCTACCGAAAGCTAAAAGATAAATCCAAACCCAATCGAGTCGTAGTGCTGCAACAGTTTAACTAAACCAATCTCTTCATCATCGAGTCGTTATAATGGACTCTTATGAATAAAAATATTACAATCAAATCTTTTCGGAAACATGTTATGGAAACTAGTAAAGAACTTTCTTTTTTTACAGTCGTGAACTCAAAACGTCGATATCAACCAGATGAAAACCCTTTATTTAATTATTTAATCGATGAGTACAAAAATAAAAAACGGAGCACAAACAATCCTGGATTTACTCGAATTGGAGAATGCGAGCAAGATGGACGACATGCCTTGTTTTTTCACCATACATTTACAGAAATTGACTTTCCCATTTTTGAAAAATTTAGTTTAACCGATCTTCATCTTAGTGTTGACCGCATACTTTTGAATACAACCACCACCCCTGCTCGAAAACTACCGCCTTATCACATTAGTTTAGTGTATACTAACAAGATAGGAGAAAACATCAATGTCCGAATTGAGTTTGAGAAACATCGAACTGAGATTTATGCAAAACAATATTTTCCTGATAACACTATTACGCATTTAACACTCTCATCCTTGCAAAAAGAATATTTATTATTACAAGCGAGCTCTGCACAACAGTTGTTGCAAGCCTTTATACAACGCAATCAATTAGCACAATATCAGTTATTGTCCGAAGTTGAGCGCTTAGAAAAACTGTTAATCGAGAACAGTTCTCCTAAAGAAAAAACTTTACAGGAAATGATTGAGTGCTTGACCCAATATGTACGTTACCATGGTTATTGGGATAGTCGTATTGACAGGTACCAAGAACAATTCGAACATTTAAAAATAGCTCAATCTATCGAAACAAAGAAAATTGAAGAAAATGTATCCAATTCTGAGGAGTTAAAGCTTACTCAGCCATCTCGTTCTACTATTACAAAATCTCACGTCAGTTCAAACAAAAGACAAATTACCGATTATATTAGCCAGTGGCTCGCTGAGTCGCCTGTCGATGCCAAAGATAATATGGAAATTATTCCCTGGATTCAAACACATTTTGAGAAATTTATAATCCTCAATGACTTATGTTTGGACTATTTTTGGCATACTCCTGCTAAACAATCACAAGCATTTATTCAAGCTCAATATCAACGCCTGCCCACTCGCGGCACCCTAACAGAGTTTTTTAAGCATCATTTATTTTTAGGAGAACACGAGCTCGTTAGAGAGATTGTACCTCTTTTGTACGATACAACCGAACTTTATCAAATTTATATCCAATTTTTGCAAGCCATTGAACAAGAAACCCATTTGCGCACACAACGAATCGTTACAGCCCATGTTTTATATGAAATTTGCCCATTCTATAAAAATGCTTTGCTCTATAAAGCGTATAACCTAAGGCATGACAATGAAAATCTCAATGGAATTTTATATGATTTATTTATCCAAGATCAATTCGAAGTATTTTCCATGTATGTCGATCAAAATATTGCTAGCGACACCGGACTTCAATTATTGATGCAGGGTAAACCTTATCATGCAGTAGGTGCAATTATTTCTTGTTTTTATGACAAACCTCATGCAGCTGCTTATTTAGAAAAACTATTTTCACGCCATTGTTATAATGGCCTAAGCCACATTGAAAACTTAGATCTTAGTTTATATCAAATAAATGGTAAAAATATCGAACGCAAAGCGATGAATACGTATCTTATAACAAGCCAGGGTAAAAAAGTAACGATCAATTTTTTAGAAATGCGACCTTTTAACTCTATGACAATATTACGCCACTCACTGGAAATATATACTCGTTGTTTTCATCTCAACTGTGAAACTAGAAAATTACAACACTCTCCTGCATTGTTTCGTCTCCTGACTCACCATACGACTCCAGAAATTATCATTAGAGAAACCATGACATTCTTCGAAAACTCTTTTTTTACAACAATCTATTCCAGCCCGAGTCTTGCCGGAGTTCATCCACATATTCTCATGGAATATAGTATGGAATCATTCAGTACTTCTCTTCAAACTTTCAATTTACCAGAAGGTGAATCTGTTCGGGTGATATTTGGTCTGATACTAGACCGCCCAAATCAAAGACCTTGGGGGGATCTCACTTTCAATATTGCACAAGACTTATTAAGTCAGTGTTTGTCTGTCTTCAACTCATGCACAATAGAAGAGCAAACACGAATCATTCGGAATTTAAATCAGTTATCATTGACGGCAATGCGAAAAAAAGAATTCCAAGAATCTCTCGCGCTCACTCGCGCATTAATTTTTTGCTGTCTTAGTGCGCAAAATCCGACAATCGAATTCCATGATACCTTGTTAAGAGCCATCTTCATGTTTTGCAATTTGAACCGCTTACCAGAAGAATATCTTTTACAGCCTTACTTAAAAGATATGGCGAAAAATTATGTGAAAGGATTGTCAGAAACAGCGCGTGTACAATTAATGAATAACAACCCTACATTAATCCGTCGGATCATGGGAGAAACTTATTCACCAACAATGTTTGCACCCAGCGCTCTAGCTCATGTAATGCCAGCAGACATAGCCCCAAAAACACAAAATTCTATGTATACTATAATCTAAGCATAAGTCTGCATTCATACCTCACATCATGGGAAAGGCTTATGCTACATGATGTGATTTGTCATTGGGACTTCGACGTGTGTAACAATCAGGAACATCGTCATATCGTACAAATTTTTTATGTGATATCCATGTGGCTAGCCCATGGACGAATCCATGGGATCATTAAACTATGCCGTCACGTGTCTCGGTAACAATAACCAATAATCACCTTTCTCACTCATCATATTTGCAATTTGATTGGCTCTTTCACCAACACCCCAGTAGATGTCACCGCGAATCGGGCCTTTAATCGCGCCACCAGTGTCTTGGGCAATCATTACCCGATTTAATGGCTTCATATCACCATCGGTATTGACCGGGTGTATGGTACTTAAAAATAAAGGCATCCCCATGGGAATATAACGTTTATCAACAGCCATCGAATACTTGGGGATAAGTACCGATTGATGAGCGCCACTGAAATCACTATCCTCATATTTGGTAAAAAACACATACGACGGATTTTTTTGAACCAATGACGGAATTTTTTCAGGGTGTCTGGAAAAATATTGACGAATATTTTCAATCGAGGCTTTTGCACGACTTATAAGTCGCAAATCCATAACCATTTGCGCCAATGATCGATATCGATGACCATTTTGCTCATCATAGGCTACAAAAATCTTTTTACCATGCCCCAAATCAATCACACCCGATCCTTCAATTTCAAGGGCCATGGCATCTACTGGATTTTTTAACCATGCTATTACTCGCGCCCTGCCTTTTAAGGCGCCACGATAGATTTCAGATCGTGAAAAAGCTTTAATACCTCGCTGTGGCGTTTCATATAAGGGTGTATTGTATTGCGCACTTTTCGTTTCACTACCCTTAAAAACAGGTGAGTAATATCCAGTAAAACGACCTGAATGGGTGTTTTTCCAATGATAGGGTTGAAAATAATCTTGAAAAAAAGCTTTAACTTCCTGTTTCGATGGATTTGATAATTTTTTAGCGACATGACAAATAGGTAACCAGTCTTTGACTTTCAATGAAATCATACGATTACCAACAGAGGCATTGGGATTCATGGTTTCCCAAACCCCACAAGCATTTTGAAATGCCTGAAAGGATTTCACCACATCTGCAGATTGCCACTGCGGCAATTGCTCAAAATTTGCTGGTTTTAAACCTCGTGCAGCAACAGTCACAGGTGATTTTTTAGATAAAGGTTTGTAACGATCACGACGAATAATAGACTTCTTATAACCTGGCATGAGGACAACAATGGGAAGAAAAGCCATCAGAAGTACAACAAGAAGTTTTATAAATTTGTTCATGGATAATCCCACTTAGAAATCAATAAAACCAAATTGTACCACAAAATAGCATACCTGATCAAATAAAAATCAAGTTAGAGAAGGGATAGAGGCTTGATGTTCACTTTCCCCTACTCCTAAAAAAGACATCTAATTCTTTTCTCTGTGTATGGGATGTTATTTCCATCTTAGGAAAAAGAATAGCATGGATACATACATAAATGGCTTGACGATGACACCAGATCATCAACATTGCGAACAACCTCGAGCGAGCCAGCAATGGGGTATGTTCAATGACAAAACATGAGTTCTAGTACTTTTACCAGTCTTAATTGACGAAGTTCTGTTTATACATCCCCTAAACTCAAAGCATATCGAGTTTATAAACTTGCCAACATTTCCTGGCTTTCTTGAACATACGTTCATGATGAATATGCCAAGCACGCAAAGTTAAAATGGGAACGAGTACATTTTCCTCATGAAACCAAACTTAAAATTGTCTTAAAGAGGTCTCTTTCGGTAATGCCTGTATACAATTAAAAAACTCAGGGTGCGCGAGTACTTTGATTAATCCAATCCCTTCAATAGCGTTTTGGCCTGATCAAGCTAACAAACTTGAAAAAAAATATTCAACAATTTTCCAGCATCGTAGAATTGAATGATCGTATCCGTTCGATACTCTTTTAATATCGATAAACAAGTGCACAATATTTATGAGTAAAAATCAAGCTCGAACTGATACATTCCCCCTTCATCTTGCACGGTGGCATAACCAACAATACATTTTAAGACGCCATTAACATAAATGAATGGAATACGTTCTCGTTCAAAAGCAGGGACCTTCCATTCTTGAAAAAGCTTTTTGACGCAACGATGATGACCTTTTAAATAAATACGTTCGCCACCTTTTCGATAACAGACTTCAACATGATCAATACTTTGAATATTCACACCAATGTCAGCAATCTTCACATGAAGATTTCCCCTGGGCTTGGGAAAGTCCTGCCAAATAAAATCGTCTGGAACAAAGAGTTCTTCTTGAACACAATAAAGTTTATTTTGATAAGCAAGAATTCTGTAACCCTGCCAACGAATTTCAGCTTGCATGTCCTGTCGATTTGGGAAAACCATTTGTACTTCTATTTCCTTTAAAATCTTCCGATTCGGCAAAGGCATATGATAAACTCGAAACCAAGCGCGCAAATACTGCTGTCGTTCTAAAGGTTCTAATCCTCGCAATAAAACTAAATCTAATGGCTCTTGAGATAAATTCATTTGAAAAAAAGATCGGTATTCCTGGCACGATTCAATGGTATGCCCAATACTTTGCCGATAATGGGGCCATTTTTTTTCAATCAAAGGCAAGACTTCTTGTCTTAAAAAATTTCTGGAAAAATGGGTTTGTTGATTGCTTTCATCCTCAATCCAAACCAAGTGATGACGGCTTGCATAGTCTAAAATATCTTGTCGAGCATGATCTAAAAAAGGTCGAATAACGAAATAATGCTCGCGCGCATAGCATTTGGGCATACAAGCCAAGCCATCAACACCTGAACCTCGCAAAGCATGTAGAAAAAATGTTTCAATTTGGTCATCCAAATGATGAGCCAATAGCAACACCTCCCCTGACTCAAGCAATTGACTAAAAACTTGGTAGCGCGCATTTCTTGCCTGTTCTTCCAGATTTGAAACACCATTAAGTTTGATTTGTTCAACCACTAATGGGATTTCCAAGTCTTGGCAAGTGCGCTCACAAAACGTTTGCCAATGTGACGCATTGGGACTTAGACCATGATGCACATGAATTGCCCGTAATCGATTTTTAAGATGAGGAATTTGTGAAAGGCAATAGAGTAAAGTGAGAGAATCCATGCCACCACTAAAGCCGACCCAAATACGTGGATAGGCTTCTAAAGTGGCAATATCATGAGTATTTAACAAATTCATGATCAATCTTTTGGATAAGCACCCATGCTCATCCATTTTTGATAACGTCTGTTCAATAACTCTTGAACGGGTAATGCTTGTAAACGCCGCAATTCATCCTTGATGGTTTGAGCAATGTCATGAGATATGGTTTGAACATCACGGTGTGCGCCACCCAAAGGTTCAGACAAAACTTTATCTACCAAACCATGGCGATAGACTTTATCTGCCGTTACACCCATGGCTTCTGCAGCATCCGGAGCTTTAGCCGCATCTTTCCATAAAATAGAAGCACAGCCTTCAGGTGAAATAACCGAGTAAATGGAATATTGTAACATCACCACATAATCCCCCACACCAATCGCCAGTGCTCCACCAGAACCAGCTTCACCAGTGACAATACAAATAATAGGGGTTTTTAGAATAGACATTTCATAAAGATTTCTAGCTATCGCCTCTGACTGGTTACGTTCTTCCGCATCAATTCCGGGATATGCTCCTGCTGTATCGATAAAAGTAATCACAGGAATATTGAATTTACCTGCCATTTTCATTAATCGCAAAGCACGACGATATTCTTCAGGGCGCGCCATACCAAAATTACGATAGACTTTTTCAGCCGTTTTCTTACCCTTTTGATGACCGATGATCATGACAGGCTGACCTTCAAATCTCGCCAGACCGGCCACAATGGCAGGTGCATTGGAGCACGCCCTATCACCATGCAACTCCGTAAAGTCAGTAAAAATATGCTCGATGTAATCAGTGGTTTGCGGACGCATGGGGTGTCGTGCCATTTGCGTCATTTGCCAAGAATCCAGATCAGAAAAAATTTTTTCCATGGCCTGAACAGATTTTTGTTCAAGTTTATGAATTTCTTCGGCCAAATTCATATCATGGCCATCACTGACCATGCGCAAAGCTTCAATTTTTTGTTTCAACTCTTCAATAGGCTGTTCAAATTCCAAAAATTGTCGACTCATTATTGTTTCTTTTCATCAATCATAAAAATTTATTATACTACAGCTTCATGAACACGGCTACGAGGAATCTTTCACAATTGATAACAAATGCGACCTATCAAATCTGGCCTCCAATCGAGCATTTTTCACTTCAAGAACATGAAGTCCATTTTTGGCTAATTCTCTTACCAAAGTATGTGAGTTCTGCACGTTTCGAAGAATTACATCAATTAAAACAAGAAAGAAGACTGATTCTAATTGATATTTTAAAACACTATACTCAAAAACCGTTTCAAATTCTTGAAAATCCGCATGGAAAACCCTTTATAAAAGACCATGCGTTAGAATTTAGCACCAGTCATTCCGGAACCTATTTAGCCATAGCCATATCCAAAAAGCCCATCGGAGTTGATATTGAGAAATATCGAGCACGTCATTTTTTACAATTTTCCAAGGGTTTCTTTGAAGACAAATGTCCTCTTGAACAAATTCCCCCCTTTTTACATGGGCATTACTTTTATCAGCAATGGGTAAAAACCGAGGCTCTCGTGAAATACCAGGGGCAAACAATATTCAACTTTACTGAACTCGATGACAATCAACAACATACGCTCATTTTTGAACCCAAGGTAGGCCTTATGGCTGCTATGATGCAAAAAAAAGCTTTTGAAAGTATGAAAAAACAAGAACTTGACTGGCAAGACCAAAATATCTATTGGCAAGTCATCAGCGCTCTGCATGAAAATGATTTAAAAGAAAGGCTTCATGACCAAACCCTCAAGCTCCATCGTTTTGATACCCTTGATTCCACACAACAATATCTTAAGAATCTTCCTTTCTCTCCCTATATGGAAATATGCCAAAGTGATTTTCAAACCCATGGTCGAGGTCGTTTTGGACGGACTTGGGTCTCTCCTAAAGGTCTCAATCTTTATTTTTCAATTCGAAGGACACTGAATTGTTCAGCACATCAACTAGAGGGATTGAGTTTAAGCATAGGTCTTTCTATTGTCAAAATACTTGAAGAGCGAACCGGCATCAAAGCCCAACTAAAATGGCCCAATGATATCTATATTCAGGGTAAGAAGCTAGCTGGCATTTTAATCGAGTTGGTTCATACCCAAAGCAAGCAATCCACTGTGCTCATTGGGATTGGTCTAAATGTCAATGCAAAAACCTCTGCACTTCCAGAGATGGCAACATCCTTATTTGAGATCACTCAAAAATCATTTGATAAAATGGATTTACTGAAACATCTCATGGTGATGATCCAACAGCATATTTCAAAGTTTGAACAAAATGGATTTGAGGCTTTCATCAAAGATTGGCAAAATTATGATTTATTATATCTACAAAAAATCACAGTGAAACAAGGCCATCAAAGTATTCAAGGTATAGCACAAGGAGTGAATGAAAAAGGATATCTTATTCTTCAAGATTTGAAAGGAAAATTGCATGAGGTTGGAAGTGGGGAAACATCGATTCAGTCTTTTACAAATAAATAAAAAAACTGAATCGCTCAATCTCTGTTATTCAGCAGCCGATTCATCATCGGGTGTTTTTTCTTGTTGAATACGTAGATAGATTTCTTCACGATGTACAGAAACATCTTTAGGTGCATTGATACCTAAGCGAACTTGGTTGCCTTTGATTCCTAAAACTGTGATGTTCACATCATCGCCAATAATTAAAGCTTCACCAATACGACGTGTTAAAATTAACATTACAAAATTCTCCCTAAAACTTGCTTAAAATATTTTAATCATGGACTAATATTGTACACGAAACTTTCAAAATCGTCAACAATTTCTCATAGCATAACGCAAAAAACTTAACAAAACCTTATAAAGACCGACTTATCAATGAATAATTGATGCAATTATCTTTAAAGGATGCATAATAAATACATTTAGTTTCATATTCAGCCTGAGTTCAATTTCAGGCTATGATGACTAGGAAAACATCAGCAATTATTGATAACTTTCCATAGTTATAAACGTAGCCCCTTCTTGGGAAGGCCATATGATACAGGAGCATTTTGACTTATACAAGTTACCCAAACTGATTAATTTACAAACTTTAAAGCAACCAACAAAAAATCCCATCAATAATAAGGGTTTTAATGATGCGAAGTGTAGGCTTTGATGTTTTTTTAATGGCTATTTCAATCAATTTTGTGCTAAGATATGCTTCGTTTATTATCTGATATATTCAAAATGGATACTCCTTTAGAAAAAGAATTTCCTGGAATGAAAAAGGAATTGTCTTTTTCTTTCTTGCCTTTACGCAAAGAATTACTGACAAATCTACTTTCTTTAAATTACCATCAAATGACACCGATTCAAGCGCAGAGTCTGCCTGTAATATTGAACAATTCAGATGTTATCGCGCAAGCACAAACCGGGAGCGGAAAAACAGTTGCTTTTGGCTTAAGCCTTCTACAACATTTAAAAATTGATCAATCTTTCACTCAATCAATGGTTCTTTGTCCTACAAGAGAGCTTGCTGAGCAAGTCAGTCAAGTGCTACGACGTCTTGCGCGACAATTACCCAACGTCAAAATCTTGAATTTGTCGGGAGGCATCCCTATTAGACCTCAATATGATTCTTTACGACATGGTGCTCATATTATTGTTGGGACACCAGGAAGAATATTGAAACATCTATTACAAAAAACGCTCTCACTTTCACATAATAATAAGGTCGTTTTAGATGAAGCAGATCGAATGTTGGATATGGGATTTCTTGAGGATATACAAAAAATTCTGCACCATTGTCCCTTAAAACGACAAACTCTATTGTTTTCTGCGACTTTTAGCCCATCCATCAAGCAGATCGCAAAAAACTTTATGCAAAACCCACAAGAAATAAAAGTTGAAGAACAACGCATCGGACAAGAGATTGAACAGAATTTTTTTGAGGTGCAACATCCCAATGAAAAATATACTGTTTTAAAAAAAATCTTGGCACACTATCAACCAACATCAACTTTAATTTTTTGTAATACCAAAGAAAAAACAATTGAACTGACGTCAGAACTTAAACGTGATGGATTCAGTGTCTGTGTTCTCAATGGCGATTTCGAACAATTTGAACGAGATCAAGCCATGATTCTTTTTGGAAATCATAGTCGTCGAATTTTAGTGGCAACCGATGTTGCTGCACGTGGTTTAGATATTCGCGAATTGCCCGCTGTCATTAACTATGATGTGGCTTTTGAACCCGAAGTTCATGTTCATCGCATCGGTCGCACAGGCAGAGCCGGATGTAAAGGCTTTGCGTTCAGTATTACCACTCATCAAGACGCAGAACGCCTTTGTGCAATTGAAGAATTAATGGGTACGAAACTGGTCTGGGAAAACATCGAGAACGTATTACCCTCAAAATCTGAAACCTCAACGCCTGAGATGGTAACTTTACGGTTAATGGCCGGCCGAAAAGATAAAATCAGACCAGGTGATATTTTAGGTGCATTAACCAAAGAGGCTGGATTAAAAGCCGATATGATTGGAAAAATTGATATTTCAACTTTTCATGCATATGTTGCAATAGAAAAAAGCCAAGCAAAAAAAGCCTATGAACATTTCATTCAAGGTAAAGTGAAAGGAAAAAAAATTGGTGTTGAGTACATTGATTCTTAAAAGTATTTAAGCTCTGCTGAGAGATGTTGACATACTATAGATATGTCAACACTCTATTAAAGGAGTGCTTGCCATTAAAACACGTTGTGTTTAATTGTATTTCAAAACATCACCTCCGAATAACATGAACTTTTTTAATCTAAAAACACCAAAAATCTACGACAAGAAAAAAATAAACTCTAATTGAAAAGAAATAAAGAATATTTTTTTAAATTTTAAATAAAAATCTATCGCTATTTCTCTTAAAAAGGAGATATACTTTTTGAATTCGCTAAAAAAGCTAGTACCCTTTATGAGTCTGATTGCATCTTATTACGATAATATTAGTAAAAACTATTACAATACCGCCGATATTTTCGGGGTTCTTTCTCAAAGTTGTCATACCGCCGCTCAACAGGCTCTTGGAAGCGAACTATTATCACATCCTCATCATTTAAGAATTTTAGATTTAGGTGTTGGTGATGGTACTTTTCTAAAACTGATGCATCAAAACATTCCGAATGCTGAACTAACCGGCATTGATGTTTCCAAAGAAATGCTTAAAATCGCACAACTACAAGTCCCATTTCATAGCATTCAGTGCAGTGCCGCAGATGCAGATAAACATTTGCCGATCCATAGTCAAGATCTAATCATTGCACATTTTATCAGTGCATATGTACCCGTTCGCATCCTTTTTCAGCAAGCTAAAACCATGAGCAAAGCCAACGGTTATTTTTCGTTTGTCACCTCCACCTATGAATCCTTTCCTGAATCACAAACGCAAATTGCAAATTTTGTCGCACAAGATACCCTGATTGGAAATCTGGTAGGTCATTATTATAAATCGATACTATCAAGAACACCGGTAGCATCTGGAATGGATGAAATCCATCAATTGATTGAAGAATTTGACTTTAAACTGGTCCATCATCAACGAATTGAAATTCCTATTTATTTTGAAGACATTGAGAAACTAACCGAGTATGCCATCCATGGCGGCTGGTTTTTTAATTTATTACCCGAAACATCGTTTGCCAAAGATTTTATTCTCGAACGGATCAAACGCTTTGTAGCTCGTATCTTGAAATTTCCCCATCGAGATACCCAAGTAATTGATGTATTACTCCTTAAAAAATAACTTTTCAAATTAACAAAAAGATGGTAAATTGTTTCTTTTTTTTACACAGGGGTTGTTATGGAAGTTTATCGTAAATACTTATGCGTGATATGTGGTTTTGTTTATGATGAGGCCGTGGGTTGGCCAGAAGATGGTATTGAGCCAGGCACTCGCTGGGAAGATGTGCCTGAGAACTGGTTTTGTCCAGATTGCGGTGCTGTCAAAGCTGATTTTGAAATGATTGAAATGGAAAGCTAAGGTTTAACCACTACCAAAATCACCACAATGATTAAAATGACAGTGGGTATTTCGTTAAAAAAACGATAAAACCCACTGCTCAAGCGGTTTTCATTACCAGCAAAGACACTTACAAGATGTCCACAGTAAAAATGATACCCCCAAAGAGCGAGCACCATCAAGACCTTCCAATGAAACCAGCTTTGTTGTAAATAATACACCGGAGAAATCCACACCATCCATAGACCCATCAAACTTGTGAAAACGGCAGCAGGCCACATGATACCGTAATATAAACGCCGCTCCATGATTTTAAAACGCTCTAAACTGACCACATCCAGAGTATTGGCATGATAAACAAACAATCGAGGCAAGTAAAATAATCCCGAAAACCATGCAACAACACCGATAATATGCCAAGCTTTCAACCATAAAATCATCGATATTCCTTATTTTTTACGATGCTTATATAATAAATTTAAACATTCCACCACAAAAGAAAAAAACATGGAAAAATACAAATAGCTTCGAGAAATTTCATAGTGGAATGCATCAAAAATCAGAAAGATACCAATCATCACCAAAAAGGCTAATGCCAACATTTTAATTGAGGGATGCTGGTGAATAAAACGAGAAATCATCTCAGTGGCATAAAACATGGTGAATATGGCAACGGTAATGGCAATAGCCATCACACCAAAGACTTTAGATATGCCTACGGCTGTCAAAATACTATCTAATGAAAAAACCAAATCCATCAACATGATTTGAATGATAAGCCCACCGAGACCTTTGAAAGACACTTGAGTTTTGGATAAATGTGCATAATCGTGATTTTTTCTTTCCAAAAAATCCAATTCATTTCCTATTTCAATGATGGACTGATAAGCAAGAAACAACCCCCCTCCCATAAAAAATAATTCTCTAAAGGAAAATGATATCGAATAAAGACTAAAAAGAGGCGTTTGCAGTTTAGTAATCCATAGCGCAGAAAAGAGCAATATCAAACGCAACACCCAAGCGCCGGTCAACCCAATCGCCCGAATTTTCATTTTTATGTTCGATGGCAATCTTTCCGTTAAAATCGCAAGGAAAATTAGATTATCAATACCCAGAACAATCTCAATGATAATTAAAAAAATCAAACTTATGAAAGAATCCCATGTCACGACCATTTCTTTTCTTTTCGACCTTCGTTATAATTGAATCTATTTCTCTATTTATACTCGGGATTATGCCCATAATCAAATTTTTTAAGAAGTTATTAAAAACATCTTCACCGACTTCATCTTCAACGCCGGTTGAGTTCACTATACCCCGAAATCAACACCATGTTTCAAAAAGTGAAATCAATATCAATGCATTGCAAGTTATCAATAAACTCAATCATCATGGTTATGAAACCTATTTGGTTGGCGGAAGTGTGAGAGATTTACTCTTACGGAAAGTGCCCAAAGATTTCGATGTATCGACCAGCGCAACGCCACAGCAAATCAAAAAGTTATTTCGCAATGCCAGAATCATTGGAAGACGATTTAAGCTCGTTCACATTACTTTTGGCCGTGAAATCATTGAGGTCTCTACTTTTCGTTCCAATCAACCTGATGAACAAGTTCAAACCAATGAAAAAGGCATGGTGATACGTGACAATGTTTACGGAAATCTAGAGCAAGATTCCTGGCGTCGCGATTTTACCATCAATTCTTTGTATTACAACATCAACGATGGTTCGATTGTGGATTACACTGGTGGCTTTAAAGATGTGAAAGCCAAAAGGATTCACATGATTGGTCAAGCTGATACACGCTATCAGGAAGACCCTGTTCGTATGCTTAGAGCAATTCGATTTGCCGCCAAATTACATTTTGTAATTGCTGAGGATACCGCAGAGCCGATGTTTAGACTCGGTCATTTGATTCAACATGTTTCCAATGCCCGGTTATTTGATGAAGTTGCTAAGCTTTGGCAATGTTATGAATCTAAAAGGGTTTTCGAACTTTTACAGCACTATGAGCTGTTTAAATATTTGTTTCCTTTAACCGTCACTTCGTTGAAGGTTAATCCACATGCTCAAGAGTTTATTGAAAATGCTTTTGAGAATACTGATGCACGTATGCGTGAACAAAAACCTACTACGCCTGCATTTTTATTTGCTGTTTTACTTTGGTATCCAATGCGAGATTATGCTCAAGAGCTAATTGAAAAAGAGCAATTGCATCCACTGGTGGCTATTGAACAAGCAATGAACAAGGTTTTAAATGAACAGTCTCGCATCATTAGCATCCCCAGGCGTTTTACACAAATCATTCGTGAAATTTGGTTATTACAATATCGTTTTAGCAAGCGCATAGGACAAAAGCCTTTTATTTTAATGAGTCATGCACGTTTTCGTGCAGCCTATGATTTTCTATTACTCAGGGCCATTGCCCAAGATGAAAAAATCGAGTTAGCACAATGGTGGACTCAGTTTCAGGAATCAAGTGAAACTGAACAACTAGAAATGATTGAAGCACTTGAGACCGATAAACGTCCTAAAACCCGGCGTAAACGCAGCAAAAAAGCCCCTAAAAATGATTGAGTGCTATCTCGGTTTAGGAGCCAATCAACAAGACCCTGTTAGGGTCTTGCATATGGCGAAAAAAATTCTCCAAACTATACCCTTCACTCATATTGAAGATTATTCACCTATTATTCAAACACCTCCTTTTGGGGTGCTAGGCCAACCAATTTTTTACAACCAAGTAATTCAAATCTTGACAGGTCTGCAAGCAGAGGTACTACTGAGTGAAATACAAAAAATAGAGAAGTCTATAGGACGAATTAAAACTCTCGCATGGGGACCTCGGAAAATAGACATTGATATTTTAATTTATGGCAATAAAATTCTAAAATCGGAGACACTCACCCTGCCTCATCCACAAATTTGGCAGCGTCCTTTTGTCACTGAACAACTTCAATCTTTCAATAGACCAATCATCCACCACTTTCTTCAAAATAAAACGTCATCAACGCTACTCAAGCATACTATTTTAATTCCTCAACAATACCGGACATTATAAGCACGGTGCTTGATATTTTTATTACAACACACTCAAGCAATTCTTGTCCTTATGAGTGTAATAACAGAGAAATCTGTATCTAACCCTGAACTTCCAGTCTTTACCCCACGAATTGCATCACCCGTCTATAATGATATTTTTCTAAAATTCTTCTATAGTTAATATAGAAGAATTTCTGGAGGGATTGCACCATGTATAAATGCATTGTTCATGCCACTGATTTACAAGAAGAACATCTTCATTATTGTGAACAAGCGGTTGAAATTGCACGAGCTTTTAAAGCTGAATTTTTTCTATTACATGTCTTATCATTGCCCAGTAGCTGGCAAATTGCCCAAGGTTTAGGCTTTGCAGAAACAACCCCCCTTCCCACGCAAAATGCAGAAATAGTGATGAAAGCACTGGCCGAACAATTTAACCTTCATCAAAATCACTTAATCATACGTCAAGGGAATACCCGGCAAACAATCCTTGATACCATCGAAGAATTACAGGTTGACTTATTGGTCATAGGTGCGGCAAGTAATCCGATTCCCCAGGGTGAGCTTACCCATCTTTCACATTATTTGGCAGACCATGCTCATTGTCATGTCTTACTTATGCGCCCCAAATAAAAGTCAATTTTAGATTCTACTTTTATTTCATTTCATTTTATCAAATAATTTGTTAGGATGTAAATTTAGCTAACTAATTGAAGAGATGAAAAAAAGTTCTGTACAAACCTTTTTGTCCTTACGACAAGATTTAAAAACCCATGAAGAGTTTAAACACTCTTCAAAAAATCTTTATTCATCTCATTTTAAAACTCAAACCACCATCTTTGCCCATCATCTCATGAGCCTATGGACATCCCGCCCAGCAGAGGACAACTATCATTATGTCAGGATTGTACATCAAGGTCATTTTTATCATCAGGGTATTTTACATGAAAATATTTTAGAACTCCCATTCCAAGAAATTCGACTCTCTTTTCGACAAAAAGATCCCATGCATCTCGGAAAGATGACTTTATTTCATTTGTTTTTTGCAATTAATAATGATCCCAAAAATCTCGTGATGATTCAGAAACCAAATGAAAACGTTTATTATTTTAGCTTAAAATGCCTTCAATTTTGGTCTGATTTTTTTCATCCTGATAGAGCCGGTATCCATTTTTTTTCTGAACATAGCGCAGAAGAAAAAATAAAAATTCTTATCGATACCCAACATACCTGGTGGCAAAGTTGCCTTAGTGGCATCAATATTAGAAAAATCTTTCTAAAAGAGTTTTTTGAAGTATATTTACGTATATTTCTTACCCCTTGGCCAGCTATTGAATCACTCATCATACAAACGATAGGCACTAAAAATCCTGAATTTATTGAGTATTTGAAACTTAAACTCGATGCCCTACATGAAGGATTTTTTAATTTTTTAACACAAGAAGAACAAACTGCATGGGAACATTTCATCCGTTTTGATGGCCATCAAATACTAGAACAGTATTTAAATGATTTTGATGAATTTTCTGACTGGTTAATGTTTTTACCACCACAAAAAAAACAAATCATGAAGGCCATCATGATTGAAAAAGCTTTTCTAATAGATATCAAACGCATTGAAAATTTTTGTCAATCTGCATACATCCCTATATTTTCTTCGCAAACACAAAAAGAGTATTTATTTTATATTTTAAATTTATGTAAACGTCAGTGGCAGGAATTCTTGCAATCCCCCCTTCATTATTATTGGACTCTATTAGATAGGGCTTGTATAGGTATTTCGCCTTATAACCTGTATATCAAAATTCCTGAAACCGAAGAAATCAAACAAATTATTTGTCAAGCGGTCCAATATAATCAACCCCATATTCTTCTTTTTTTTATTCATAATAATATTCGGCTAGGGAATACTCTTAATCATTATGATATACCGACATCGCCTCATTTTGAACGCTCTTTAATTTTTTCAGCCCTGATACTACAAAATTTCTCAATTCTCAGAATTTTAAAAGAGTGTTCTGTCTTTTTAACAGATGAAGATAGAATTGCGCTAAAAAACTATCTTTTTCATTGTGTTGATACAAGTCTTGCCGAAAATTTTGTATTTATCCTAAAAAACCAATTTGAAATTTTATATCATCTCGATGAAAATAATATTCTATTTCGTCAGGCATTAGAAAATTATTGTCAGGCTAAAAACAAACCCTTTTTAAAACTCATACCCAAAGAAAGCATTCGGCCTTTACGCTTCTTTTCTAGTGACAGTTCAAGTAGTTCAGATTCATCAAGCGATGATGACTCTCCATTAACCGCTTACAAAAAAAGAAATTCATCACATGAAGAAAATAGCGATGAAGATGATTTTCCTTTCGTAATGCCATTTAAAAAATAAGCGCAGATGGATTTGTGATACAATCATCGCTATAATGATTTTTTAATTTTTTTGTCAATCCATGAAAACACGCATAGCTTCCTCTTTGCCATTTTTCTTAGGCGCATTGCTGCCTTTGGGGTTTGCGCCTTTTTCATATACATATATGATTTGGATTGCCTTAATTCTCTTTTATCTTTATTTAGAAAAAAATCCGTATCCTGATTTCAAGTCGGGTTATATTTTTGGCATAGGTTTAAATCTAGTTGGCACATCTTGGATTTATCATAGTATTCATGAATATGGACATCTTCATCCCTTCTTTTCTGCCTTACTCACTTTTTTATTTGTCTTGTATACGGCTTTGTTTTATGGTCTTTTCAGTTTTACTTATCAGCAATTAAAATCCGGATTGACTGAAGGGATTCGGCCCTTATTATTTGCAAGCTGTTGGTGTTTGTCAGAATATTTTCGAGCACATTGTTTTGGTGGTTTTCCCTGGCTCATTTTGGGATTCTCGGCCCTTTCCACTCCTTTTGCTCCTATACTGCCATGGCTTGGTATTTATGGTCCCGGTTTTGTGATTTCTGCAGCAGTGGGCTACTTGTCCATAGCCATTGCTCATCAAGGTCTAAAACGTTTATTTGGTATTTTGGGCATCATGCTTTTTATGTTACCGACCTTACTCCCCTTGCCTGTGGAACAGGAATCAGACAAATCACTATCGGTGAGCATTATTCAAGGAAATGTCAAAACACAAGATAAATGGGATGAACAATTCTTTTGGCAGGAACTCAATCGCTACATGAAAGCCATTCTCCACAATCTTGCTCCTAAACAATTAATCATTCTGCCAGAAGCTGCAATCACAGTGCCACAAAGCTATGTACATGATGAATTACACCGACTTGACGCCATAGCCAAAAAAAAACAATCAGCTATTTTAATCGGTATTCCAAAATCCAGTGACCATGAAAACAATTATTACAATACGATGTTGGGACTGGGCCTTGCCAAAGGACAATATTTCAAACAACAACTGGTTCCTTTTGGAGAATATATTCCACAAGTTTTTTTACCCATCATCGAACGTTTGGGATTTCCGATTGTTAACATGATACCTGGTGATAGTCATCAAGAACCCATCGAGGTTATGGGGCAAAAAATCGTGAGCCTAATTTGTTATGAATTGGCCTATCCAGAACATTTACGTCACCAATTGCCCCAGGGTAAATGGATCGTATCGATGAGTGATGATGGTTGGTTTGGACATTCATTTGCGGTTTATCAACATTTACAAATGGCACAAGTTTTTTCATTCATGGCGTATCGTGATCAAGTGTTCGTCAATAACAATGGATTATCAAGCATTATCAATGCCAAAGGAGAGATTGTTGCTAAACTTCCGGCCTGGAAAAGACAAGAATTGCAAGGTCAAATTATGCCGCATCAGCAGATGACAGCCTGGATGAAATGGGGCGATCGACCCATTTTATTCTGCTCTCTTTTCATCTGTTTGGTGTTTATTTTAGAGAAAATCGGCATATATCTTTCTAAAACTATTGCTGCCCGATGGAAGAGGTTGTATCCTTAACTATTCGGTTTCTTTTTGTAAATAATTATGGAATCTAGATACAATCCCAAAGAAGTTGAGTCACAAGCTCAGCAATATTGGCACAAAAAAAATTGCTTTCATGCCAATGAAGATTTAAATAAAGAAAAATTTTATTGTTTATCTATGTTTCCCTACCCTAGTGGCACTTTACACATGGGACATGTTCGTAATTACACCATTGGCGATGTCATCAGTCGTTATCAACGAGCCTTAGGGAAAAATGTTTTGCAACCCATGGGTTGGGATGCTTTTGGTTTGCCTGCTGAAAATGCGGCCATGAAACATCAAATTCCACCAGCGGAATGGACCAAAAAAAATATTGAATCGATGCGTGAACAGTTCATGCAGCTTGGTTTTGCCATTGACTGGCGTCGTGAGTTGGCAACTTGTGATAGCAGTTACTTTAAATGGGAGCAATGGTTTTTCTTACGTCTTTTAGAAAAAGGTCTTGTTTATAAAAAAAATTCCATCGTCAATTGGGATCCTGTGGATGAAACGGTGCTTGCCAATGAACAAGTTATCAATGGTCGTGGCTGGCGATCAGGCGCATTGGTGGAGCACAAAGAAATATCTCAATGGTTTTTAAAAATAACCTCTTACGCAGAAGAGTTATTAAATGGTCTGGATGATTTACCCCTATGGCCAGAGCAAGTCAAACAAATGCAAAGACACTGGATTGGTCGTTCAGAAGGTGCAGAAATCTATTTTTATACTGAAGACCAACAAAAACTTAAAGTCTATACGACTCGCCCCGATACACTCATGGGCGTTAGCTATTTAGCTATCTCTCCCGATCATCCTTTGGCTAAAAAAATTGCTCAAGATGTACCTGCTGTTGCGACATTTTTGCAAAGTTGCCAAGGGATTAAAATGGCAGAGGCAGAGCTTGCTAAACAAGAAAAAAGAGGTGTGGCCACCGGACTAAATGCTATTCATCCCATCTCAGGTAAAATGATTCCCATATGGATTGCCAATTTTGTACTGATGAATTATGGCACAGGTGCGGTCATGGGCGTTCCTGCACATGATGAAAGAGATTTTGCATTTGCACAACAATATCAACTCCCTATACATGTTGTCATTCAACCGCCACATGAACATAATTTTAAAAAAGAAGCTTACACAGGCACAGGTGTTTTAATACATAGCGCCGATTTTGATGGCCTGGATTCAGAAAACGCAAAACAGCATATCGCTCAGTATCTAGAATCTAAACAGTGTGGCAAAAAAACCACTCAATATCGACTCCGTGACTGGGGAGTATCACGTCAGCGTTATTGGGGAACCCCTATTCCCATTATCTATTGCGAACACTGTGGTACTGTTCCTGTTCCTGAAGAGAACTTACCCGTTGAGTTACCTACACAAGTAGATTGGAAATCTAAAGGTTCACCTTTAGCCAACTGCCCTGAGTTTACGCAAGTTATCTGTCCCAAGTGTGGTCATGACGCTCAACGTGAAACAGATACATTTGATACTTTTATGGAATCATCCTGGTATTATGCACGCTATGCTTGCAAAGGACAAACCTCTGCTATGCTCGATGATCGGGCTAAATACTGGACCCCTGTTGATCAGTATATTGGCGGCATTGAACATGCCACCATGCATTTACTGTATGCTCGCTTTTTTCATAAACTCTTGCGCGATGAAGGTCTGGTAAATTCTGATGAGCCATTTCTCGCTTTACTGACCCAAGGAATGGTTTTGAAGGACGGTCAAAAAATGTCCAAATCGGTTGGCAATACGGTAGATCCCAATGCCCTCATTCAGACCTATGGTGCTGACACTGCTCGCTTATTTACCATGTTTGCTGCTCCTCCAGAACAATCTTTAGAATGGTCAGATGCAGGCGTTGAAGGCGCTCATCGCTTTTTAAAACGTTTGTGGCATTACGCACACACTCATCATGTGTTCATACAACAAATGAATGAGGATCAGTTTAACACCGATACCATGGATTGGAGCCTTGCAAATTCCCAACAAAAGTCGGTTCGTCAAAAGATTCATCAATTGTTGCAACAAGTTCAGCATGATTATGAAAAACATCAATTCAATACGGTTGTATCGGCTTGCATGAAAATATTCAATGAACTGTCTCCTCTTGAAATTCATGATGAATTAGATAAAGCAGTGATTTATTCAGGTTTAAGTATTTTATTACGCTTATTAGCTCCCATTACACCTCATATTTGTCATATGCTTTGGCACGACTTGGGATATCCAAAAGTCATCATTGATGCACCATGGCCCAAATGTGATAAAAGCGCTTTAAAAATGGAAGAACTCAATTTTATCATTCAAGTCAATGGGAAAAAACGAGGTGAAATACTGGTAGATCACCAGCTACCTGAAGATTCTATCATTGATTTGGCACAAGAAAATATAAAGTCTTTTCTGGATGGCAAATCGATACAAAAATCAATAGTGGTTGCCCATCGGCATTTGATCAATTTTGTAGTCAAGGATTGAAGATGAGTCGCAGGATAAAATCACTATGGCTAGGAATGCTGGCCTTGTGTTTATGTCAATGCGGTTTTCATTTACGGGGCATGGCACCACTTCCGCCTGCTTTTCAAAAAATCTATATTTTCGCGCCCAATGAGGCGCGAAACTTAAAAATAGCACTCGAACAAGAACTAGAATCATTTCATGTGCAAGTCTGTCCAAAGCAAAGCCAGGCACATTTTGAAATTGTGATAGATAGTATGAATTTCGCCAGCCAAGTCAGCAATATAAGCTCCAGTACCACACCAAGACAATATCAATTGATTTACACGGTTTATTATCATTTTGTTGATAGCTCACAGCAACAAACCGTTATTCCCAACGCAAAATTAACCATCACACGACTTGTGACCATGAATAATGAACGCTTACTTGGTTCTAACTACGAACAAGACTTCTTCTTACGAGAAATGCAAGAAGAAATTGCCAGACAAATGATCTCAACCATTAGTCATTATTTTGAACTTCATCGCATCATTCCATCATGATAAAATCCTACTCATTAAGACAATCCATAGCCTATCAAACGCGTTATCAAATCTATATTTTAAGCGCTCAAGATGAGGATTTACAGCAGTATGAAACACAACACATCATCGAACAGGCAGGGATTACTCAGGTCAAAAAATACTTAATTCAATCTGCTGAAGACTGGAATGGCTTTTACAGTACCAGCCAAAACTATCAATTGTTTCCAGAGCCCACCGCTTATATTCTACAACTGGAAAAAAACGCCTTGTCATCGAAGAGTCTTATTGATTTAAAACCAGGGGAAGAGGAGATATACATCATCCAAACCCAACAATTTAAACATGTCTTTCTCGATCATTTGGATAAAAATCCAAACACTCTTTGGTATCGTTTATACACACCCAATCCGCAAGAACTTTGGGGATGGTTACTGCAAACATTAAAAGCGCACCACTATCACATCGCGCCCGATGTTGCACCTTGGTTTTTACAACAAGATAGCATTCAGTGGCGCCACTATCGACAATTGTGGGAAAAAATTAAATTAGGGCACGCACCACAAGCCACGCTCCAAATAATGCATATGCAAGAGCTATTAGGCGATATCCTTGAGGATGATTGGCAACCCTTAATCGAAGCCTGGATGCAAAACGAAAAACAACGCATTCATCAATACTTTCCTAAAATTGATACACAAAATGATTTTAGTTTATTGATTTGGTTGCTTCATCGAAATTTGCAAGTATGGTTAGCATTACATAACAAACAGAAAAATCCGAACCAAATATTTCAACAATTTAAAGTATGGAATAAACATATTCCGCTCTTCCAAAAAACGCTCCCCCTTTGGAGCCAAGAAAAAATTGAAAGAACATTGTGCAAACTACATGAGGCAGATAAACATTATAAATGCTTTCGTACCTTGCAAGCAAGATACGCTTTTAAACACCTTCTATTGGAAGGACCTGATGTCTAGTCAAGGAGTGGCCATTTTTGGGGGAAGTTTTGATCCTATCCATCGAGGTCATGTTCAAACAGCAATAGATGTGCAATCTTACTTTCAATTTGAGAAAATCATCTTCATGCCTTGTGGTCAACCGGTTTTCAAAAGTAAAACCCATGCGAGCAATTCTCAACGCCTGGATATGTTAAGATTAGCCATCAATCAACAAAAAAACTTTGAAATTGATGAGAGAGAAATATTACGTCATGGCCCAAGTTTTACAGTTGAAACATTAGAAGAGCTTCGAAAAGACTATCCCTGTAATCCCTTGGTATGGATAATGGGTGAAGATGCATTTGCAAATATTTTACAGTGGCACCGTCATCAAGAATTGCTCCTTCTTGCCAATCTTTTGGTTTTAGCAAGACCCCTGACCCAAAAAACCCAAATCAAAACCATACTCGAACAATACCACACGAGTAATCCCAAAGATCTGAAGTCTTTTCAACACGGGAAAATTTATATTTATCAGCATAGCAATTACCCCTACTCCTCCACTCAAATTCGGAATGCCATCTCCAATCATCAAACACCAATTGGACTAGATCTCATGGTTGAAAATTATATCCAAAAAAATAAGTTATATCGATAAACGTAATGTGGAAATATCCAAGAGTTCCGATAAAAAAACGTCTATTTATAGATGGAAACTCTACAATGTGTAATACTTAAAGAGGTTTCGGTATTTATATTAATCAAATGATAGAGGTATCCAAATGTATACTTTAGGCATTGAGCAAGAGTTTTATCTGTTGGATGCAAAAAATCATGACCTGGTATTTTTAACCCAAGCAGAATTAAACCAAATATTTGGAAACTCTATCAAACAAGAAACCTATCGTTGTCAAATTGAAATTAACACCCCGATTTGTCTCAATATAAATGATTTGAAAGAGCAACACCAAATACTTTTAACAAACCTATATCAACGTGCTCAACAGCATGGTCTTTTAGTATTAAATGCATCAACACTTCCGCATGTAAAACAGGACGAATATTTTTTAAAAACACCAGGTAAACGTTATAAAAAAATCAATCAATCCATTCAGAAATGTTTGGAAAACTTTATATGTTGCAGCATACAATTCCATGTTCAAACAGCGCATTTAAATTTGCGTTATCCATTGATAAATCATTTAAGAACCTATCTTCCTATTTTCCTGGCTTTAAGTACAAGCTCTCCATTTTGGCAAGGACAAATTACTGGTTTAAAATCATATCGAGCTCAAATCTTACAATCGATACCTAATCAAGGGCTTCCTCCAGATTTCGAAAATATGAATGATTTTAATAAATTTACAAAATATCTAAAACAAAGCGGTATTATTCAATCCTGTAGGGAGCTATGGTGGGATTTACGACCGCATAGTCGCTACCCAACGCTCGAATGTCGTATCTGTGATAACGTCCTGAATCCCAGAGACGCCATAGCTATTTCTGCATTATTTCAAGCATTGGTATATAAAATGGAACAAGATCTATTTCAAAGATTGACTCTCCCAAAGAATAATTGGTTTATTGATCAAGAAAATCGGTGGTCTGCTGCTCGTTATGGTTTAGAAGGACAGTTTATCGATATTGAAAATGATGCAATTATTGATTTTAGGCAAGCCGTTTTGAATCTCATACAGTATGCAGAAGATAGTATGCTTTTTTTCAACAGTCAACAGAATATAAAAGAGATAATTCGAATCTTAGATTGCGGAACAAGCGCAGATCAGCAACTCAATATTTACAATCAACATCATTCCTTAAACCCTGTGATTGACTTTTTAACAACATTTCAATAAGCCTTTTCCATGAATACTATTTTTTATAAGAACCCCATTTACAAATGAAGTGAAATTTTATTCTTAGAGACTTCATTGATGAGTTGCATTTGACTTTGTTGTGGATCAATGGATTTCATTTTTGAAAGCCAAAGTGGAGCATAAGATGACATCCAATCGACAACAGGTGTAAAATAAGCAAACAATTGTGATTGTTTGGCATATTTTTGCATGGGAAAAGCTGTCATGCGTCCGACCAAAATGATGAGTGAAATGATAAAGACTGCACGTGCAAATCCAAAAATCATACCAAGTAGTCTATCGGTACCACTTAAACCTGAACGCTCAATTAAAAATGCCAGTAATGAAGTCAATAAGCCACCCGCCAATAAAATAGTGATGGTGATCAACACAAATGATGCCACCAGGCGCAATTCGTCCTGATGTATCCATGGCTTGAGATAATTTGCACCCAAGCTAGCAAATTTCGCAGCGCCCCAAAGTGCTATTAACCAGATGCCAAGCGCCATGAGTTCTTTGATAAATCCACGAAAAAGCCCCGTCATGGCCGATATGACCACAATGGTTAAAATGACATAGTCAACACCTGTGAATGCTGGCATAGTTAATTTCATCCTTGTACGATAATCATACCTTTTAATTGGGTATTTTCCGCCAATTGTTTTTGAAGTTTAATAGCTTGATCTTTATTTTTCAATTGTCCAACCACAACTTTATAAATCTTGCCATTTTTGAGATCAATGCTCGATGCTTGTGCATCATATCCAAGTTTTCTCAAACGTTTCACTAGAAAATCTGCATTTTCTACATGACTAAATGAAGCCAATTGCACCCCATAATTGCCTGATTTTTCTGATGCTAATTGAATAATTGGTTTGGCCATTTCCAATGGGAGTGTAGGAATCTCACTTTCAAGACGCTCTGCTTTCGAAATCTCAATTTTAACAGGGCGCTGAGCGACTTGTGGAACGGCTGTGGGTTGATTAGGTTTAACTTTATTGAAAACTTGTTGCGCTGTGGGTATGGTTAATTCCGGAGTTTGAGGTTTAGGAGGCACTTTCAAACTTAATGAAAGATTCTCTTCAAAACGCTGATTTGATTTTTTCATCATCATAGGCATGAATAAAAATACAGCCGTAATCAGTATGACACCGCCGGTCAGGCGATATTTCACTTGCTCAGTGATTTCGAAAGACATCACATCCCTCCTCTATCAATAATCTCATCAAAGGCTCAATCAGATGAAATGATCCAAAAGCCACAATGACATCGTTTGATGCCGCCTGCTCTCTCGCTTTTTGCAAGGCTAAAGCGGGTGTAGCATGAATTTCGACCGTGCCCAGGCATTCAATTAATGCTTGTGAATCACATGCTCGAGCACAATCTAGCAAACAAGGATACCATAAAATATCCATTTTTTTCAATATATCAACAATATTTTTTCTGTCTTTGTCTTCTAATATTGAAAAAATCAAATGAACTTGTCCCCTTACAGGAAGACCTTGTAAACGATTCAACAAATTCTTGGCTGCATGCGGATTGTGGCCCACATCTAAAATCATCAGGGCTTGTCCTGCTTGTTGAACCATTTGAAAACGTCCCGGTACAAAAACCGAACCAATGGCGGCTTTCCAGTCCTTATGTGTCACCGGTAAAACCTGTTGTAAACAATGAGTTGCAAAAATGGCCGCTGACATAGCCGATAAAAGAATACTCGGCTTTTTGGAAAAGTCATAAGTCTTTTCTAAAATTCGCAATTGCCAATGATCTTTCATTTCTACAAAATCATAATCTTGGGTATTTAAATATAGAGGCGCCATCAATGATTGAGCATATTCCCGAATTGAAGCTGGGCAATGCTCATCAGCAAAAATAGCAGGTTTTTGAAAACGAAAAAGACCTGCTTTTTCAAAAGCTATTTCTTCACGGGTTTCACCAAGATAAGCCTGATGATCTAAATCCACATTGGTGACAATGACTAAATCAGCATCAATAATATTCGTGGCATCCAAACGCCCACCCATTCCAACTTCCAAGATTAAAACATCTAAAGGATGTCGTTTAAAATGCATCAAAGAGATAATAAAAAAGGCCTCAAACCAAGATAAACTTAAGAACTCAGTACTTGACTGTAATATCTCAGTTAATTGATTCAAATCATCTTCGGAAATCAATGTATCATTGACCTTAATGCGTTCATGAACAGATAAAAGATGCGGTGAGGTAAAAACACCAACGTTGTAGCCGGCCTCTCGATAAATGCGATTCAATGCGGCTACAGTAGAACCTTTGCCATTGGTTCCAGTCACGCTGATGATAGGGATTTCCCCATTCAATAATTCTAAATTTTTTGCCAGCCGTTTTAGATTTTCTAAACGGCTGTTATCATATTGTATCGCTTGGGGGTTTACTAAGGAGTCCAGCAATTGGCTCATAGAACCTCAATCATTTGAAGACTTTGTTTAGTGAGTTTCGCCAATAGATTGGCTAATGTCGTTTTTAAATTTTTACGATCGACTATCATATCAATGTGACCATGCTCTAATAAAAACTCACTACGCTGGAAACCTTCTGGTAGAGTTTGTCTCACTGTTTGTTCAATAACTCTTGGGCCTGCAAAACCAATCAACGCATTAGGTTCTGCGATAATTACATCACCAAGGCTTGCAAAACTTGCAGAAACTCCCCCCATGGTAGGGTCGGTCATAACGACTATAAAAGGTAAACCCGCATCGGATAACTTGGTCAAAGCCGCTGAGGTTTTGGCCATTTGCATCAAGGAAAATAAACCTTCTTGCATACGCGCCCCACCGCTTGCAGTGACACAAACAAGGCCACAATAATCACGCAGTGCCTCTTCAACAGCTTTCACAAACTTATCTCCGACTGTCGCTCCCATCGAACCACCCATAAAACCAAATTCAAACACACTTAAAAGAACAGGTATTTGATGCATTTTGCCTTTTACAACCACCAAGGCTTCTTGTTCCCCTGTTTGTTTCTGCGCTTGAGTAATGCGGTCTTTATATTTTTTGGAGTCCTTAAATTTTAATCGATCTATGGGCTCTAATTCAGCTGCAATTTCAACTTGCCCTTCGGAATCCAACAGACTTTCAATGCGGTCTCTAGCGTTGATGCGATGATGATGCCCACACTTGGCACACACCCCAAGATTTTTTTCCAAATCCAAACGATAAAGAACCTCCTGGCATCCCAGACACTTAATCCAGACCCCCTCAGGAATGTCTTTTTTTCGAGAAGTTTGTGGCCGAATTTTTTCAGGAAAAATCTTTTTAAACCAACTCATGTTTTTATGCTCAATTTGAATTTAATGATTCATTATACCCGAAACACACTATGAATTAGAAGAGTGAAAAACCCTCAAGTTTTGACAAAAATGGTCGATATTTCAATTAGAGATCATCATCAAGTACTATCATGAACAAATCACTTTCTTTAATTTTAGCTCTATTGATGACATTCACGCTGCAAAATTGCTGGGCCTTGTATGGCGAACAATTCTGCAACCAAGCGGATTTTCATTGTATTCATGTGAAGTCCGGGGACTCTTGGGAGTCATTATTTTCAGATCCCAATCAAATAGATTTGGTACAAAGAATTAATCGACTAAACATTCATCTGCGTTCAGGCATGACTTTGGCTATTCCCAATAATCTTGAACAACTGACCATTTACGATATTTCTCCTTTCCCTCGATTTATTCCTGCTTCTGGTGAAAAAAGCATTTATGTTGATCAAAAAAAACTCGCGTGGGCAGCATATAACCAACAAGGCGAATTGGTATGGTGGGGTCCTGCGTCTGGAGGAAGTGGTTTGTGTTCTGCTGATCAAGGAGATTGTTTAACACCAGCGGGAACCTTTAGAATTATAAGAAAAAATGACGAAACTTGTGTTTCAACTGTTTTCCCCAAGCGCGCTAATGGTGAAAGTGGCGGCGCCATCATGCCTTATTGCATGCACTTTTGGCGAGGTTATGCACTTCATGGTAGTGAAGATGTTCCAGGAAAAGCTGCAAGTCATGGTTGTGTGCGCTTATTTATTCAAGATGCGCGCTGGCTCAATGAAGAATTTATTGACCTACCCGGTGCCGGTGGAAAAGTTGGAACACAGGTAGTCATTACTGAAAAATAGTATCATTATTTGGTCAAAGTAAAGGCTCCACGAATACCATGACGAGACAAGACTTTTTTCATTTGTTCACTCTCACTGGTTGATGAAAATGGTCCAATTTGAACCAGATATCGACCTCTGACATGCAAAATTTGAATAGGTGATGAACTCATCTTCGATAGTTTGTGTTTAAATTGCTGAGCTAAAACCCCGGATTGAAAAGCCCCCGCTTGTAGGAAATAATGACCCACTCGAGCTGTAGGGCGTGAAGGCCAGGAAGGACTCACTGCTTCAATTTCAACCGGCGCTGTTCCTTTGGGAAAAATACCCAATTTGACGGATGCACCGTAGGATAAATCAATTAATCTATCTTGATGAAATGGGCCTCGGTCATTCACACGCACTATAATTGAACGACCATTCTGTAAATTGGTCACGCGTAAATAACATGGTATAGGTAAGGTGCGATGCGCAGCTGTGAGTGCATACATATCATAAGGCTCGCCACTGGAAGTTCTTTGTTGATGAAATTTGCTCGCGTACCATGATGCATTTCCACGAGCACGATAACCTTTTGCTGTACGTTGTACATAATAGGTTTTTCCAGCAACACGGTAACTAGGCGGATTCCCATATTTACTTAAGGGTTCATTTTTAGGGACTATGGCTTTAAAAAAAGTAGGGATAGGTCCATGGGGGGCAAAATCTTGTAAAATGCTATAACGCCCAGGTTGCAATTCCTTTGAGGATGGTGTTTGACGAACGGGTGTGGTTTGACAAGCTGTTAAAATCGCAAGCACAGCACAGACTATCCCTGTTTTGATGCATAATCTCATAAAAAGTTCCGATCTTTGATTTCATCATATTGTACCTAAAGCCAGAAAAATCTCCAAAAAAATTTACTGAACAAAAAACCGCTCAAAAGGTCTCTTTAAGCATATAATATATATAATTAGAACCAAAAGGTTTTTAATGACGCAAGAATCCAGAATTGAAGTTTTTCTTAACAACATAGAATCAATGGATATTGATACATTAAAACAAATTGATGTCACAAGTCTTATAAAAATGAAATTAATTTAGTCAATACAAATTATTCAGGCTTGACACTTATTCATCTTACAACAATGTTCAATAAAATTAACATATTAAAAAAACTTCATCTTTTGCAATTTGACTTTGAAAAAAATGTAGGACCAAACAACACATTTTCTTCTTTTGAACCGATTCACTTGTGTTATAACCATAAAGATAGCAAAACGCTAGATTTTTTATCTAAATATCTGAAGATTCAACTCACCACCCCCACGGAATGGGGAGAAAATAAAGGCTTAACACTTGCTCATCTAGCTGTTTTTAATAATAATGTGTTTGTTTTAAACTATTTGCAAAAGCACCAAGTTAATCTTAATCAACCCCTTTTTACTGGAAAATATCAAGGATACCAGCTTCTTGATCTAGCCATTTTGTCCAAAGCAACAGAGTGCGTTGAATTTTTAATCGCACATTATTCTGATTGGAATCTATCTAGCTTGAATGCCGAAAATATTGATTACTTTAGAAAAATTGAAGAAAATCACTTAAAAGAGAAACATCTATTTTATCAAGCTATAGAAACAGAAAATACCCATTTGATTTCAAACTTTTATGAGTATAAACCCTGGCTTTTTGAAATCCCCCTTCTAGATGAAGAACTGCCTGGATTTAACGCCATTTATATCGCAATTCTAAAAAGAAAATTCAATTCATTAAAACAAATCGAACAACTGGGCTTGGATTTTCAAGAGCCTATTTTAAATATTTTAAATTTTAATCCTATCCATTTTGGTTCTTGGCTCAATGTAACTTTTATTACATCATTATTTCATAAGTTAAATATTTCCCTGAATACACCGATTCAAACGGGTAATTTCCAAGATTTGACTTTAGCACATTTAGCAACTATTCGACAAAACACTCATGTTTTACATTTTTTACAACAGAATAACATTGATCTCAATCAATCTATACAAGATGGCCCTTACCAGGGCATGTGCCCTTTCGATTTCGCCATACAAGAAAAACAGTTAGAATTGTCAATGTTTTTTACAGTACATGGTTGCATTTGGACTCCAAGCATCAATATTCAACACATTAATTTTTTAGAATCGGTATTCAACCAAACCACAAAACAACAGTTGCAAATCCAAGCTGCTATTGAAGTCCAAAACCTCGATAAGATCAACGCCTATTATCAGGCTCGTCCATGGTTTTTTTATGCTTCAATAATACAAGGGTTCTTTAAAGGATTTAACCTTATTCATCTTGCAACGTTCAACCAATCTTTAGAAGTTCTAGAAAGATTTCATCAGTTAAATTTAGATTTTCGCAAAACCAGTAAAGATGACGCTTATTGTTCATATTTTGAACCGATAAACCTTTGTTTTGCACATAAAGATACCAAAATACTTCAGTTTTTCCATGAATTAAATATTCCATTGGATACAGCGATTGAAGCCGGACCTCATCAAGATATGACACTTGCTGATCTTGCTGCTAAAAATGGCAATATTCTAATATTAACCTATTTAAATCAGCAAAACCCATCTATCATCCCAGAAATAGATATTACTGAAGCAGATGAATATCGACCTGCTAAAATTTCCCGCACTCTAGCTCATCATCATCTAACGAATTCTTTGGATGAAACACCGTCTCATTTAAGAGGAATTGAGCACTATTGGATTTCTGATAAAGAAAAAATGCAAACATTTTGTACGATCAGAAATTTAAATTATGTAGCACAAACCAAACAACAATATATTAAACACGAAAAAAGTATGTATTTGGCGCAATGCGCCAAATTAAGTCAAGGTTCTCATAATCAGTTTTATGGCATCTATACCGCTAAAGATATTCCAGAAGGGATTGTTTTAGGAGAGTACCTCGGAGAAAGAATCACTTCTAAACAAGCCGATGAAAAAGCCCAAAAAGGCCACAATATCAGCTATAATTTTAACATCGACAAAAGATACGTCATTGATGGACTCATACATCGCTCCTGGACTGCATTCATCAACTCTTGTAGTTGTTATGAACAAGGAAATGTTGAGGTATATCTCTCTAAGGATAAATCAGGTTCTCATTTACTGTTTAAAAGCAAAAAACCCATTCAAGCTCACGAACAATTGTTATATTATTATGGCGATGACTATGAATTTGATGCAAACCTTCTAAGATTTCTCAATCCACGTGACTCATTTCTAGAATCTCAGGATATTTACACCCAAAATAAGCAAGGATATCAAGAAACTGCCACTATTGATGCCAGCTTATGCGAACACTTAAATATTCCGACAGACAGTTTGTTTTTACAACCAAAAATAGATACTCAAGATGCAAATCTTCCCCTTTTGCAACTGAATGATAAACAAAAGCCTATTTCACAATATGCCCAAGAAAATTTAACACCGCTGATGATTGCTTGTTGGCTTGCTTTAAAAACTCAAATTCAAAAATTGATTCGTAGAAAAGCTCTCATCGATATGCAAGCTAGTATTTCTGGAAAAACCGCTATTGAATTTTTAATACTTTCTCCTCATACAACAGAGTCCATCAAACTTCAAATTCTGAAACAACTGGTTAATGTTAATAATGCTCATACACTTGTTATCACAAGCCAAACATCCTTTAGTGCAATATACTACGCTATTGAGCAAAAACACCTTAATATTGTTAAGTATTTGATTGAGGAATTTAATCATCTTTGTCACTTCCACGAACTTCGAGATGATGAAGACCGCTCCATCTCTGATTATGCAAAAGCAATTGATTCTCAAGAATGTAGTGAATATCTCCAAGAAAATAGCAATCCTCGCAAAAGAAAATCAAGTTGTATCTAAATGTTAGATAAACGTTTGCAGACCTTGTAACCTATAAAAATTCATAAGATAATAAAGCATTTATCGATTTAGAATTAAAGGTGGCAAACGTGAATCATTATAATAAATTACTCAGCATCTCTTTGCTCAGTCTCAGTCTTTCAACAGCGGTCATGGCTGAAGAGTACTTAACACCAACAACCCTTCCCTCAGCACAACCGATACCCGTAGCATCAGCCCCCATTGTCACCCCCAACCCGCCCACTCTTTCAGCGGAATCTTATATTTTAATTGATGTGAATAGCGGCAAAATTTTAGCTGAAAAAAATAGTACGGCTCAAATGCCCCCTGCAAGTTTGACCAAGATGATGACACTTTATGTAATCTCCAATGCCTTGGCCAAAAATCAAATTCATTTGGCTGATCAAGTTCGTGTGAGTGAAGAGGCTTGGCGTACCGGTGGTTCGCGAATGTTTATTAAGGTGGGCGATACGGTTAGTGTTGAAGATTTATTAAAGGGCATTATTGTTCACTCTGGAAATGATGCTTGTGTGGCCATGGCAGAACACGTCGGCAGCAGTGAATCCAGTTTTGCTGAAATGATGAATGAACAAGCAGCTCGTCTTGGCATGAGTGGCAGTCATTTCTCAGAAAGTACAGGTCTCCCTGATCCAAACAATTACACCACTGCACGAGACTTGGCGATCTTAGGTTCAGCGCTAATCAAAGATTTTCCACAATACTATCATTGGTATAAACAAAAATGGTTTACTTACAATGGTATCCGTCAACCCAATCGCAATCGATTGTTATGGAGAAACTCATACGTTGATGGTATTAAAACCGGACACACCAACGAAGCTGGCTTTTGTTTAGTCTCCTCAGCCCTGAAAGACAATATGCGACTTTTGGCTGTTGTGATGCATGCACCGACTGATTCAGCGCGCGCTGAAGATAGTCAGAAATTAATTAATTATGGTTTTCGCTTCTTCGAAACGCATAAGGTCTATAACGCGGGTCAAAAAGTGAGTACCGTGAAGGTATTCAAAGGAAAACAAAATACCCTCAACATTGGAATGTTACGGGATCATTATATTACTATTCCTACCGGACAATATAAAAAGATTAAACTCATCACCAAGGTACCCAATAATTTGATTGCCCCCATCCATAAAGGGGATAAGGTCGGTGAATTTGTAGTGCTGCTTGATCAAAAAGCTTTACAAACTCATCCTATTTATGCGCTAGATGATATTGAACAAGCCGGCATCTTTGGTCGTTTAAAAGATAGCATCAAACTGGCTATTTTTAACTTTATCAATAAACATCGCAGTTAATCATTGAGCGGCCTAGCCGCTCTTTAGAGGTTCTTATGAATGAACATTCACTATATCCGGCTAAAATTGCTGTCAAAGTTTTTATAGATCATCAACCTTCACTCAAAGATGAAATCAGCGATATCGTGAAAAATGCTTTTCCTGCATTATCAGAAAAAGATATCAGCTGCACAGAGAGTACAAATCAAAAATATTTGTCCATCACGTATATCATCGATGTACAAGAAAAGGAAGATATTGAAAAATTATATCAAACGTTAAGCCATCATCCGAACGTCAAAATGGTGCTGTAATGTTGATCATTCGTGATTTAGGGATAAGAGATTATAAAGAAGTCTTTGAGAGCATGAAAGACTTTACCCTTCATCGAAATGATAATACCTGTGATGAAATCTGGCTATTGGAACATCACCCGGTTTTTACTCAAGGACAAGCCGGAAAACCCGAGCATGTCTTCCATCGCGGAAATATTCCCATCGTACAATCGGACAGAGGTGGTCAAGTAACTTACCATGGCCCAGGGCAACTTGTGGCATATTTTTTACTCAATTGTCAACAAAACCAAATTGGTATCAAACAGCTGGTGCAAGGGATTGAACAACTCACCATCGATATTTTGCAATCCTACAATATCTTAGGGCATACGCTTTGTGGCGCCCCAGGTGTCTATGTAGAAGGACACAAGATTGCTTCTCTTGGCCTTCGCATCAAAAATCATTGCAGTTATCATGGTCTGTCTTTAAACGTCAACATGGATTTAACGCCTTTTCAAGACATTAATCCATGTGGATATGACAAAATGAAAATGACACAAATTCACACATTTTCACCCAATACTCAAATCCAGGACGTCAAAAATCAATTGATTGAAAGTCTATTTCAATTCCTACATCAGGATAAGCTCTTCAAGGATGTCTCATGTTCAACCTAGAGTCTTTGCATTATTGGTTAAGCGCTCATCCAGACTGGGGTGTGATCTTTAGTTTCATCATGGCTTTTGCTGAATCCATGATTTTTATTGGTGGCGTTATTCCAGGTTCTCTTGCCATCACAGCCATTGGCACACTGGCAGGTGCGAATATCATTCCCCTTTACCCAACGCTAATAGCAGCAATTTTGGGTGCCATTGGGGGAGATTTTGCGAGCTTTTTTGTTGGAAGGCACTTCAAGGAACAACTAAAAGATTTTATAATTTTCAAAAAATATCCGCAAACCATCGCCTATGGCGAACATTTTTTTAAAAGACATGGCGCCAAAAGTGTTTTTTTTGCAAGATTCATTGGACCTATTCGAGCAATCGTCCCTGCAATTGCAGGCATGCTCAATATGAAAATTCATCATTTTATCATTGCCAATAGTCTATCAGCAGTCGGTTGGTCAATTTTATTTTTTTATCCCGGCGTACTCATCGGTCGTGGCCATGAGAATATTCAAAAATATTTGGTACAAATCTTATTAGGGATATTTATTTTTTTCATCATCCCCATTCTACTGGTAAAACTTACTTATCAATTTCGACGTTATGTTGTTTCTCGTTATGCAACAAAAATCAATCAATACTGGCAAAAAACCATAAAAAAATTTACTATCCTGCATGCTATCACTCCCCAAACGACTGTAGAAGAATATCACTTAACCATGAGTGAAGTGATAGTGCTTTTATTGACTGTGTTCTTCATTTTTTTTAATTTACTCTTTCCCATTCACTATCAACGTGTCGAATGGTTAAAGATTCCTATGCTTATGCCTTTTACCCAACATTATTTGCTTTATGCATTTGATGGTTGGCAATGGTTGACTCTTCTGATTTTAGGATTAACCTATAGCATTTTTCAGAAACAAAAATCTTTTTTATATGCTTTAGGATGTATATCTCTCAGCTTAAGTCCGTGGCTTTTATCATCTTCTACACTATTTATTTTCTCGAGCACTTTTGCCATTCAATATTTGCTTTTAAGAGCCATCAGTCGCCATCACATGCATCTTTATCAATTTTTTTATATCTTTTTTAGCATTTTCTGGATGCTTACCACCTATTTGCTATCGATACATTTGCAAAAAAGTATGAATATTCCACTACTAACAGGTTTGCTCATTGCGCAATTTATCTGGCTATTCATGAGAAAAAAACAATTTCATTTTCAATATCAAGCTTATTGGTTATTAGCTTTGTTGATAGAACCCTTCATACAGATTTTTCGGTATCCGGTTTAATAGATTGAATACACTTAAATTAAGTGCTATAATTTGTACACTGTGACTTAATTTTAAGATCAATTTATATGTCCTTTAATTCTTACGACACATCTGAAAGCGCTCCCAAGCAACGTCACATAGCATCTGCGCATGATATGCTCAAAAATGCGCATCATCAAATGAAGGATCAATTCAAAAAAAGTTGGTTTTACTGGCCTTTAGCATGGATAACTTCTTTAGGTTCGGAACTTGTTTACCAGCAATGGCAAGACTATGATATCTCTAGCCGCATATTTGCCAAACGATACATCAACAGCTACTCTTTTATACAATGGATATTTTCAAGTTTGCTAGATAAAGAAACCAAAAGAAATTTCGAAAGAGCCATGGAAATTTATGCTGCATTATCTGAGCCAAATCATGAAACACCCAAAGATTTTGATTTACGTGACTACCCCATCGATATTTTAAATATAGAAATCAATCGCACTTTAATTAGACAAATGACCGATATGGATTTGAGAATTTATCATACACTAAACTTAAAACCACAACATGTTGCAAGACTTTTAGCAATAAAAAGAGACGAGCCCCATAAATATTATCAAATCAATTATATAAGTGCCGCTATGATAGATAGTCATGTTTCCGATGATAATGAATCATCTTTCGATAAAATATTATCGCAATTAAATAGCAATTGTCAAAACCACAACACTTATCAAGATATTACAAGAAACATTCAACCTATTGATGTCTCAGATACTAAGACGACAAACACAGGTCCAACAATATTAAAACCAACAAATAATAAAAATAGACTAAAGTTCAAATCAAAAGAGATGTTAAAAGCCCCTCCCCCACCACCAATGGCATCTTTTAAATGATAAGCTAAATTATCCACCCTGAGCGCGTTTCCATTTGGGGCAATAAGCTCTCTTTGTAGTTTTTTTTTAATCAAAGCAGTGATGTGTGTGGATACCCGATGATTGAAAGTCGATTTGATTGAATCTAAAAAAACATAATAGATACTAATGAGAAGGATTTCATTAGACATCATTTGAATTCAAGGCATCGCGCCTCACATATTTTAGACATTGATTCGCTCAATATACATTTAAACGATAGCCAAAAAAATAAAAATTGAGCATGTAGCTAAATATTTTTGTTTTGGAACAAATAGCCCCTCCGAAAAGAAAATATCCTAAAGAAAATCTTTCTGAGTCAATTGATAAGTATTTTCATAATCATCCTGAATAACATGAATTTGTCTTGAAATTGGTTTTAAGACCTTGGCATCAGAAATGATACCTTGTTTAATATGCCAGCCTTGAGGCAATTTTAAATTGTGCATCAGGTGATTCAAATTGGCTGGTGTTTGATTATAATGTTTAAGGGAAATGGAATGTAAGACATACACCTGACCTTTAGGGTTAATCAACTCATATACCAAACGCCCTTTGTTAAATTGGAACTCATGATCTTTTTCAATCAAATAATCGGTATATGGACCGTGACGTTTTATAATAGAACTAAAATCAGGATGGAAACTCGCCACTTTTCTTAATCGCTGTCCCTCAATATTTTCTATTGAGGATTGCGAATAGTCCTTTGAAATACCATCAATCAACCAAATCCGTGGTCCATTCAAGTGCACAAACCTAAAATGATATTTTTTTTGTATAAATTGATCTTTCAAACCACTCCACCAGTGTTTTGGACAATCATTAAGACCATAGGTATTATAAACATTAAAATCAGCATAATTACTGCTTGACACAATCTCGCAATAACGTTGCCCATAGACACTTTTAGAATCCGAGAAACTGACTAAAGGCCACAACAAACAGCAACAAATCCATTTCCATGCCATTGTCTTTCCTTGTAATAAGGCAATACGTTTAAATTTAATTTTAGCAGTATAAAAATTTAATTAAAAGTATTCTTTGTGATTTAATTTTTAAAGAAAAATCATTGACATGGCTTGCATTTTGCGGTGTTATGGAAGAAAGAGGTTGTAAAATAAAATTTAATTTGATTATTTTTTTATAAAAATGTATATTTATGTTTTTTGCAATCAGCCATATGTCTTACTCATGGTGAATAAAATGAAAACAAAAATGCAAAATCGTTGCTCTGTCTACCGAAGTGCCTTCCTAGGCTGCTTCATAGCCTCGCTTCTACCTTATCAAACTCAGGCCATGGCACCTAAAAGAAATTGGGATCAAGCCATCGATCATGCTGTTCAACGTTATGGACTGCGAACAGAACCTGAATTAAAAAAATACTTTCAAAAAGCTCATGTTAGTTACCCACCCAAAGATATTGCACTACTTGCATTTAAAAAAGAACAACACTTAGAACTATGGGCAAAAGACATACAGAGTCACTGGCACTACATTCGTACTTATGAACTGACAGCATCTAGTGGCCGACTTGGTCCCAAACTTCGTGAACATGATAGACAAATTCCTGAAGGCGTGTACCGCCTCACAATGTTTAACCCCTATAGTCAAATGCATCTTTCCATGCAAATCAATTACCCCAACCAGTTTGATAGACTGCATGCCTTACGTGACGGTCGCACAAAACTAGGTGGTGATATCTTTTTGCATGGTAAGAATCTTTCGGTGGGATGTTTAGCCATTGGTGATAAAGCCATCGATCAGATGTTTACCTTGGTTCGTCGGGTTGGCCTTGCACACACCAAGGTCATTATTGCACCCAATGATTTAAGGGTACAGAAACCTCTCACCAGTCGCATAGCCCAACCCCATTGGATTGATGATTTGTATCACGAAATTTCAACGGAGTTGAGTCTATTTCAAAAGAGAAAAATATCAAACTATGGTTAATGCGATTAAGCATTAACCTGATAAATACCAGAAGTATTGCGCAAATAGCCTTTGTAATCTAAACCAAAACCAAAAATAAAATGATCTTTAATGTTCAAACCTACAAAATCAGCTTTTTGTAAACCTTCTGCAGGACGTTCACGAATTTTATCAATCAGAACAGCCGTATAAACCTCTTTGGCGCCTTGTTCCAAAAATGCTTTTTTAATTTCTGCCAAGGTAATTCCCGCATCCAAGATGTCATCAACAATTAAAACGGTTCGACCCTCAAGATTGGTTCGAGGCCGAGCAATCCATTCTAATTGTCCACCTTCCATTTCACCTTGGTAACGAGTGGCATGCACATAATCCATTTGTAAATGAAAATTAAGACGCGTTACCAGGTGCCCTGTTGTCACCAAGCCACCTGTCATCACACAAACCACAACCGGATCTTTATCGCTCATTTGCGCCTCAATTTCTTTGGCCATGCGATCTAGACTGGTTTGAATATCTTGAGAAGAATACATTAAAGATGATTTAGCATAAAGATTGTGAATATCTTTTATCATTTTGGGTTATCCTTGGATAATGGAAACACAGCAACCTTGCTAGATAATTTACCATCCTTGATTTTAGCAACACCTTGTTTTTCGACCTCATCAATACGATGTATGGCATGCGATGGTATGTAAATTCGGGTGACGCCCTGAAGTTCTAGTTTTAATTTTTCCTCGGAAGGATCCACCACCAATCCACTCTGCTCACCAAAGACAAAGTCTTCAATCAAAATAAAGCCAAACATATCACTTTCAGTTACTTGTTTGGCATAAACTTCATAAATGGAATCCAAATAGGAAAAACTGATTCGGAATAACATGTTTTTAACACTCACCCATCAACAAATAAAAAGATCAGAACCTGATATTATACTCACACAAAATTCTTTTCTCAACAGGCAAAAGCCCTGATTCATTTTTTTGCATCATCAAAACATAAAAACTCGGAGGATACAAAGCTATCATCCTCGAAAGCCGATTCACCCAATTAAAATATCGAATCATCACGGGATGTTGTACAGGAGGAATATAATAAAAAAAATCCAACTGTAAACACTGATAATCCAATTTTTGTAAAGATTTTTTAAGCTGCCAAGCAGAGCAACTTTGTTTAGATTGATACCAATTTTTTTTAGACCAGGAAAAAAACCGTGACAATCGCCAAACGCCGGTGGGATTAAGTCCTATCAAAACAACCACCCCCATCGATGATAAAACTCTATCAATTTCAAATAAAAATTTTTCTACATCAACTCCCAAGTCCAGCACAAAAGGAGCAAAAATGACATCCAGAATATGAGACGGCAGTGGAATTTCATGAGGATAAGCAATGATATCCACATTTTTTTTATCGTGGGGCAAAAGCAACCATTTCGAGGCGAAATCCAAATCAGAAAGCCATGGATTCTCTCCACTAGAACCTATTTGAAGAAAACGTCCTTTCCAATCTGAAAAATCAATTTGACGTAAAACCTGCAATAATTCTTGTTCAAGACGCTTACCAGAAGCACTTAAAAACCATTGCTCATATTTTTTAAACTTCAAAGTCAAATCCATGGGGCCATCACACTTTTAACATCTCCATACTATGTTTTTATCATAATTACGAAAGGGATGAAAGTTTTCCTCCCAGAGCAAGATCACCAAAACCTTTTAATTAGCAGTCAGTTATGATCAAATATCTAATGGTTTAATAGAGTATTTTGGTGATTTACCCAATCCACGTGTAAGAGACCGCACAAAATTTTAATCTCATGCTCCGATGACTAAACCATATTGTCTATCAAAGACATGTTGTGCTTCTGGACAGGAATGACGATTGGCTCAAAAACTAAAATTGTCTAGTTTAAGAAGCAAGTTCTGTTTGCAAATTTTTAGAGGTTGCGGAAATTATTTGTGACATGTGAGTAGACTCACATGGTTTTCCTCCTTGCAGTCCAGGTTAAAATCATATTTTGTTCAACCAGATGAAACCTATTGTATTTGATGCGCTTGTGAATTTTAAAATCCCTCGTTATAATTCGGCTTCAGGCATCTAAAAGGAGAAACCATGCCTCACCAACCCTCGTCAATCGAAACTCGCGATGTTTTGCATGCTATGGATATATTATTTGATGATTGCCTAGATCTTCGAGCATCCGATTTACATTTTGAACCTGTTTTTCAAAACCACCGACTACGTATTCGTTATCAAGGACAATTGCACACCTACGGAACAATTTCCCCAGATGTATTAAAAAAAATTATGCACCGCTTCAAAGCGTTGGCACATTTTCAAATCTGCGAGCAAAAGAAACCACAGGATGGCCAATGGCTTTGGCAACATAACCACAAACAACAAAGTATTCCCTGTCGCTTGAGCACTTGTCCTGTGCTTTATGGTGAAAAATTGGTAGTACGTTTATTACAACACCCCTTTGAAAATGCATCCTGGTCTGATTTAGGCATGAATGACAGTCAAGCGGCTATCTTTGAAAAACATCTCAGCTATTCCCAAGGACTCATCCTGGTCAATGGTCCAACCGGTAGTGGAAAAACCACAACACTCTATACGGCCTTGCAATACCTCAATCATGAACAACAAAATATCGTGAGCATTGAAGACCCCATTGAAATTCCCTACCCAGCCATCAACCAGGTAGAAATTTGTCAAAAACAAGGTTTTAATTTAACCCAGACTTTAAGAACCGTATTAAGACAAGATCCCGACATTATCCTCATTGGAGAAATACGCGATAGTGAGACCGCACATTTAACCATTGAGGCGGCACAAACCGGACATCTGGTATTGAGTAGTCTGCATTCCCCGGATTGTTTAAGTAGTCTCGATAGACTAAAACATTTAGGAATAGATGCGCATGATATTGAAGAAAACCTGCATTTAATCATAGCTCAAAAACTTATTCCTAAAAATAATGGCGGTCAAGTGGCTATTTTTGAATTCCTCGAACTCGATCAAAAACCATTTCATATTCAAGGCAATTTTCAAACACAGTTATTTGATTTATACGAAAGAAAACTGATTGATTATGTGGAGTTACCCTCTTGAATATTTTTTATCAATGGATTGAAAAAAAACAAATTCAAAAATCCTCTCTAGATTTTTTCGAACAATTGTTTCAGTTGCATCAAATGGGATTTTCAATCATTCAAAGTCTTACGCTCATGAAAATAACAAAGCATAGTAAGATGCCACACTGGATACTTCATAAAATTTATGCACAAATCGAGCAAGGTTTTAATTTAAGCCAAAGTATTGCCACCGTGAAAGATTACTTTTGTCAAATGACAATAACATTTGTTCAAGTTGCAGAACAAAGTGGAGATTTTTTTAAGCTGATGAATACATGGGTACAACATGAAAAAAAAAGAAAAGAAATGATGCAACGGATTTATACACAATGCAGTTATCCACTTTTTTTATGTATCATTTGGGGGCTATTTATTTTATTCTTTGCCCAAACTACGCTTCCCGAATATCAAGCACTTGCCGAACAACTAGGAGGTCCCACACACGTTCATCATCGAGAATGGACTCTTATCTTGATTCCTTTGTTTTTTATCTTTCTATTTCGAAAACCCATGATTCAACGATGGTCATTCAAACAAAATCTGGACTGGTGGATATGGTCTACCTGCATGCATATGGGACGAGAGATGGGGATAAGTGATATTCAAAGCTTAGAAATCATTGAGCATCATTTTAAAAACCTACATCAAATCGATTGGATTCAATACACCATTCGACAAATTCGAATGGGTACCACACTTGAAGATTGTTTTAAAAACATACCACCCATCATACAACAATATCTACCTTTTTTTCATCACCAAGAAGTGTTTGAAAAGTTAAGTCAATATTTTCATCAATGTTTACAGAAACAACTTCAAGGTATTGAACGATATCTGCAGCCGATTTTACTATTTTTTATTGCAATCCTCGCGGGCTCAACCCTTTGGATGATATATCAACCATTACTAGAAATGGGCACTCGAATTTGAGATAATAAAACCTATTCGCTCATAATTTTTTATAACACTTAATAAATTTCTGTCTAAAAAAAAATCTTTTTTCGCTTATGATTTAATTTGCAAGGTAAGTTTTACACCAAAAATCTATTGTCATTAAATTTATCTCGACTTTAGCCATTTTTGAATAAATTGAAGTGGGATTTAAGATTAGAAAGG